>JAKAQW010000019.1:1775-36866 GCA_021819525.1 Actinomycetes bacterium
GCCGATCTCGCCGTCTCGCGCCCGGGAGTGCCCCATGCCTTCGATGACCTCGCGAAACCGGGCACGGTGTCGGCGCCGGCATCGTGGCGATGGACGGTCCGAGGAGCAGTTCGCGCGTTCTGCGGTCGAGAAAAGACGGGCACCTCGAGTCGGGAACGGAACGAAGCACACTGTCTTTGGGACAAGACCGCAGCGCGCGGTCTCGGCGCGAGACAGGAGTGAACAGTCCTGGGGACGAGACAGCACAGCGTGGTCAAGGGGGGACAGGATAGGGCAGTTACCGGAGTGGGCCTCGAGAGCGCAGTCGTGACTTCTCCGACGGCTGACGGCTGACGGCTGACGGCCCCCTCGCGGCGTTCTGATGGGGACGAGACAGGAGAGGGCGGTGCTGAGATGGCACAGGAGAGCGACCAGGAAGAGCACGCCCCACGCCCCACGCCCCCGTCTTCGGTCGCGGCCCACCGCTTCCCCGAAGGTTCCGGCTCGGCTGTCGTCCTGTCGGGCTCGATCGGGAGGGGTCACGATTCTGTCGCCGAGGTATGCGGCGCGGCACTGCGCGCAGGTGGCATCACCGCACGGACGCTCGACTGCATGGCCCTGCTCGGGAGCGTCGGGGCGAGGGCTGGGACGGCGCTCTTCCGGCGCATGCTCTCGATCCCGACGGTCTACGACGGTTTCCACTTCAGCCACCTGCGGACCGGCACCTGGCTCCCGCGCGCCATGACCGAAGCCTCGAGCCGTCGGATGCTGCCGGCGCTTCTCGAAGAGGTTGGCCCCTTCGACGGTCCGACCCTGCTGCTGCCGGTCTTCTCGACCGGCGTCGCGGTGGCCGCTCGCTTGAAGGCAGAGCGACGGGAGGTCACTGCGGTCACGGTGTGCACCGATGCGTGCGCACACCGGATGTGGGTACGTGAGGGGATCGACCTCTACGTCGTCTGCTCGGCGCTCGCGGCGGCGACGGTCCGTCGCTACGACCCCGGCGCTGCGATCGCCACGCTCCCGCCACCAGTCCGACCTGCCTTCTTCGCACCGCCGGATCGCTCGGTGGCCCGGCGCTCGCTGGAGGTCCCTCTCGGCGCGCCGTGCGTGGTCGTGATGGCCGGAGGCTGGGGCCTCGCGCCGTTGGCCGGGACCGTTCGGGCTCTGGCGCGGGCGGGGTACTGGGTGCTCGCGGTGGCCGGAGGAAACGTCCGCCTCCATGAGCGCTTGATGGCGCTGTCCGCGACCTTCCCCCAGGTGCGGGCGTTCGGGATGACCGACAGGGTGCCCGAGCTCATGGCGGCTGCGGACACCGTCGTCACCTCGCCAGGCCAGACCTGTCACGAGGCACGGGTGGTCGGCCGGCGGCTGGTGGTCCTCGACGTCGTCCCGGGGCACGGCCGCGAGAACACCATCCACGAGCTCGAGAACGGCGGAGCGCTTGCCTGCTCGCCTGACCCTGCGTCGGTGCTCGGAGTGGTGCAAGCGACGTTCGCCGACCAACCCGAGCCGGAGCCGTGGCCGTTGTCGAGCGCCGGGGAGTGGGACAAGCTCTTCCTCGCCGCGCTGTCCGAAGTCGGGGTGCCGGTCTCCTCGGCGTGAGCAGCGTGCCGCCGGCCCGCCGGAGATGGTGGCGTGCCGCCGGCCCGCCGGAGATGGTGGCGTGCCGCCGGCCCACCGGAGATGGTGGCTCGGCTCTGCCTCGAGAACTGTCCCAGGTGCTCGCAGCTGAGCCGGTCACTCTCGACCCGCACGGCCTCACTCCCGACCCGCACGACGGCTTCCTCGTCGTGCTCGCGGGAGCGGGCGATATCGACGTGCTCGTGCCGGGAGACCGGGACCTGGCTGGAGCGGTCTGGGCTCACGGGTAAGGCGCCGGGTGATCTCCCAGCGCCTGCTTGCCGAGGGTGCTGCTGTGCAGCGGGAACCAGTCCTTCTCCTAGGTTTCCGACGCGGCCTTCCGTGGTAGGTTCGCAACGTGTCCACCGACTGGCGCTCTCTGGCTACCGTGATCACCGAGGCACTGCACCTCGACATCGCTCCAGTGGCCATCACCTTTGCCGACGACGAGCCGGCTGGCATCTCCGGGTTCGATGCACCTATGAGCGAGCCTGCTGCCGATGGTCGCAGCGGTCGGGTGCCCGCCGGCTGCGTGTTCTGGGTGCACGCGGCGGCCCGAACGTTCTCGACTGCCCCAGAGGATCACGGCAACTGCAGCGTGGGGTCGCTCACCCACGGCGTGAAGAGCCTCGAGGAGATCGCTGGGAACGACGACGTGTCCGCGCTGCTCAGCTCCGGCTGGGTGACGATGTCCATGGTGCCGGAGATACCCACGGTGTCCGAGAAGCCGGTGTCGATCGTCTACGGCCCGCTGGCCGAGAGCCCCCTTGATCCCGATGTCGTGCTCTTGAGGGTGAACGGGCGTCAGATGATGGTCTTGTCCGATGCGATCCCCGGCCTGCGCATCGAAGGGAAGCCTCAGTGCCACATCGTCGCTGTCGCCAAGGAGCAGGGTGTCGCGGCGGCCAGCGTGGGGTGTGCGCTCTCGCGTGCCAGGACCGGCATGCAGCCCCACGAGATGACCTGCGCGATCCCCGCTCGCGATCTCGCAGGGATTGCCGGCCGCGTGCAGGCTACTGCCGATGTGGACAACGTCGTGGCCAAGTACGCTGCCACGGACGCTCGCCGTTTCGCCTGACAGCGAGGCGAAGTGTCATCCCTCGTGCGTCCTCGCCCGTGGCCGTCGGTACGTCAGGGTCAAGATGGTGCCGAAGGGTCAAGATGGCGCCGAGAACGGCGGGATGCCCATGGTGGAGGCGTGTGTCATGTCGAGCGAATATGGCGGGGCCAGGTCCACGCCGTCTGGCTTGTACAGATAGCCGGGGGCCGATCCGGGCACGCCGGTCACGCCGTACTGCCAGACGACCTGGTTGGTCTTCGGATCGATCACGATGACCCGGTCGTTCCAGTCGTCGTTCACCAAGATGTCCCCGTTGGGCAATGGCAACGCGAGTGACGGCTGGTCGAGCGCAGCAGCTCCGGTCGGGGCGTAGCGCCACAGCAGCTGGCCGCTGGAGTTGAACTCCTCGACCACCCCCGGCTTGGTGTACGCGGCAGTGAGGTACACCCCTGGCGACACCTCGTTGGTGTCAGACGGGTAGGAGATGCCCGGTGGGTGCACCGACCAGATGATGCGACCCGACGGCGTCATCTGGTCGACCCAGTCGCCGTTGATCTCGGTCACCAGCCAGTTCCCGTTGGTCATGGGGAACATCCCGTTCGGGCTGCCGAAGCGGGCCGGCGGCTGATGATAGCAGTACGGCGTAGTCTCGCCGTAGATGTGCAGCGGGACGGGGGTCGTCTTCGAGAGGTACAGCAGCCTGCAGTTCTTGATGTCGGCTCCGAGGACGTTGCCGTTGGGCAGGAGCATGGCGTCGTCGGGGTTGTCGAGGTAGCCCGGTGCCGATCCCGGTACCCCGGGATGGCCGTAGCGCCATACGATGTGGCCGGTGCGCAGGGAGATCTCCGTGAGGACGAAGTCCGACTCCTGGGTAGCCAAGATGTGGTGCCCCCGCGGCGAGAAGAACGCGTCGTCGGGTGAGATGAAGCTCTGGCCGGGAGCGAGGTCACCGGGGCTGGGGAATTGCCACAGGATCTGCCCTTTCGGGTCCACCAGCAGCAGCCGGGAGTTGTTCCGGTCGGCGATGAGGATCGGTCCGGGTAGCACGGCCGGGTTCGATCCGGGCTGGAGGTGGCCAGGCTGACCACGGACGTTCGCTTCGAGCGACGCCACCCAGGACTTCGGCGTCCATGGCGCAGCTTCGGCCGTGGTGCCCGTGCCGTGCGATGTGGATGCGTGGTGACGGGTGCCGGCGCCGGAGCTGCTGCTGTGGATCGTCGTCAGCACCGTGACCGCCACGGCCAGGAGCACCGCGCCGGCTACGGTTCGTCGTAGGCGGAAGCGACGCTGTCGGGCGCGTCGGCGCTGTCGGGCGATGGCATCGGGTCCGGTCATGTCGCGTTCCATCGAGCCCTTGCTCCGTCTACATCGCGTGTCGGGATCGTCGCGGGTGCTCCCGACACTCGCCATGGTCACCCGGCTTGGCCAGGATCGGGGATCCGCAGCATGGTAGCCGGTGCCCGGCGCGTGGGTGGCGCGCGTCGCGGCAGCGACACTTCTTCATGTCGCCAGTCGCTCACACGGCGCTCACGACGGAGAGCTCCAGGATGGCGTCAGCGGGTCCGAGGAGATGGCGCTCGGCCCACTGTGCGACGATGCGCTCCTGGGCGAACACGACGATCTGCTGCTCGGCGGACAGCTCGTGGAGCAGCTCGAGGATCTCGGTGGTTCGGGCCGCATCGGCCTGGACGGTCACGTCGTCGAGGAGCAACGGGCATGCGCGGCTCTCACCGGTGAGGTGCCGTGACAAGGTGACCCGCAGGAGCAGGTACACCTGCTCGGCCGTGCCGTGGGAGAGCCGGTCGGCTCGGCGCCAGCGGCGGTCCGCGCCGCACACCTTCACCTCGAGGGTCGTCGGGTCCACTGCTGCGTCGACGTAGCGGCCGGCAGTGATCTTCGGGAGCCAGCTTCTCAACGTCGCTGCGAGCAGCGGTGCGACGTCTCGCTGCACGCCTTCCTGGGCCCTTGTGAGCAGCTCGCTCGCCGCCATGAGGGTCTCGTCGAGCTCTTGGACACGGGCAAGCTCGACTTCAGCGGCCGCCAGCGTCTCCTCGGCGCCGGCGACGCTGGGCAACGTCTTGGCCTGCTCTCCCGACGCGCCCTCTGCCGCTGCAGCTGCCGTCCTCGCCACTGCGGCCTTCTCGCGCAGCGCCGGGAGCCTCGACGCGAGGTCCTGTCCGGCCAGTGTGGTGATCTCGCCCGCCTCGAAGTCGGCCGCGCGGGCTCGTGCGTCGTCCTCGGCGGTCGCGAGCGCTTCAGCGAGCTCCTCTACGCTCCGGCCACCGAGCAGCGCCTCGCGCTCAGCCCACTGCCGCTGGCGGGTGTCGAGCTGTTCGAGATCTCCTCGGCGATGCTGCTCCCAAGCACCGAGCGCGGCTGCTGCCTCGTCGGGGGAGCCCGGGGCGAGACCGCATGCATGTGCCGCTTCGAGGACCTGGTCGTCGGCCGCTCGGCAGGCCGATGCTGCGCGCGCTGCCAGCTCCTCTACACGCCTGCGCTCGCGGAGCTGGGCTTGCAGTCCAGGGAGCCGCCTGGCCTCCCCGGCGACCTCTGCGCGTGCTCGGCACCGCTCCTCGTGCACGGCGTAGCTCACGAGCACGTCCTCGTCGACAGGGTCGCCGGCGTCCACCAGGGCACTTCGAAGCCGTGCCGCTGCGTCCTCGCAGGCGGAGACCAGCACCGTTCGCCTGTGTCCCCAGGTGCGAAGCTGCTCCTCGTACGCGTCGTGGTGGGCGAGCTGGTCGACGAGTGCCCGAAGGGAGCTGGGAACCGGAGCGATCTCGAGCTCGCCACAGCGTGCTTCGGCGCGCTCGCGGGCCACCGTGATCCTCGACACGCGCTCGCGAGCGCGGGCCTCATGTGCATGGAGCTCGGAGAGCTCGGCCTGTGCCACAGCACGGGTGCGTCGGTTGTGGGAGAGCGCTCCCGTGGCGATGAGCACGAGGCCGAGCAGGGCGAGCGCACCGCTCGAGCGAGGGCCGAGGGTGGCTCCGAGCGCACCGGCTACCACGAGGAGCGAGCCGACCCAGAGCAGGGCTATCGAGCGGCGATGGGCGCTGTCGAGCAGGCGGAGCCGTTCGGTGACGATCCGCACCCGGTCTGCGACGGCGGGGTCGGCAGTGGGCGGGGGCTCGTCCAATGCCTGTGCCAGCTCGAGCAGCTCTGCCGCGCTCGGCCCGGGGACCGGCGCCGCCGGGAGCGACGCCCCCGGGCACGGGGCCCCCGGGGCGGACGGCGCGGGGGGCATCGGCCTCGTCGCGTCGTGGGCTTCGAGCAGCTGCTCGCTGTGGAGCAGCTGGTCGTAGGCGTGCTGGGTCTGTGGAGCCACGGCCAGCGGGCCGTCGGGCATGGGGGGCAGCTCGTGGATCTGCGCCTCGATCTCAGCGGCAAAGGGCCCATCGAGCGCGGGCAGCTCCGGGCAGCTCCGGCGAGCCCCGAGCGCTCGCGCCACGGTGGTGGAGAGCGCGTCGGCTCCCAGGGCTCGCGGCGGCGCCACGCCCCCGACGCTGCGTTCGAGGGTGACGACGCGGCCGTATCGCGTGCGGAGGTCGTCCGCCAGCTTGCGTGCAGCCGCTGCCTCGCAGAGCGCGACGTGACGTTCGTGCGCGTCGGCCTCTTCTCTCAGGTGGTCGGCTTCCTCCAGGGCCTGCAGGTAGCGCGTGTGGGCACAGCGGGCTTCTTCGAGGGCCAGGCGCGCCTCGTAGAGGTGTGTGGTCGCGCGGCGCAAGGGGCGGATGCTCCTCGCGTCGTCGCGGCCGACGTGCTCGGCGCGAAATGCTTCGAGGCGAGCAAGCGCCTCGGTCGCGGTGGCGTCAGCCCCCGCGGTCGCCGCAGCCCGTTCGAGGTGGCTCTGCAACCCCGAGGCCCCGTCGAGCACGTGCAGGAGCTGAGCCTGGTAGACGCACGCGGTGGCCACGAACGTGCGGCGATCGAGCCCGAGCCAACGCGCCGCGTCCGGCGCGCCCTCGTGCACCACCTCGCTCGATACCTCCCTGCCAAGTGCCAGATCCGTGGCACGGCAGTCCACTTTTCCGCCGAGATCCTGCCAAAGCTCGATCCGTCTTCCGTCGTCGAGAACGACCACAGCCGACACCAGCCACTGCGCGCCATCCCATGGCCGGTGGAGCTCTTCGAAGTACCGGTCCTCCTTCGTCGGCTGGCCCTTGCCTCTGCGGCGTCCGCACAGAGCGGAGTAGATCGCCGCGTGCCAGGTCGACTTGGCCGACTCGTTGTCGCCGACGATCACGGTCATTCCCGGCGCGAGCTCGAGCGTCTCGCCTGACAGCGGGCCGAACGCGTGTGCGGTGACGGACTCGATACGCATCAGCGCACCTCCAGGTCGCGCCGGCCGTCGAGGGCACGCAGGCCCGTCACGAGCACCTGGCGGCGGCGCTTGTCGGTGAGCTCGGGCGCACGCAGCACGTCGCGGACGAACTGCCCGCGGATCGTGCGCTCTTCGCCCAGTGCGGCGATGTCGTAGGCCACGCTGAGCGCACCGAGGCGCACGACGACCCCTGCGAGGTGCGGCGCGACGCTTTCGCGTCTCAGGTCTTCTGGGCGAAGGTCCACCTCGGGGCCGATCTCGCCGTCGAGCGTCACGCGAACGAACCCCTCGCAGGGGAGCAGGGCTTCGCGGACCGCCTCGAGGATCTGCGCCGAGTGGGTCGTCCCGTCGAGGTTCACGGTCACGTCGCTTACCACCGACTGGGCGACCCGGTGCCGCGTGCGGCTCACGGCTCCGTCGCCGGCGACGGTGACCAGCACGGCGCCGCGATCTCCGAGCTCCCCGAACTCGAGCGGGTCCGGGTTCCCCGGGTAGGTGTGCCAAGGGGCGTCCACTGGCGTGTGGAAGTGGCCGACCAGCGCGTGGTGCAGGCCCGACGCGGGGATCTGCTCGGCTCGGAACGGGGCATGTGGCACCTTGTCCTGCTCCTGAGCTGCAAAGCCTACCTGCTCCGAGCCGTGGAACAGCGCGAGATGCACGCCGCCACGGTCCACGGCAAAGTTGTCGAGGAAGTTCCGGGTGCCTGCAGGCGCCCGGTGGGCAGCTCCCCACAGCGTGAGCCCGTCGGCGAGCGGCAGCGGGGTCAGGTGGTCCTCGGAGAACACCTGGACGTTCTCCGACCAGGCGACCTGCTGGTACAAGCTCGACGGCGCGTACCAGTCGTGGTTGCCGGGGGAGACGACCACAGGCAGGGGATGCAGCTCGCGAAACGTCCCCCGGAGGAGCTCTCCGGTGTCCGGGGAGAACCGCTCGTGCTCGTAGAGATCCCCGCTGCAGCACATTGCGTCGACGCCGAGCTCGTCGGCTAGCTGCGCGATCCGGCGAAGGGTCTCCCGAAGCATTCGCCGGCGGTCGCGTGCCGCCTCGGGGCCAGCCCAGCGAAACGGGGTGTCGAGATGCAGGTCCGAGAAGAGCAGCAGTCGCACGGCTGTCTCCGAGAAGTTCACGACCGGCTCGAACGTGCCGTCGCCGGATCCGCTGGTCGCGCTCCGTGGCGCCTCGACGACCGCCGAGTGCCGGCACCAGGCACGAGATCGAACGGTGCCATGCCTCTGGCCACCGTGGCGCACCAGGTGGGCCGTGTCGGAGAGACGTCCGGAATTCCGAGCTCGCCAGCGCTGGTCCCGACAGGGAACGCCACGGCTGCGAGGAGCGCAGTGAGCTCGAGAGGACCGATCAGTAACCGCGCTCTCACCGGGACCGATGCGATGCCCCTCGCCTGGCGGGGCGACGGAGGGCGCGTCGAAGCGGTCATGCCAGGATGATATTCGTGAGGTGTGGCAACAGGGTGGGATCTCTTGGCCGGTCCCGGGCCCCGGCTCTGCCCGGTACCCCGTTCGCGCTTCTGGCAGTGGCTGGTAGGACGCTGTGGCCCGACTCGTGCTACCAAGTACGCATGCAGCTACGACCATCTACTACTGCTCGTGCCGCCGAGGGGCGGCTCTCTCGCCGTGCGCGGATCTCGTGCCTATCTCTGAACGTGAGGTGTGGAGCTCAGCAGATGAAGAGCGTTCGACAACGCATCAAGCCCCGCTCCATCGGGCTCTTGGGGGTGCTGATCGCGCTAGCGCTGCTTGCGAGCGCCTGCAGCTCCGGCTCGAGCGCCAAGGTGGTGGTCGTCCATTCGTCGAAAGTGGGGGCCGATATCCTCGAGGTGGCTGGGCGCCCGGTCTACGTCCACCTCCTGAGCACGGGAGCGCCGGCAGCGTGCACCACCGCCTGCCTCTCGGAATGGCCGGCGGTGGACGCGTCGTCCGTGCCGCCGGCGGGGAGCGGGGTGCACGCGTCGATGCTGTCGACCACGCTGCTCGCCGGGGGGACGCGAGTGCTCACCTACGACGGGCGGCACCTGAACTTCTTCTACGAGGACACTTCCAGCCATGTCACCGGGGAAGGCATCGAGAGCTTCGGCGGGTTCTGGTACGTCGTCTCCCCCTCGGGCAAGCCGATCATCCGCAGCGCCGTCAGCCCGCCATCGGCCAGGCCCTCTGGCGGCTCGTACTGATCGCCCGTTCGCCACGCGTGTCGAGCCGGCACCCGCGGCCGGACCGCCACGCCTGGCCGGAACGCCAAGCCTGGCCGGACCGCCAAGCCTGCCCGGACCCCCAAGCCTGGTCGAACCCCCAAGCCTGGCCGGACCGACGCTGGCCTCGAAGCAGGACGTCTGCGGATCCGGGAGTGCCACCCAGCCCCCCGGCCGTCGCCGGTCGCGGATGCCTGTGACAGCCCCTCGATAGGGTGCAGGCGTGTTGCAGGTGACCACCGCCAGCTCGGTGTCGCCCTTGGCCGATGCCCTGGCCGGCATGCTGAGCGAACCAGCCGACGACCCGATGGCCGCGGAGTGGGTGGCTGTTCCGAGCGCGGCCATGGGGCGGTGGCTGGCCCTGGAGCTCGCCCGGTCGCTCGGGGCGTCGCGAGTCCGGCACCCTCGACCAGCGGGCGCCCGAGGTAGTGAGCTCGACCGTGCCGAGGCCCCGGGTCCTCGAGATGACGGGGTCGTGGCGAACGTGCGGTTCACCTACCCGGGGGCCTTACGCCAGTGCGTGCTCGGGGACGGCGAAGCGTCCGGGTCGGTCGACCCCTGGCAGGTGGACCGCCTGGTATGGGCTGTGCTCGAGGTGCTGCAGGACCGGCAGGGGGACCGGCGCCTCGGGCCTCTGGCCGAGCTGCCCGAGGGTGCCACCTGGTTCGGCCGGGCGAGGCGCCTGGCCGACGTGCTGGACCGTTATGCACTGTGGCGGCCCGACATGGTGGCTCAGTGGCAAGCGGGTCGCGACGTGGATGCCAGTGGCCGCCCCCTCGCCGACCATCAGCGCTGGCAGCCGTACCTGTGGCGCTGCGTCCGGCGTGTTGTCGGAGTGCCCAGCCCGCCGGAGCGCTTGCCCGAGCTGCTCGGGCAGTTGCGGTCGGGAACGCTGTCGCTGGAGCTCCCGCCCCGACTGACGGTGTTCGGCGTCACGGCCATACCCGGCGGTAGGCACGCGCTGGACCTGTTCGATGCACTGGCAGTGCACCGCCAGGTGCACCTGCTGCTGCTCGACCCATCACCTGTCGCTTTCGAACGGGTCCGGCGAAGGGGTGTGGTGCGCTCGGCGCCAGCGATCTCGCGGCGAGACCGTGACCTCGACGAACGCGGGGCAGGCTCAGATCGGTCAGCGGTCGAGCACCCGCTGCTTCGCTCGTGGGGGCGACCGGTACGTGAGCGCAACGCCTTGCTGAGCGCGCACTTGTCACCATCGGCGACGGTGAGCGAGCCGCTCGACGGCGGCGCCATCCCGGCTTGCACCGTGCTCGCGCGTCTTCAGCGGGACATCCGTGCCGACCAGGCACCGGCCGGCGACATGGCGCCACGGTCCGAGGACAGGTCGGTCGAATTCCACACGTGCCATGGCCCGGCGCGCCAGGTCGATGTGCTGCGCGATGCGATCAGCCACCTGCTCGCCGACGATCCCACGTTGCGC
Organism: Actinomycetes bacterium; assembly: GCA_021819525.1. Taxonomy (GTDB): domain Bacteria; phylum Actinomycetota; class Acidimicrobiia; order Acidimicrobiales; family UBA8190; genus JAKAQW01. The sequence goes on from JAKAQW010000019.1 coordinate 12,400, forward strand.
GAAGAGGACATCGTCGTTCTGTGCCCGGCCATCGGGCAATTCGCGCCCCTGGTCGAGGCCGGCTTCGGGCCGTCGGCGGAGGGCTCCACGACTGGCGGAGGGGCCGCGCCGGACGATGTGGTGACAGGCGCGGCGGGCGGCATCGCTGACGACGACGCCGCTGTCTCGGGGGCTGCCCGGCGACCCCGGCTGCGCTACCGCGTCACCGACCGGTCGTTGCGCGAGACGTCGCCCGTGCTCGGCGCGTTGGACGGCTTGCTCGAGCTGCTAGCCGGCCGGTGCGCCGTGTCCGACCTGCTCGCCTTCGCCGCTTTGGAACCGGTACGCCGCCGGTTCGCCTTCGACGACGAGGCGCTGGCCACCCTCGAGCACTGGGTCCAGGTTACCAACGTGCGCTGGGGGCTCGACGGCACCCATCGTGCCAGGTGGGGACTTCCCGGCGAGCTCACGGCCAGCTCCTGGCGAAGCGGGCTGGACCAGCTGCTCATGGGGGTGGCAGTCGGAGACGACGACCTCCAGCTGGCGGTGGGGGGCATCGCCCCGTTCGGCGTGGAAGGTGACGACATCGCCGTCGCCGGGCGGTTCGCGGCGCTGATGGCGACCGTGGAGCAGCTGGTCGACCAGGTCGTCGCTCCTCGGCCGGTCGCCCAGTGGTGCGCTGTCCTGGTTGACGCGGTCGAAGCGCTCTTCGGCGTCGATGTCGAGGACCGCTGGCAGATCGAGCAAGTCGAGGACCTCCTGCGGTCTATCGCCGATCAGGCCGTGGTGGGCGGCGCTCCGGCCTCCGCCCTGCTCGCGCTGGCCGACGTGCGACGCCTGCTCGCCGAACGGCTGCGGGGCTCGCCGGTCCGCTCCGACTTCTTTCGCGGCGGCATCACCGTCACCTCGCTGCTGCCGCTTCGCGGTCTCTCGTACCGGGTGGTGTGCGTGCTCGGGCTCGACGAAGGGGCCCTGGTCGGCAATTCGCCGACGGCGGACGGAGACGACCTGGTCGATGCGGATCCCCGTCCAGGGGACCCCGACCCCCGGGGCGAGATGCGCCTGGCGCTGCTCCACGGCGTCCTCGCCGCCGGCGAACGCCTGGTCGTCACCCGCACCGGTCGAGACCCCCGGACGAACGCCCCGGTGCCTGCGTCCACCGCCTATGCCGAGTTGCACGGCGCAGTGCTGGCCACGGTGGATCCGAGGTGGCGAGCCGGCTACCGCGCTCGTCTGGAGACGGCGCACCCGTGCCAGCCGTTCGACGGCCGCTGCTTTACCCCCGGTGCCCTCGGCCGACCCGGCCCGTGGAGCTTCGACCCGCAGTCCCTGGCCGGCGCCAGGGCTCGCTTCGGGCGCCACCACGTGGCTCCTGGGCCGAGCAGGTCACCGTCCCCGGTGCTCGTCGCTCCTACAGCACCGCGCACCGGCGCCGGCGCCGGCGCTGGCGCTGGCAGCGCCACCGTCACGCTCGCCGAGCTCACTGCGTTCCTCACCCATCCCGTGGCCTTCTACCTGCGCGAGGAGCTCGGGATGTTCGTCCCTCGTGAGGACGCCGATGTGGCCGACGACCTCTTCACCAGAAGCTCGCCGCTCGATGAGTGGGCGATGGCTGACCGGCTGGTCACCGCCCGGGTCTCGGGCCTGAGCCCCGATTGCTGGGCCCGCGTCGAACGGGCCCGCGGCCAGCTCCCCCCAGGTGGCTTCGGAGACAGGGAGGTGGGGCAGATCCGGGCTCGAGTCGACGAGCTCCTTACGGCGGCTGCTGCCGTCGATGTCGACGCCGGCACCGAGGCCGGTGCCGGCTATCGCGTGGAGGTGGTCCTGGACGAAGGCATCGAGGTGGTCGGCACGGTACGCGGAGGTTGCGGGCCGGACCGGCCAGGTCCGGCCACGGTCACGGTCAGTCGGAGCTCGCCCAAGCAGCAGGTGGCGGCCTGGTTGGCGCTCGTGGCCCTGACCGGCACCGACCCCCACACTCAGTGGCGGTCGGTGGTCGTCCGACGCGACGAGGCCGGCGACGGTATCGACACCCTGCAATTGGCCGTTCCCGGGGACACCCCGGCCGAGCGCCGGCGACGAGCGGTGGAAGGGTTGGCGGTGGCCGCCGACTGCTACGTTCGTGGTCGGCGCGAGCCTCTGCCGCTGTTCCCCAGGCTCTCGTTCGCCCTGCACCGGGGGCGAGGCATCGGCGAGGCGTGGCGGCGCTTCGGTGGCCGAGGCGATGGTGACGACGCCGCGCTGCGCGTCGCGTTCGGCCCCGTCGAGCTCGAGGAGCTGCTCGCCATGCCCGCCCGCCACGACGACCCGCCCGGACGTGCTCCGGGCCGGGCGCTGCGCTATGCCAACTACCTCTGGGGCGCGATCGACACGACCGCGCTGAAGCTGCGATGAGCAGCGCACCCGGCCCGAGAAGGCTGGCAGTGACCGACCCGCCCGCTTCGCGACGGGGATCGCCTCGAGCCCAACCGGGGTCCTCGGCGCCCGCGATGCCGTTCTGCCTCACCGGCGCGCTGCCAACGGGTCGCCTCGCCCTCGAGGCCAGCGCCGGCACCGGCAAGACCTACGCGCTGGCCGGGCTCGTCACCCGGTACGTGGCCGAGGCGGGTCTCGGCATCGAGCAGCTGCTGCTGGTCACGTTCACCCGAGCTGCGGCCGCGGAGCTGCGCGAACGGGTGAGAACCCGGCTGCTCGATGCCGTGGCGGAGCTGAGCAGGCCCTCGGGTGCCCTGCCCGAGGACCCGGTCCTACGGGTGCTGTGCGATGCCGACCCCGACGAGCGACGGCGCCGGAGGTTGCGTCTCGACACGGCGGTGGCCGACTTCGACACCGCTACCATCACGACCATCCACAGCTTTGCCCAGCAGGTGCTGGGCACCCTCGGCGCGGCTGCTCCGGGCGATGCCGACGCTGTGCTGGTCGACGACACCGAGGCGCTCGTCGGTTCGGTCTGCGCCGACCTGCTGGTCACTGCGGCGACGGCCGATCCCGGCGGTGTCGACCGGCTTCCCGACATCGACACCCTTGCCGGCCTGGTGGCCGCCGTCATGGGCAATCCCGGCATCCGCATCGTCCCAGGCTTTGACGAAAGCGGTCTCGCGCCCTCGGTGCTGCGCAGGCGCCAGCTCGTCGACCAAGCTGTCGCGGGGGTCCACCGGCGCCGTCGGCGAGCAGGCACCGTCTCCTTCGACGATCTGCTCACCGAGTTGCGCCGCACCCTCGGTGCCAGCCCGGCCGCCGTGGACACCTTGCGGCGGCGGTACCCGGTGGTGCTCGTCGACGAATTCCAGGACACGGACCCGGTCCAGTGGGACATCTTCGATACCGTGCTCGGCCAAGGTCGGCCCGGTTCGGCCCTCGTGCTGGTGGCCGACCCCAAACAGGCGATCTATGCCTTTCGCGGTGCCAACGTCCACACGTACCTCGCCGCCGCCCACCAGCCCGGCATCGGGCGCGCCACGTTGACCGTGAACTGGCGATCCGACGGTGCGATGGTCGACGCCCTGCACCGCATCTTCGACGGCGTCACCTTCGGCGACCCCCGTATCGGCTACGTGCCGGTCGCCGCCGCGCCCGAGCACCGGGATCGACGGCTCGTCAGCACCGATCACCCGCAGAGGGCGCTGCCCGCAGTGCGCATCCGTGCCGCAGTGGGTCCGGACATCCCTCGCACCGCTCGAGGGCAGGTGGCCACCGCCGCCGCCGCCGCTGCGGCGGCCGACGACTTGGCCGAGCAGATCCGATGCTTGCTCGACACCGGCCGGCTCCCCGCCCGAGGGCCAGCCCAGCCGTCGCGCCCGGTGGGGCCGGGCGACTTCGCTGTGCTCGTCCGTACCCACCGTGAGGGACCACCGATCGAGCAGGCTCTCCGGCGCCGGGGAGTCCCGGTCACCATCGTTCGCAGCGGCAGTGTGCTCGAGACCGATGCCGCCATGCACTGGCGCTGGCTGCTCGACGCCATCGGGCATCCAGCCGACCCGGCCAGGGCCCGCACCGCCGCCTTGTCGTGCTTCGTCGGCTGGACCTTGGCTGATCTGGCCGCAGCCGACGATATCCGCATCGGCCGACTACAACAGCAGCTCGTGCGCTGGGGCGAGGTGCTCGGTGATCGAGGGCCAGCGGAGCTGTGCAGCGTGATGTGGAGCGACAGCGGCGTGAGTGCCCGAGTGCTCAGCACGGGCGGTGGCGAGCGTCTCCTCACCGACCTTCAGCACATCGGTAGCCTGTTCGCCTCGGCCCCTGCGACCCGCCGCCGCACTGCGGTCGGGCTGCTTGCATTCCTCGACGATCTGGCGGCCCGACATCCGGCGGACCCGGAGGATGACCTCACCGCCCGGCGGGTCGAGACCGAAGCCGGCGCAGTGCAGATCATGACCGTCTATGCCGCCAAAGGCCTGGAGTTCCCCGTCGTCTGTATCCCCGGCATGTGGCGTCACGGCCTCCGACATGCCCGTCAGAACGTCTACCAGGATCCCGAGGCTCACGAGCGAACCATCGACGTCGTGCCGGACGAGAAGTGGCCGACCCCCCGGGCCGCCGATCGACGCAAGCAGCTTGCTCTCGCGGACGCTGCCGGCGAGAGCCTGCGCCTGCTCTACGTGGCGCTCACCCGGGCCGAGCATCAGGTCATGGTGTGGTGGGCGCCGACCCAGGACAGCGCGAAGAGCGCGCTGGCCCGAGTCCTCTTCGCCCGCAGCGAAGGCGTCATCGACCAGGCTGCCTTTCTCGCGGAGAAGGTGCGCCTCCCCGGTATCGACGACACCGTGGCCGTCCTCGAAAGCACGTTCGGCCCGAGAAGCACGAATGCCGACCACGCCGACCACGCCGACCGATCGGACGTGGACTGCCCGGAAGCCGTCGACGTCACGGGCATCATCGACGTCGCCGAGGTCGGTGGGCCCCGAGAGCACCCGATCGTGTGGTCTGCCCCCGCCGGGGACCGCCAGCCGCCGGTACTGCGGCTTGCCGGGCCGGTCCGGGTTCCCGACCGCAGCTACCGTCGCTGGTCGTTCACCGCGATCGCCGATCGTCGCAGGGCGGATCCCTCCGGTCCCGATGACGACAGCCTCGGCGACGCCCGGGCCGCCGACGAAGGCGACGACGAAGGCGACGACCTCGCTGCTCTCAGCCTCTTCGACCATCCCAGCGTCTCTGGCGTCTCTGGCCTCTCTGGCAGTCCCAGTCCTGACGATCTCGACGACAGCACCACGACGAGCAGCAGCCCGGGCGCCCCGTCTGGCGGCGCAATCGCTGCGGCGCTGAGCACGAGCGGAAGGAGCACGCCGCGAAGTGTCTCAGAGGCTGCCTCGTGGTCGTCAGCTGAGCTGCCGCTTGGCGCGGTGCCTGGTGGCGCCCGCTTCGGCACCCTGGTCCACGAAGTGCTCGAGTGCGTCGACTTCACGGCCGCCGAGCTCGACCAGGAGCTGGCGTCAGCGGTAGCGGATCGGCTGCGGTTCGTCCGCTGGCCGATCGAGCCGAGCACCTTGGTGGACGGCCTGCGCGCCGCGATCCACACACCGCTGGGTCCGTTGTTCGACGGTCGGGCGCTGCGCCAGGTCGCCCGGGGCGACACCGTGCGCGAGATGCGCTTCGAGCTGCACCTCGGATCGCCGGCTCTGCTCCCGACCGACCGCCAGATCGGTGCCTTGGTGCTGCGCCACCTGCTACCTGGAGATCCCCTGCGGCCGTGGGCCGAGCGCCTCGCCGATGGGCTGTTCGACGTCGCGCTTGCCGGGCACCTCACCGGCTCGATCGACGCGGTCGTCCGTCACCGCTCCGATCCCGACGGCCCTCCCCGCTTCGTGGTCGTCGACTACAAGACGAGCACGCTCAGCCCCCGAGGCGGCCCCCCCGGGGTTGGCGACTACCACCCCGGTCGCCTGGCAGCAGTCATGGCCGAGCACCACTACCCGCTCCAGGCCTTGCTCTACACTGTCGCGCTGCACCGCTACCTTCGATGGCGACTGCCCGGCTACCAGCCGGCAGTGCATCTAGGAGGCGTGGCCTACCTCTTCGTCCGCGGCATGTCCGGGGCCGCCACCCCAGCGATCGACGGCCACCCCCACGGGGTCTTCTCATGGGCGGTAGCTCCCGAGCTGGTCGTCGAGCTGAGCGATCTGCTCGCCGGCAGCGAGACGGCGCAGTGACCTGCTGCGAGGATCGCCCATGACCAGGTCGTGGTCGGAGGGGACTGCAGGATCACGCCCTGGCGTGCTGGCTCCGTATGTCGCGGCCGGCTTCCTCGACGCTGCGGCGGTCCACGTGGCCGAAGTGATCGACCGGGCTGTCGGTGGCGTCGACGACACCGTCCTTCTCGCCGCGGCGCTGACCGTACGGGCCTTGGTGCTCGGGCACGTCTGCGTCGTGCTGGGCGAGGTGAGCGCTGCTCTCGACCCTGCCTCGGGTGCCGACCCCGAGCTCGACTCCGAGCGCGACGTCACCCCCGTCGCCGGTTTGGTCACCAGGCCTGCTCCCGTCCTCGGTCCTGGCTCCGATCCCGTCTCCGGCAGTGCTCCCACCGCCCGCACCGGTTTCGTCGCTGGTCCGGGCAGTGGGGCAGCGGGCTCGCTCTCGTGGCCCGACCTCGACGAGTGGGTAGGCCGGCTGCGGGCCAGTCCCGTGGTCCGTCTTGCCGGCCAGGCCCCAGGCGGTGTCGTAGAACCGCTCGTGCTCGACGGTCCGAGGCTCTACCTGGATCGCTACTGGCGCTACGAGAGCCAGGTGGCTGTCGACCTCGTGCGCCGCGCTGCGAGCAGCGAAGGGATCACGCTCCCCGGTCCTTCGCTCCAGGTGATCCTCGATCGCCTTTTCGGCCCCGACAGGTCGGATCGCCAGCGCCGCGCCGCCGAGCTGGCCTTGACGCGGCGGCTGGCGGTGGTCGCTGGCGGCCCGGGCACCGGCAAGACCCGGACCGTGGCCCGCTTGCTGGCCGCCGCCTACCTGCTCGCTGGTGATCCCCCGGTTTGCGCCGTTCCCCCTCTCGACGACGGGGTCTCTGCGAGCGGCTCACCTGAAGCCGGCTCCGACACCCCTTTGGCGGTGCGTGGAGGACCGTCGCAGAGCCAGCGGGCTTCTCGAGCGCGGTTCCAGGTGATCATGGCGGCCCCGACGGGAAAAGCTGCAGCCCGGATGAGCGAGGCCGTGCGCGCCGAGCTCGGCACCGCCGACATCCCCGCCCCGGTCGCCGCTGCGCTGGCTGCCACCGAGGCCACCACCGTCCACCGACTGATCGGGCTCGGCCACCGAGCTGGGGCGCGCCGGCATCACCGGGATCCGCTGCCTTACGACCTGGTCGTGATCGACGAGCTCTCGATGGTGTCGTTGCCCCTGCTCACTCGGCTGCTCGACGCGGTACGCCCCGACGCCACCGTCGTGCTCGTCGGTGACCCCGACCAGCTGGCCAGCGTCGAAGCAGGCGCCGTGCTCGGCGAGATCGTCGAAGCGGTCATCACGCCACCGACCCCCACCGACACGGCGGTCGCCGCTGGGGATCTGGCACCGAAGACCGTCGAGACCTCCAGCGGGGCCACTGGGGCGTCGCCGGCGACCTCCGAGGCAGCGCCCATCGCTGGTGGGGCACCGGCACCGGCACCGGCAACTGCACCTGCCACGCCCGGTCCGCTCGCCGGATGTGTCGTGGTCCTCGACCGTCCCCACCGCTTCGGCAGCGACTCAGCCATCGCGTCGCTCGCCGACGCTGTCCGAGCAGGCGACGGTGACCGCGCGGTCGACGCACTGCGCCACGCGCCCGACGGCGAGCTGCGGTGGGTCGACGGCACCGACCACGCCGGCATAGCGGCCATCGAGGCCGACGCAGGTGCTGTCGCCCGCGAGGTGGTCGACGCCGCGCGGGCCGGCGACGCCGAGCGCGGCCTGCGCCTGGCCGGCGACTTGAAGGTCCTGTGTGCGACGCGTCACGGCCCCACCGGGGTGCGGCACTGGACCGAGCGGATCGAAGCGCTGCTGGGCACGCGGGGCATGGGCGGCGGAGCTGGCAGAGCTGGCAGAGCTGGCAGAGCCGCTGCAGCTCGCCGGCAGCCTTGGTACGTCGGCCGACCGGTGCTCGTCACCGCGAACGACTATCGGAACCGGCTGTTCAACGGTGACGTCGGGCTGGTGGTCGCCGCTTCGGGCGACCCGGTCGTGGTGTTCGAGGAGGCCGGCGCGTGGCGTCGGCTGCTCCCGTCGCAACTGGGCGACGTCGATACCTGGTGGGCTGCCACCGTCCACAAGAGCCAGGGCTCCGAGGTGCGCCGAGTCGTCGTCGTCCTGCCGCCGCCACCGTCGCCGATGCTCACTCGCGAACTGCTCTACACCGCCATCACGCGGGCACGCGAGCACGCCACCATTGTGGCTACTGAGTCGTCCATCCGCGCCGCCGTCGCCCGCCGGGTCACCCGGGCATCAGGTCTCGGGGCTCGACTGCGGTGAGGAAGCTCCCTGCTCCCTGCTCCCTGCTCCCAGCTCGGGCCGGGGCTCGGGCTGGCGTCCCGGCTTGGCGCCCGTCCCGGCTTGGCGCCCGTCCCGGCTTGCCGACGAGCCTGCTGGCGGCGTAACCTGACGGGCCGGCGTCCGACGCCCGGCCACCCGTCGCGGGCTACCGTCGCTCCACGCACCGGCATCGGATCGAACCCGCTGTCGGACCAGCACCCAGAGGACCTCCACGTGCGCACCTACTCGCCGAAGCAGCAGGACATCACCCGAGCCTGGCACGTCGTCGACGCCGACGGCATGGTCCTCGGCCGCCTTGCCACCGAGGTGGCCAGCCGCCTGCGCGGCAAGCACAAGCCGATCTTCGCTCCTCACATCGACACCGGTGACCACGTCATCGTGGTCAACGCGGCGAAGGTGGTGCTGACTGCCGGCAAGGCCGACCAGAAGTTCGCCTACCGCCACAGTGGCTATCCCGGCGGGCTGCGGGCCACCCGCTTTGCCGATCTGCTCGGCACCCGGCCTGACGAGGTCGTCCGCCAAGCCGTGCGGGGCATGCTGCCGAAGAACCGGCTGGGTCGCCAGCAGCTGGCCAAGCTGAAGGTCTACTCCGGCCCCGACCACCCCCATACCGCCCAGCAGCCCGAACCGTTGGATCTGCCCGCCGCCCGCCGTCACCAGGTCGGCGCCAGCTAGCCGTAGGCAGATCACCGATCTCTCCGTCCCTTCGCTGTCTCCGAGGAGCATCCGTGTCACGTAGGCCGAAATTGGGCAAGCCCCTGTGCCAGACCACTGGCCGCCGAAAGGCGGCGGTGGCCCGGGTCCGGTTCCGTCCCGGTCAGGGCACCATCACCGTCAATCGCCGCCCCATCGAGGAGTACTTCACCTCGGCGACCCACCGTATGGTGGTCACCGAGCCGCTGCGCCTCTCGCAGGCCGAGGAAGGCTACGACATCGATGCCACGATCGACGGCGGCGGGGTGTCCGGCCAGGCCGGCGCCTTGCGGCTCGGGATCGCCCGAGCGCTGATCGAGCTGGATCCCGGGCAGCGTGCAGGCTTGAAGAAGGCCGGGCTCCTCACCCGCGACGCCCGTGAGAAGGAGAGCAAGAAGTACGGCCTGAAGAAGGCCCGCAAGGCACCCCAGTACTCGAAGCGGTAGTGGCGGTGCACGTCCGTTTCGGTACGGACGGCATCCGCGGCGTCGCCAACGTCGACCTGACGCCCGACGTAGCTCTGGCCGTGGGCCGAGCCGTGGCCGAGGTGCTGCCGGCGCCGGAAGTGGTAGTCGGTCGCGACACCCGCCGTTCTGGCGCCATGCTCCAAGCCGCGGTCACCGCCGGCCTCGCCAGCCGGGGCGTGGACGTGGTCGACCTCGGCGTCCTGCCCACCCCCGCGGTGGCCTGGGCCGCAGCCCAGCGCCAGGTGCCGGCCGTCGTGGTGTCGGCCTCGCACAACCCCTACGCGGACAACGGGTTGAAGGTCTTCGGACCCGGCGGGCACAAGCTCGGAGACGCCGACGAACGGGCCATCGAAGCAGTCGTCGCCGGTGCCCTGGCTGCAGCAGGCTCCGCCGGCGATGGCGACTGGCGGACGACCGGGCACGGCGAAGCCAGGGGATCTGGCAGCGTGCTCGGAGCCCGACGCGGCGCTCTGGCAGGATCAGGTGCCCTGGTGCCAGGCGGATCGGCCGGACGCTCCGGCACCGGTGTCGGCAAGGTCGTCGCTGACCCGCGGGTTGCCGAAAGCTATGTCTCGGCTGTCGTCGCCGCCTTGGAGGGCCGGGACCTGGGGGGCACGGCCGTGGTGGTCGACTGTGCCCACGGCGCTGCCTGGCAGGTGGCACCTGACACCCTGCGCCGGCTCGGGGCCGACGTGACCGTCCTCGGAGCGGCGCCCGACGGCACGAACATCAACGCCGGCTGCGGGTCCACCTGCCCCGAGGCCCTGGCCGAGATGGTGGTGACCCGCGGTGCGGCATTGGGCCTCGCCCTCGACGGCGACGCCGACCGGCTGGTGGCCGTGGACCACCAAGGGCGGGTCGTGAGCGGCGACCACCTGCTGGCGCTGTTCGCCGCGGATCTGCGCAGCCGAGGCGCCTTGGCCGGTGAGACCGTGGTCGTCACCGTCATGTCGAACCTCGGTCTCCGTCTGGCCCTGGCATCCCAAGGCATCGCCGTGCACGAGACCCCGGTCGGCGACCGCTACGTCCTCGAAGCCCTCGACGCCGGTGGGTACGTCCTCGGTGGCGAGCAGTCCGGGCATCTGGTGTTCCGCTCGCTGGCTACCACCGGTGACGGGCTGCTCACCGGAGTTCTTCTCGCTGACCTCGTCCGACGTTCGGGCACCAGCCTGGCCGTGCTGGCCGACCAGGCCATGACCGAGGTGCCCCAGCACCTGCTCAACGTGCGAGCGGCCGACCCGCGCTCGGTCGCCGAGCAGAGCGCCGTGACCGACGCGGTGGCCCGTGCCAGCCAGCTGCTCGGCGACCGGGGCCGGGTGCTGGTGCGCGCGAGCGGCACCGAGCCGCTGGTGCGGATCATGGTGGAGGCGGTCGATGCCGCGGTCGCCGACCAGGTCCTGGCCGATCTCCGCGCCGTGGTGGAGGCTGCTGCCTCGTCACCGAGCACGGCACCAGCCCCGACGTCGTAGCCTTCGCACCATGTGCGGCATCATCGGAGTCACCGGCCGGGCCGACGCCCTCGAGATGCTCCTCGACGGTCTCGACCGCCTCGAGTACCGAGGGTACGACTCCGCCGGGGTGGCGCTTTCCACAGAGGCGGGCACCTGGCGAGCCAGGTCGGCCGGCAGCCGGTCGCTGGCCGACCTGCGCAAGCTGGCCGAGGCAGCCCCGCCTGCTGCCGCCGGCATCGGGCACACCCGCTGGGCCACCCACGGCCATCCCACCGAGGCGAACGCCCACCCACACCTCGACTGCACCGGGAGTATCGCCCTCGTGCACAATGGCATCGTCGAGAACGCCGCCGCGATCGCCACCCGCCTCGTCGCCGGCGGCCACCGGCTCACCTCCGAGACCGACAGCGAGGTCCTCGTCCACCTGGTCGAGGCTCACCTGGGCGAGCTGCTGGGCGACCCAACGGGCTCGGGCGCTGCCGGCACCGGGAGCAGCCGGGGGGTGCCTCGGGGCAGTGAGCCAGACACCGCCCACGGTCCAGCGCCGGGAAGCTCGGTGCTCGGCGAAGCGGTGCGCCGCGCGCTGGTCGAGGTCCGTGGCTCGTTCGCCGTGGTGGTGGCCTGGTCCGGAGACCCGACGCGGCTGGTTGCCACCCGGCGGGTGTCGCCGTTGGTGCTGGGGACCGCGGCTGGCGGGGCCGTCATGGTCGCCTCCGACGTCCCGGCGCTGCTCGGGCGCGCCGAGCGGTTCTGGACCCTCGACGACGGCCAGGTCGCCGAGCTGGTCCCCGGTGGGATCGTCGTCACCGACGTCGCCGGCGCCCCGGCGCAGGCCCGTCCGCTGGAGGTGGCGTGGAACTTGGAGCAAGCCCGCAAGGGCGGCTTCCCGGACTTCATGAGCAAGGAGATCGCCGAGCAACCTCAGGCGGTGGCCGACACCCTCGCTGGCCGGCTCACCGCGGACGGCACCGTCGGTCTCGACGAGATCCGGGTCAGCCCCGACGAGCTCCGCCAGGTTGACAAGGTGGTGCTGGTGGCCTGCGGGTCGAGCTACCACGCCGCGCTGGTGGCCAAGTTCGCGATCGAGCACTGGGCCCGGGTGCCGGTCGACGTCGATATCGCCTCCGAGTTCCGCTATCGCGACCCCATCCTCGATCCCCGGACCCTGGTGGTGGGCGTCAGCCAGTCCGGCGAGACCGTCGACACCTTGCAGGCGGTTCGCCACGGCCGGGATCTCGGGGCTCGGACGTTGGTGGTGTGCAACGTGGTCGACTCGTCCATGGCCCGGGAAGCCGACGGCGTGCTCTACACCCGGGCAGGCCCCGAGATCGGCGTGGCCGCCACCAAGACCCACCTGGCGCAGCTGGCCGCCCTCCAAGTGCTGGCGCTCCACCTGGCCCAGGTGCGCGGCCGGCTCGACACCGAGCGCGCGGGTCGGCTACTGGCGGGGCTGGCCGACCTTCCCAGCCTGGTCGCCCGGGCGGTCGACCGAGCCGGTGCCGTCGCCGAGGTCGCGCAGCGCTACCGGTCGGTGCGCGACGTGTTCTTCATCGGCCGCCACGTCGGCTACCCGGTTGCCATGGAAGGCGCGCTCAAACTGAAGGAGATCTCCTACGTCCGAGCCGAGGCGTACCCGGCCGGCGAGCTCAAGCACGGCCCGATCGCCCTGATCGAGCCCGATGCCTTGGTGGTGGCGGTCGCCACCCGCACGCCGCTGTGGGAGAAGCTCCTCGCGAACGTAGAAGAGGTCCGCAGCCGTGGCGCCCAGGTGGTGCTGGTGGCGAACGACGGCGACGAGGAGACCGCCCGGCTGGCTCAGGCGGTGCTGTGGGTGCCGCGGTGCGAGGCGCTGCTGTCCCCGCTGGTCGACGTGGTGCCCCTCCAGCAGTTCGCCTACGCGGTGGCCCGGGCGAACGGCCGCGACGTGGACCGCCCCCGGAACCTGGCCAAGACGGTCACCGTCGAATGACCACGACGCCCGACGGTCAGACGGCTGCGTCGCACGGTCCGCGGCCGGCGGATCCAGCCGGCTTCAGAGCCCGGCCGGCGGCTGCGCCGGGGGATCCGCTGGCCACCGCTCCAGCGGGCTCCGGGGCCCGGCTGGCCGGAACGGCGATCGGCGGGGTGGCGACCAGGGGAACGGCGATCAGCGGGGTGGGCGTCGATGCGGTGGACATCGCCCGGTTCCGTCAGCTTTTGGCCCGGCGCCCGAAGACGATCGACCGGCTCTTCACCTCGGCGGAGCTCGACCGAGCCGGGCGGCGCGTCGACCCGGTCCCCACCCTGGCCGCCCGCTTCGCGGCGAAAGAGGCGACGATGAAGGCGCTCGGCGTCGGGGTGGGTGGCATCAGGTGGCACGACGTCGAGGTTGGCGCGGCCGACAGCGGCGCTCCGGTGCTGGTGGTGAGGGGACGGGCGTCGACTCGGGCCGAGGCGGCCGGGGTAGGGCGTTGGCATGTGTCGCTGACCCACACCGACGCGGTGGCCGTGGCCACCGTGGTGGCCGAGACCGTGTCGCCACCAGGGGCCGAAGCCGTGGCACCGGCAGGGGCCGAAGCCGTGGCACCGGCAGGGGCCGAGGCGACACCTCCCGGGACGCTCCGGGCAGCCACCGGATCCCACCCAGCGCCTGGCCACCGGGGAGCGAGCGACGACCGGGCCGCAAGGCGAAGCGGCGACGTGGGCGACGACCAGATGGCAGGCGAAGGAGGTGCGCCGTGCTGCCTGTGGTGAGCGTGGCGGAGATGCGGGCCGTCGACGAGGAGGCCCGTGCCACGGTGCCGACTGCCGTGCTCGTCGAGCGGGCCGGGACGGCCCTGGCCACGGTGGCGATCGACATGCTCGGTGGTGCCTACGGCAAGCGGGTGACAGTGCTGACAGGCCGGGGCAACAACGGGGCCGACGGCGCGGTGGCCGCCGGTGTGCTGACCCGGCGTGGCGCCGCGGTGGAGATAGTGGCGGTCGATCGCCATCCCGATCGGATCGGGGACAGGGCCGACCTCGTGATCGACGCTGCCTTGGGGACCGGGTTCCACGGCAGCTTCGACGCGCCGGCGGTCCCCGATGCCACAGCTGTGCTGGCTTGCGACATCCCTTCTGGAGTCGACGGCGACACCGGCGAGGCGCGGGGCCGGCCGCTCGCGGCGCGGCGCACGGTCACGTTCGGCGCCTACAAGCCAGGGCTGCTCCAAGGCGATGGCCCCGAGCTCGCCGGCGCGGTGACCGTTGCCGACATCGGCCTCGACTGCTCGCGGGCCGCCATCGCCCTGGTCCAAGACGTCGATGTCAGGCTCTGGGTGCCGGCGCGGCCCCGCGAGAGCCACAAGTGGTGCTCTGCTGTGTTCGTGGTGGCTGGATCACCGGGGATGACCGGGGCTGCGGCAATGTGCGCCCGGGCCGCCGCTCGAGCCGGGGCCGGCATGGTCCGTCTCGGGGTGCCCGGTGCCGAGCTGGGCGAGGTGCCAGCGGGGGAGGCCGTCGGTCAGAAGCTGCCCGCAGCCGGCTGGGCGCAGGAGGTGCTGGAGGCGGCCCGGCGCTGCGCCGCTGTGGTCGTGGGTCCCGGCCTCGGCAGAAGTGGTACCACCGGCGCCGAGGTGCGGCGATTGGTGGAGCGCTGCCCGGTGCCGGTGGTGGTCGACGCCGACGGCCTGTTCGCCCTGGGTGATGCCACCCAGGCAGCCGCCGTGGTCGCCGCCCGGGAGACGGGCTCCGGGCGTGCCCCGGCAGCCGGTGGTGGTTCGGGCTCCGGCTCCGATCCGGCGCCCGGTCCTGCTTCGGCGAGCGGCTCAGGACCGGACCTTGGCTCTGGTCCCGGGCCCGGATCGAGGCTCGGCCCCGGGTCGACGTCTGGCGCCCATCGCCCGGCTGATGTCGTCTTCACCCCGCACGACGGCGAGTACCGCCGGATCATGGGCACGGCCCCGGGTGCCGACCGGGTGGCTGCCGCTCGCCGTCTGGCTGCGGCCTGTGGGGTGGTGGCTCTGGTCAAGGGCTCGACGACGGCGGTGTGCGGACCGACCGGCACGACGATGTTGTCGACGTCGGGTTCGAGCCGTCTGGCCACCGCTGGGACCGGTGACGTCCTCTCAGGTGTGATCGCCGCGTTCGTCGCCCGCGGGGCTGGCCCGGTCGAAGCGGCAGCGGCGGCGGCACACGCCCACGGCCGTGCCGCCGGGCTGGGCCTGGCCGTAGGGTTGGTGGCCGGCGACCTGCCGGAGCTGGTGGCCCGCTGGCTGAGCGACGCGCCGGGGTGAGCGGCGCGTCTCGGACCCGGCCGGTGTGGGTGGAAGTCGACGTGGCAGCTGTGCGCCATAACACCCGGCTCCTGGTCGACCTGGTGGCACCCGCGGCGCTCTGCGCGGTGGTGAAGGCGGACGGCTACGGCCACGGTGCGCTGGCCGTCGCCCGCGCCGCGCTCGAGGGGGGGGCCAGCTGGCTGGCGGTGGCGACCGTCGACGAGGGCATAGCGCTGCGTGCCGGTGCGCTGCGCGCGCCGATCTTGGTGTTGTCGGAGCCCCCGCCCGGCGCGCTGGCTGCCGCTCGCGACGCCGGGCTCACCCCCACGCTCTACACCAAGGCGGGGGTGGCTGCCGCCCGGGCCGTAGCGCAACGGCCCCCGCCGGGCCTTGCCGGCCATCCGGGCGAGCGGGCTTGGTGCTCCCGGGCGAACGCCGGCGTGAGCGGCCCAGGGACCAGCGAGGCCGCCGCACTCGCAGAGACGGGCCAGGGTGCCGAGCCCGCCGCAGCCACCGAGCCTGCCGCAGCCACCGAGCCTGCCGCAGCCACCGAACCCGAGCAGGTGGCTGCCGAACCCGGACAGGCCGTCGAACCCGAGCAGGCGGGCGCCGACGGACCCGCGGCGCAGCTCGAGGCGCCGTGGACGGTGCACTTGAAGGTGGACAGCGGCATGCACCGGGCGGGGGCCGACCCCGAGGACCTCGCTGCGCTGGTAGCCGCTGTGCGGTCGGCTCCCGGGCTGGCGCTCGGTGGGATATGGACCCACCTGGCGGTGGCGGACGGCGCCGGCGAGGAGGACCGGAGCTTCACTCGGCGACAGCTCCGGGTCTTCGATGCCGCCATCGGCTCGACGAGCGTCGCTGGCCGGCGCGGGATCTTGCGTCACGCGGCGAACTCGGCCGGTGCGCTCGCGTACCCGTCGGCCCACTACGACATGGTCCGCAGCGGCATCGCCTTGTACGGCGTCTCCCCGAGCGACGCCCTGGAAGAGGTCACCGCAACCCTTGGTCTGCGCCCGGCGCTGTCGTGGCACGCAGAGGTGAGCCATGTCCGGCGCCTTCCCGCCGGCGCCCGCCCCTCGTACGGCAGAGCCCGACCGCTGCCCTCGGCTGCGGCGGTGGCCACCGTCCCGGTCGGGTACGCCGACGGCCTCCCCCGCCGCTACTTCGAGGCCGGGGGGACCGTGCTGATCGGGGGCCGGCACCGGCCGCTGGCAGGGGTGGTGACCATGGACCAGATCGTGGTCGACTGCGGAAGCGACGTCCCAGCTGCCGGCGACCGGGTCGTCCTGCTCGGCCAGCAGGGTAGCGCCAGGCTGCGTGCGACAGACTGGGCACATACGCTGGGCACCATTGCCTACGAGGTCCTCTGCGGTATCGGGCCCCGAGTGCCCCGGGTCGTCGTCGACCGTGACGTGCGATCCGCGCAACCGGTCGGCGCCGAACAGGAAGGTGGTTGATATGAGGCTGAGGCATGTCCGAGCCACGCAGCCGGCGACGAGCGCACGGCGCCACGCTCCGCAGCCCATGCCGAGGACCTCGACGTGGCGGCGCTGGCCCCGGTTCGGCGTGGCGGCGGGGGCGGGAACCGGGGTTGCGGCGGGAACGGCAGTCGCTTGGGCGCTCCAGCACCGGGTCGTAGCCCGATCCACTGCGGAGGCAGCTCGGACCGCAAAAGGTGCCTTCGTCGTCCCTGGCGACCTGCTCCATCACTTCGTCGATCTCGACGACGGGGGTGTGGCGCACGTGGTGGAGCGGGGGTCGGGCCCTCCGATCGTGCTGGTCCACGGGGCGACGTTGTCCAGTGACCTGTGGTGCCAGCAGCTCACCGAGCTCGGTGCCCGGCACCGGATGATCGCGGTGGACGTCCGTGGCCACGGACGCTCCACCCCGGGCAGCGACGGGTTCCGCGGTGGGATGGGTCGTCTGGCCGCTGATCTGCGCCAGGTCTTCGACGCGCTCGACGTGGAGGGCGCCGTCCTCGCCGGGCACTCGCTCGGCGGCATGATCTCCTTGCAGCTGGCTGCCGAGGCCCCATCGGGCTGGAGGGCTCGCCACCTCCATGCCCTGGCCCTGCTGGACACCTCGGCCGGCCCACTGGCGAGCTGGCGCGGGGCGAGCCGGATGCGCCGCCCGATCTCGGGAGCGCTGGCGCGCGCGATGGTGGTAGCCGACCGGATCGGTGTCGGGCCTGCTCGCTCGGCGGACGTGCGATGGTGGTCGGCCCGCTTCGCCTTCGGCCCCGACCCCGATCCGGCGCAGGTGGCCTTCACGGAGTCGATGGGTGCGCCCACGCCAGTGGCCACGCTGGCCGGCGTGCTCGGTACCCTGGCCAGCTTCGACATCACTGCCCGGCTTCCCGATGTGGATCTGCTGGCCCTCGTGGTGGTAGGGAGCCACGACCGGCTGACCCCGCCGAGCCACGCCCGGCGCCTGGCAGACGGGCTGCCCCGAGCCGAGCTGGTGGAGCTGCCGCGCGCTGGTCACATGCCGATGCTGGAACGGCCCCACGAGCTGGCCCGCCTCCTGGACGAGCTGGCCGGCAAGGTCGCCGCCGGCTCGTGAACCGAGGTGTGGCGCCGTCGACCGAGCTTGGGGGCGTCGAAGCGGTACCATCGCCCGGTGTCCGCCCTCGACGAACTGCGGGCCGCCGCCGCCGGCTGCACTCGGTGCGCTCTGGCTGCCGGACGCACCCAGGTGGTCTTCGGCGTCGGCGATCCTCACGCTGCGCTGATGTTCGTCGGCGAGGCGCCTGGGTACCACGAAGATCTCCAAGGCGCGCCGTTCGTGGGCCGGTCGGGCCAGCTGCTCGACAGACTGGTCCGCCAGGAGCTGGGAGTCGACCGGAGCCAGTGCTACATCGCGAACGTGGTGAAGTGCCGCCCGCCAGGGAACCGTGACCCGCGTCCCGAGGAGATCGCCGCGTGCCGGCCTTACCTCGACGAGCAGGTCCACCTGATCGGCCCGCAGGTGGTGGTGACGCTGGGAAATTTCGCCACTCGTGCCCTGCTCGGGACGGCCGAGGGCATCAGCCGGGCACGGGGCAAGAGCTACCGCTTCGGCTCGGTCCACCTGGTCCCCACGTACCATCCAGCAGCAGCGCTGCGTGGTGGCGGCGACATGGTCGCTGAGATGCGCGCCGACCTGGTGCGTGCCAAGGCGCTGCTCGGGTCCCGGCCATCTGCTACACCTGACCACGTGCCGACGCCGACCGGGGCGAGCATCTCGACTCGGGGGGAGCCGGTCCGCGGCGATCACGCCGAGCCGCTCCAAGAGGAGCCGTGACTGCTACGAACGAGCCCTCCGAGCTGGGAGGAGCAGGAGCGTGCACCAGCGTCCAAGAGGAGCCGTGACCGCTACGAACGAGCCCTCCGAGCTGGGAGGAGCAGGGGCCGCATCGCTCGCGACGGGTGTCACCAGGTCACCTGAGGCCACCCGGGCGGTAGGTCGTGCCTTGGCCGTGCTGTCCCAGCCCGGTGACGTGGTGGTATTGGCCGGCGACCTGGGAGCGGGGAAGACGACGTTGGCCCAGGGGTTCGCCACCGGCTTGGGGGTCACCGACCCGGTGACCAGCCCGACCTTCGCCTTGATGCGCCAGTACCGGTGCGCGCTGGCGCCAGTGCAGGCTCTGCTGCACCTGGATCTCTACCGGCTCGACCGGCTTGCCGAGGTCGCAGACCTCGGCGTGGCCCAGCTGGTCGAAGAGGATGCCGTGGCCCTCGTGGAGTGGGGGGACGTCGCCACGTCGGTCCTCGGCGACGACCTGCTGACGGTGTGGCTACGCCCCGGTGCCGAGCCCGGTGAGCGGATCGTCGAGCTCTGGACCCGCGGCGAGCGATGGGACGGCCGTGCAGGCGAGCTTCGAGCTGCCTTGCGCGCTGGTGCCAGCCGGCCGTGACCATCGTGCTGGCCGTGGAGTCGGCTACCGACGCAGCTGGCGTAGCCCTGGTCGACGAGCGCGGCGTCCTGGCTGCTGTACGGGTCGGACGCGGCCGGCGCCACGCCGAGACCGTCGCGCCTGGCGTGCAGGCGGTGTGCCGCTACGCGGACGTGCCTCTGGCCCGGGTAGCCGGCGTGGCTGTCGATGTCGGTCCCGGTCTGTTCACCGGGCTGCGCGTCGGTATCGCCACGGCCAAAGGGCTCGCCTACGGCCTGGGCGTGCCCATGGTGCCGGTGAGCAGCCTGCGCCTGCTGGCCGACGGCGCTGCCCGCTTCATGGTCCCCGGGTCTCTCTGCACAGTGCTGGCGGTGGTGGACGCTCGCCGTCAGGAGGTCTTCTGGGCCTCTTACCCGCTGACGGGTCCGGCGGTCGACGATGCCGGGCTGGAGGCCAGCGCCGGATCCCCACTTCGAGTGGGTCGGCCTGAAGAGCTGGATGCCGGGCTGGAGGCCAGCGCCGGATCCCCACCTCGAGTGGGTCGGCCCGAGGAGCTGGCTGTCGTGCTCGACGCCCTGGTGGCAGCCGCCGGAGCTTTACCACCGCCGGTGCGGTCGGGCGCGTCGCTGCCGGCGCAGTCGGGCGCCTCGCTGCCGTCGAGGCCGCTCGGGGTCGTTCTCCCCCGCGTGCTCGTCGTCGGGGACGGTGCTCGCCGCTACGCCGAGGTGCTTCGTCGGCCGGGTGTGGTGCTCGGTGCAGCGTCGTTGGCCTACCCCTCGGTGGAGCTGCTCGGCGCTATGGGTGTGGCCGAGCTCCGAGCTGGGCGGGGTGTCGATCCTGCCACGGTGGCGGCGTTCTACCTCCGTGAAGCCGACGCGCGCATCAATTGGGAGCGCCGTGCGCCTCGGCGTGCCGGGGCTGGCGACCATGGCTGACACATCGGACCGTGCAGGCTGTCGCGAATCGGCTCGGAACAGCCCATTTTCTGGGCAAAAGACCTGGTGGCTGTTCGCTCGGGACGCATTGCGCGACAGCTTGCGTGGCGTGGGCGACCGGGCCTTGCTCGAGGCGCGGCGTGCCGGGGCTGGCGACCATGGCTGACGGCGCCGACCCTCGCCCGCCGGGGCCCGAGCGTGCGCTGGGACCACCTGCCGTAGGCCCGTCCACGGCGGACGTGGTCGACGCACTGTGGGTGGGGGCCATGCGGCGCAAGCACCTGCGCCAGGTCATGCGCATCGAAGCCGCCTGCTATCCAAGACCGTGGTCATCGGCGCTGTTCTTGTCCGAGCTTGCTCAGCGTGGCAGCCGACGGTACATCGTGGCGATGGTGGGGCCACTGGTGGTGGGCTACGCCGGCATGATGCTGGTGGTCGACGAAGGACACATCACGAACGTGGCCGTGGACCCTGCCTGGTGGGGCCGGGGCGTGGCGGCTCGGCTCCTGCTCGACCAGGCCCGGGCAGCACCTGATCTCGGCATCGCCCACCTGACGCTCGAGGTGCGAGCGGGCAACGACCGCGCCCAGGCGCTGTACCGGCGCTTCGGCTTCGCGCCGGTCGGGGTGCGCAAGGGCTACTACGTCGAGACCGGCGAGGACGCCGTCGTCATGTGGGCCCGTGACATCGACTCGGCGGACTACCGGGCCAGGCTGGAGGCCATCGAGACCAGGCTACGCTGCCCGAGGTGACCGAACATCTGGTGCTCGGCATCGAGACCTCTTGTGACGAGACGGCTGCTGCGGTGGTCGACGCCGCCGGCGTGGTGCGCTCGTCGGTCGTGTCGAGCCAGGTCGACCTGCACGCCGCGTACGGCGGTGTCGTCCCCGAGCTGGCCAGCCGGGCCCATCTGGAGCTGCTGACGCCGGTGGTCACGAGCGCGCTCCGTCGGGCTGGGATCGATATGACGGCAGCTGGGGCGAGCCGGGCCGAGATGGCCGTGGCGAGCGCTTCTCCGTCTCCGTCCAGCCTGCAGGCTCCGGCGCCGCCGGGTGCCTTGCGGGTCGACGCCGTAGCAGCCACAGCAGGTCCGGGACTGGTGGGCGCTCTCCTGGTCGGCGTCAGCCAGGCCAAGGGCCTGGCGCTTGCCTGGGACGTCCCGTTCGTGGGGGTGAACCACCTGGAGGGTCACTGCTTCGCCGCCCTGCTCGACCACCGAGCCCTGTCGTGGCCGCTGGTGGTGCTCCTCGTATCAGGTGGGCACAGCATGATCCTGGCCATGGACGGGCCAGGGCGTTACCGTCTCCTCGGCCAGACCCTCGACGACGCAGCGGGCGAGGCGTTCGACAAGGTGGCCCGGTTCCTCGGCCTCGGGTACCCGGGAGGGCCGGCCATCGAGCGGGCTGCGACGAGAGGCGACCCCTGCGCCTTCGCTTTCCCCCGGGCCATGGCCGATGCGGGGCTCGACTTGTCCTTCAGTGGGCTGAAGACCGCCGTAGTGAACGCCGTTCGCCGCCAACCTGACGCCGCGGACGCCGACGTGGCCGCCTCGTTCCAGCAGGCCGTAGTCGACGTGCTGGTGCGCAAGACCCTGCGGGCGGCCGAGGCCGAGGCGGCAGCCGGGGTCTGCCTGGCCGGCGGGGTGGCCGCGAACGGGCCGCTGCGCCAGGCCTTCGCCACCGCCTGCGCCGAGGCCGACCTGCCGCTGTTCTTGCCGAGCAGGGCGATGTGCACCGACAACGCGGCGATGGTGGCCGCGGCTGGGATCTGGCAGCTCGAGCACGTGGGGCCGAGCCCCTTCGATCTCCCAGCTGACCCGTCGGCCGGGTTGCCGCTTGCCGGGGACCGGACCATGGCAGCTGCCGCTGCTCGACCGGGCTGAGACCGCGCCAGCCTCCGGCCGCGCCAACCTCCGCCCTGCGTCCGAGCGCACAGCACAGCACAGCACAGCACAGCACAGCACAGCACAGCACAGCACAGAGCAGCACAGAGCAGCACCCGCCCATCGAGGGAACCTGAGACCACAGCTCTCCCACCTCGCCGGATCGAGCAAGGGTGCGCGGTTGCCTTCGCCGGCTGCGTCCGATAGGGTTAGCACTCGTAAGGTTCGAGTGCTAACGCCCTACAGGAGGCGCACCTGCTATGAAGCTCCAGCCCCTCGAGGATCGGATCGTCGTCCGTCCCGGTGAGTCCGAGGAGACCACGGCCTCTGGCCTGGTCATCCCCGACACCGCCAAGGAGAAGCCCCAGCAGGGTGAGGTCCTCGCTGTCGGTCCGGGTCGCCGTGCCGAGAACAGCGGTGAGCTGATCCCGCTCGGTGTCGCCGTCGGCGACACCGTCGTCTACTCCAAGTACGGTGGGACGGAGATCACCATCGACGGCGAGGATCTCCTCATCCTCTCTGGCCGAGACGTCCTGGCCAAGGTCGCAAAGAAGTAGCCAAAGAAGTAGCCGGGGCCGGCACCCGCCGGTCTGTGTCACCGTCCGTCCGGGCGCCGGTCGTCCCGGTGCCCGGGATCGGACGGCAGGTCTCCGCTCCGCTGCTGGTAGCGGGCCCAGGGCTGCCGGTCGCTCGGATCGGCACCAGAACCCCACCGATCCGTCCCGGGTCGCACGAGCGACTCGGGCTCAGTCAACACAGGAAGAAGTGACATGGCAAAGATGTTGAAGTTCGACGAGCAGGCTCGGCGCGGGCTCGAAGCCGGCGTCGACAAGCTGGCCGACACGGTCAAGGTCACGCTCGGCCCGAAGGGCCGGAACGTGGTCATCGACAAGAAGTTCGGCGCACCCACCATCACGAACGATGGTGTCACCATCGCCCGGGAGGTGGAGCTGGAGGACCCCTTCGAGAACATGGGGGCCCAGCTGGTGAAAGAGGTTGCCACCAAGACCAACGACGTCGCCGGTGACGGCACCACCACCGCCACGGTCCTGGCCCAGGCGCTGATCCACGAAGGGCTCCGGAACGTGGCCGCCGGGGCCAACCCGATGTCGCTGAAGAAGGGCATCGAGAAGGCGGTAGCCGCCGCCGTCGCCTCCATCGCCGAGCAGGCCAAGGAGATCGACTCCAAGCACGAGATCGCCCAGGTGGCGTCCATCTCGGCGGCCGATTCGGCCATCGGCGAGATCCTCGCCGATGCGATCGACAAGGTCGGCAAGGACGGCACCGTCACCGTCGAGGAGTCGAACACCTTCGGTCTGGAGCTCGAGTTCACCGAAGGCATGCAGTTCGACAAGGGCTATTCGTCCCCGTACTTCGTCACTGACGCCGAGCGTCAGGAAGCCGTCCTCGACGAGCCCCACATCCTCATCGTCAACAGCAAGATCTCCGCTGTCCACGATCTGGTGCCGGTGCTGGAGAAGGTGATGCAGACCGGCAAGCCGCTGCTGATCATCGCCGAGGACGTAGAGGGTGAGGCCCTCGCCACCTTGGTGGTGAACAAGATCCGAGGGACGTTCAACTCCGTGGCAGTGAAGGCGCCTGGCTTCGGCGAACGTCGCAAGGCCATGCTCCAGGACATCGCCGTGCTGACCGGTGGCCAGGTGATCTCCGAGGAGATCGGCCTGAAGCTGGAGAGCACCACGCTCGACCTGATGGGGAAGGCCCGCCGGGTCATCGTCACCAAGGACGACACCACCATCGTCGAGGGCAGCGGCTCGCAGGACGACGTGAACGGTCGGATCGCCCAGATCAAGCGGGAGATCGAGGAGACCGACTCCGACTGGGACCGCGAGAAGCTCCAGGAGCGTCTGGCCAAGCTGGCCGGCGGCGTCGCCGTGGTCCGGGTCGGCGCAGCCACAGAGGTCGAGCTCAAGGAGAAGAAGCACCGGATCGAGGACGCCCTGTCCGCCACCCGGGCGGCGATCGAGGAAGGCATCGTGGCTGGCGGCGGAACCGCCCTGGTGCGTAGCCGTGGAGCGGTGGAGAAGGCAGTGGCCGCGCTCGACGGTGACGAGGCGACCGGAGCTCGGATCGTGCTGCGCGCCCTCGATGCACCGCTGCGGTGGATCGCCATCAACGCCGGCTTCGAAGGTGCGGTCGTCGCTCGCCAAGTGGAGAGCGAGTCCGGCTCCTCCGGGATGAACGCCGTCACGGGCGAGGTGGAGGACCTGGTGAAGGCAGGCGTCATCGACCCGGCCAAGGTCACCCGCTCTGCGTTGCAGAACGCCGCCTCGGTGGCTGGCCTCCTGCTCACCACCGAAGCGCTCGTGGCTGACAAGCCGGAGAAGGCCGATGCAGCGGCTGCCGGTGGCGGTGGCGGTGGCGGCATGGGTGGCATGGGCGGCATGGGCGGCATGGGCATGATGTGATCCGGCCGGGCGCCCGCCTTACCGCGGGTGCCGACCTGGCTCCGCGTGGCTGATCCTGTGCCGCGACC
>JAKAQW010000142.1 GCA_021819525.1 Actinomycetes bacterium
CGTTCGACACCCCGAGGAGCATCGCTGCTTCGATGCCCGACAGGTGGCGGCGAACCTTCCTGCCGAGCTCGACGAAGGCAGGGATCCGGGACCTGGCCGCCCAGGCGAGCCATGTGTCGAGCATGGTGAGCGACGCGATGCCCTTGGTGGCGATGATGGTCCGGAGCTGCTCTTTCAACAGGTAGGCCCGGTAGAGGGTGGCGTTCTCCTTTCGGATCCACGAGAGCTTCTGCTCCTGGCGAGCGGTCAGGTCCTCGGGGTTCTTCCACAGGGCGAACCGGCAGCCTTTGAGCTGCTTCGCGTACCCTCGCATCCCCTTGGCTCTGGCGAGGTTCCAGACCTCCCTGCGCACGTCGTCGAGTGCCTCTCCGGCCCATTGGACGACATGGAATGCGTCGATGCACAGCGTCGCGTTCTTGCACCGTCGGGCGACGACGTCACCGATCCATGTCGCCCCGTCGCCAGAGACCACCCGGATCTGTGCGCAGCGCTCCTCACCCAACAGGTCGAAGAAGCCCTCGAGCGTCTTCTTCTCACGGCCCATCCCCACCCACACCAGCCGACCCGAGTCGTGGTCGACGACCACGACCAGGTAGTTCTGCCCGCGCTTGTAGCTGATCTCGTCGATGCCGATGCGCGTGAGGTCCGAGAACGGGTCACGGGCCGCCCGGCCGTCTCGGACGACCCGTGTGATGATCGCTCCGACGCTGCGCCAGGCGATCCGCATGAGCTCTGCGACCGTCTGCTTTGGCGAGTGCGTGACGAGCCAGGCCACCTGGTCGTCGAAGTCCTTGGTGTGCCCGGCGCCGTGGCGGGCCCAGGGGACCTGGGCGACCGTCACCCCGTGGGTCGGGCAGTCGACCCTCGGCGAGTCCGCCTCGAGGTAGCAGCGCACGACGCCCAGGTCGAGCGCGCGCCACCGCCGGCGCCCTTCTCCCTGGTCATATCCCGGGGCACGGACCCCGCAGCGCCCGCACCGGCGCTTGGTCGCCCGCCGCGGACGGACGCTCACGACGATCGCATCCTCCTCCTCTGTGACCTCGACCCCCTCGATCACGGTCGCCTTGTCGACACCGACGATCCTGCGCCATACGCTCGCACCGAGCACGCCGTTCTCCTCCCAGCTCTTCGAGACCGTTGAACAGTCCGAAACGCTAGGCGGGAGGCGGCGTTGCTCGCGTCTCAGCAGGTCGCAGCACCCACGGATACGTCAGAAGATCCGCTTTTGGCCTACCCCTACGCAGCTGGCTGGCAGCAGGTCGTCCAAGGCTGGGGCGACCCTCGCGTTACTACCTGCCGTCGTACCGGCATCCCGGCACGACTACCGCAGGTACGAAGTTGACCGCTTGCCGTCACGTCTGGCCAGCTCAGCACCAGAGTCGAGTTTTCGGCACCCACGGTTGACCGTCACCGTCGATGCCGATCGGACTTGGCGAACGAGTGTCCAGTCATCGAGACCGAGACCCACCGTACGCGGCTCGCGCGCGGTACGGCAGAAGGCCCGGCCCGCGATCTCTGTCCGCCTGGCCGGCACGAGGTGTTTTGACGTCCTACAGCACGGCGCCGGGGGCACCGCGTGACACGAGGACCCAGGACGCCCGACGCGAGGCTGGGCACCCACGAAGTTCTTCGCGCGCGGTCCCGTCGAGATCTCTCCTTGATCAAGGCAGTGCATACGCATGCCCTGTGCATGCACGCGCAAGACCACCTCGGTAGGCGCCGGCGAGCCGCCATCCGGCACGAAGCCGCAGCTCATCGGCCAGATCGCGAAGCGCACACCCTGCGTAGGCCGTGCGTAGGCCTGCACAGGGCACGCTGAGCAAGCCCCGAGAAAAACACCCGAGAAACCCGCATCTCCGACGGGCCTCAGAACGAGAAACCGCTGGTCAGGCGCCTGCACCCCTGCACGAGGTGCGCGCTGAACCAGCGGTCTTGGTGGCGGGGGTTCTGTCGGTTCGTGACCTCGAGTGACCTCAACGACTGCGAACATGCTGGCAGTTGGCCCGCGCATATGCAACCGCCTCGTCGCTGCACTACTCAATGCTGCCGGTCAGCCGTAGCAGTCCCGAGAAACCATGACCCGTCCACTCGGTCTGCAACCTTCAGGTTCATGGCTCACTTCTGGCGATGCACTCGGAATCACTCCACGAGAGGTTCTCAAGACCTTCAGCCACACAGCATCGGCTGGCAAGCCGCAGCGCCGCCCGGCGTTGGCGTGCAGGACGACGTTCAGTCTCCGTCGACGATGCGTACGGTTCGTTTCAGGCCGTGACCCTTGTTCCAGCCCCACTTCTCGTCGTGCTGTAGGCGTCCGACGACAATCCCCGGCGCGATCCCTAGGTCATCGGCAAACTCCTTGACCTCAACTTCCGTGGACAATCGATGCAGGCGTTCTTGGTGTTCCGGCGGGATGAGAAAGTCCGCTGCGAAAGCGTTGGCCTCATTTTCGATGACGTCGTTATCGGTGCCATCGTCGACAAAGGTTTGCTTCTTGGAGTGCAAGAGGAGGTGAGCGGCCTCATGAAAGAAGGTGAACCAGAAGAAGTCGTCCTTCTTGTACCTGTCAGTCAGGGCAATCACTGCTCGGCTAGGACTGGTCCACCACGCAGCACCGCTGATCCTGCATCCCGTGACTCCGGAGACGAACACGACGACGACACCGGCCGCGGCGCACAGGTCCACCAAATCGTTGGGATCACCGGACGCCGTGAGTGCCCGGATGTCACGAAGCACTTTGCGAAAGGTGGCTGCCGAGTACGGCTCGACCTTGCGTTGCTGGGCTTCGAGCTGCGCGATCCGCAGCCACGATATGACCGCGCCGGGCGAACTCTTATAGGCGCTGGACCGCCGGAACGAGGCGACTGGCACCTTCCAGACCCGCTCGAACGCGGCACGGTCGGCGACGCCGAAGAATGACAGCACGGCGTCGAACAGGCGGCTGGGGTCCTTCTCGTCCGGAAGGCAGCCGCGTTTCTTCAGCTCCTTGATCGGGAGGGCATCGATCCACTCCTTGTCCTCGGCTGAGAGCACGCGGGGCTTGGATCGCAGCAAGGCTTCGCGGTAGTCGGCCTCGCGTCGGTTCCAAATGCTAGCCGGGACCCCGGTGATGCGATCTAGGGCGATGGCCGTCTCCAGGGTGATCGGAGCGATGCCTTGCATGATCTGGTTTACGTGCTTGGTCGAAAGACCGGCCCGTGCTGCCAGCTCGGCTTGGGAGAGGTTCAGCTCGGCGAGGCGGTCGCGCAAGGTCTCGCCCGGCGGGATGGCGTAGTCCGGTCGGAACGCGTGGTGGTCGACGGTGGTCATCGGTGCGCACCCCCCTGCACTTCGACGCTGCTGATCACGATGCGATCTCCGCTCGCTCCGTCGGCGCTGATCTGGCCCCGGATGGTCACGGTGCCGAAGTCGATGACTGTCTCGCCCGTCTGGCTCTGGTGGACCGACGCGCCAGGAAGCCGGAGCACCGTGTCGGCGTCGGCGGCACAGAGCTCCACGAGCCGTCGCCCGACCGTGCGCCCGGCCTCATCCCCCCAGCGGTCCGCGAGTCGACGCTCCGAGTTACACAAGGCGGCGAGTGCGGCGCTGCTGAACCTGACGTCCATCGGCGTGTGGGAGCATGTCGTTTACCTCTGAGGTAAAGATCTGATGGTATACTTACAAGGTGCATCACCATCGTACAGGCCCCAGCCAGGGGCCGCTGGGATGCCGGGCCGAAGGAGGCTCTTGATGGAACTGTTCCAGCACACCGAGGGGGGTGAGGACCCCGAAATCGTCGTCGTCGAGGCGACGGCCGTCGTCCGCACCCTCCTCCTGCCCACCAACCCCGATCACGGCGTCTGGATCGAGGAGGTGGACGAGGAGATCGACCTCGACCTGACCTTCGAGGCCGCCGGCATCCACCATCACCACCATGTCCACCGTGGCCGGTGCCGCCGGGTCAAGGTCGTGATCCGGTTCAACGCCGATGACTTCACCCACGAGTACGGGCCCGGCACCACGATCAAGACGGTCTACCACTGGGCCTCGGGGGACAGGGCCGCCAACCTGTCCTCGGAGCAGCGGGCCAAGTACGCGCTCGCCGTGCCTGGCGCCGACCACTTCCTTGCCGACGGCGTTCACATCGGCTCGCTGCTGGTGGCCGGTGGGCCCTGCGAGGTCACTCTCAACCTGCTGCCGCGGGACAGCTTCGCCGGGTGACCGACATCGTGATCGCTCCCGATGAGCGCGCCGTGCGTTCCCACCTCGACTCCGGTGCCTTCCTGGCCGGGGTCGCGGCGGGCCGCTGGTCGGTCCTCGAGCTTGCGTGGCCTCACGTCACGATCATGGTCTCGGCCGCACCACGTGAGGGCGCCCCGCCTGGGTACGCCATCCGGTTCGAGTTGACCGGGTACCCGACCACCGCCCCCACGGGGTGCATCTGGGACATCGAGCGGAACGAGCCGTTGGCGGCGGGGCTCCGACCCAAGGGCGCCGAGGTCGGCATCCTGTTCCGCGTCGATCGGTGGGCCGCGGCTCCCAACGCCATGTACGCCCCGTGGGACCGGCTTGCCCTTCCGGGCCACGAACGCTGGCTCACCGATGCACCGCACCTGGCGTGGCATCCGGGTCGCACCCTGACCTTCATCCTGAACGAGCTGCACAGGATCTTCCACGCCGATGCGTATCTGGGGATCTAGGGGCCGCGGCGCCCTCCTGCGCATGAAGCGCAGGGACTGGCGGGCCATGCTCGCCGAGTTGGGCCGTCGCGGTCACGGCACGATCGAGTCGGGCGCCTTCCTGTTGGCCAGCAAGGACGGAGACCTCACCCGGGTGACTCGAGTGATCTATTACGACGACCTCGACCCCGACTGCCTGGTCGGGGGCATCCACTTCCACGGCCTCGCCTACGACAAGCTCTGGGCTCTCTGTCGGACCGACGGCCTCAAGGTGGTCGGCGACGTTCACACTCACCCCGCTGGGTGGGTTGAGCAGAGCGACATCGACCGGGGCAGCCCCATGGTCGCCCAGCAGGGCCATGTGGCTGTGATCGTCCCCCACTTTGCCCAGCGGCCCACCGACCCCTCCGATGTCAGCGTCCACCTCTACGACGGGCGCGGGTGGACAAGCTGGACCGGCACGGAGGCGGCGGCGCGACTGTTCGTTCGGCGGTTCGTATGACTGCCGACGTCACCCGGGACACCGTTCACCGAACGGCCAAGTTGCTCTTCGAATCCGGCAAGGCGCGCACGCTCGCGGAGGCGCGAGCGTGCCTGGAGTCGATGGTCCTGCAGGTCGCCGTCGGGGCCGACATCGGTCGCGATCTCGCGGCGCAGGCGGCCCTCCTGACCGCCGTGAATGCGGGAGGGCGGGCCTTCCTGGGCGGGGTGCACGTCGTCGTCGACGATGGCCCCGATCTCGATGTCCCGTGGGCTGCTGGCGTCACCGCGGGTGCGGCAGTGCAGCGGTTCGGCGGTGTCGTCGTGGACCGGCTCGATCCGGCTCTGCCGACGCTCGCCATCGGCGCTCCGGTAGAGCCCGTGGGCAGCTATGTGCTCCACGTCACCCACCACGGCTGGGTCGGAGGAGTCGTGCAGAGTCCCGGCTCTCATCGTGCCGGTGGCGGGATCGCGCCGGCAGGGATCGTGGCCGCAGCGCTCGGCATCTCCGAGGTGTTCCAGAGGGAGCTGGGCGACCCAGTCCCGGGCCGTCGTGATGTCGGTGTGTCGCTTTGGCGTCCCGACCTGGACTGGCGGTCCGCTGAGGCGATCGGCCCTGACCTGCAGTTCCTTCCTGCCGCCTTCTGGTTGCTTGGTCTTGGGCACCTGGGCCAGGCCTACGCCTGGGTGGTTGGGATGCTGCCCTACGCCACACCAGCCGATGTCCGGGTCGGACTGGTCGACTATGACCGGGTGGTCGCCGGGAACACCGCGACCCAGCTCCTCGTCACCGACGCCGACGTCGACCGGCGCAAGACCCGGGTTGTCGCCGATGCCCTCGAAGGTCTCGGTCTCGACACCGCGATCGTCGACCGTGCCTTCGACGACAACTTCCGGCCGACGCCGCACGCTGATCCGAATCGATCCGAGCCGACGGTGGCGCTGGCGGGCTTTGACAGCCGAGATCCCCGATTTCTGCTCGGCGATGATCGTTTCACCTGGGTGGTCGACGGAGGACTCGGCCGGGGCCCGGTCGACTACCTCGACATCGTGATCAACACCTTCCCCGCACCCGAGGGTGTGACCATGGCCTTCCCCGAGCCCCGTCCTCGGTCCCAAGCGCTGCCGGACGCCTACGAATCCGAGGTCGCCGATCGCATGGCCAAGGGCATGGACGAGACCGCCGTCCGTTGCGGCCTCTTGGACATCGCCGGAGTAACCATTGGCGCCGCCTTCGTCGGCTCGGTCGCCGCCTGCCTCGTCGTCGGGGACCTACTCCGCCAGCTCCACGGCGGCTCGCCCTTCTCCGTCGTCCACGTGAACCTCCGGCACCCCGAGAACCTTGAGGCCGTGCCGAACCGAGCGCCGGGGGAGGCGACGCCCGCCTTCACGCTCGCTCAGCCCAGCTGACCGTTCGACGTCAGACCTTCAGGTCGGTAACTCGAAGGTCGAGATGCGTCGAGGGGGTGGGACTCAGCCATCGAGCTGGTCGAGCGAGCGCCATTCCTCGACGAGGTGCGGCTCCAGGCGGCCAAGGCCGATGTGCTGGACGAAGACGGCGAGGACCTCCCCCACACCGGTGGCCGAGGGCGAGTTGATGCCGCTAGCGCCGAGGGCATGCGCGACGACGCCCAGTTCCTGGCAGGCGGTCCAGTCGGGACCGGTGAGAACGTCCGTGCGGAGGCCGACCTGGGAGCGGACCTCGCCGTCGGTGAGGTCGAGGACGCGGTCAAGCTCGATCTCGTAGCGGTAGAGGACCCTCGGGAGCAGTCCTTCCACCCCGATCGCTTGGCGTTCGCCGAGCCTCATGAGCTCCGCGACCGCGCACGGGCGGCTCTGGCAGAGGTAGAGCACGGGGAAGCTTCCCGGCGGGTTGAACCGACCGCCGTGAAGACGCGCCCCCTCGCCGCTCAATGGGTCATAGCGCGGCCCGAGGTGCCGAAAGCCTTGACCCCTGAACGGCGTGAGTGGCGCGGTGGACAGGCGGCCGGCGTCGACGACCACGCTCTTATGCCGTCACGCCCTCGGCCATGGCCAGCACCGCTGCGATCACCCTGCGGTACTCGCCCTCGGCGATCAACTCCAGGGGCTTGTCCCAGTCGAGGTCGGGGTTCGGGCTGCGCAGCCACAGCCGCGCCGGCTCGTCACGAAGCACGGATCGGAGCTGGTCGACCACGGCCTTGAGCTCCAAGAGCCGGTCCTCTGCCTCACGTCGGGGCATCGCCTTGGCCGTCGTCCAGCGGCTCACGCTGCGCGAAGTGGTACCCGTGATCTGAGCCAGATCCCCCGCGTCGACGACGTGGGTGTCGATCAGCTCATCGAGGACGCCGCCCAGTACCGCCATCGCTCTCCTTACAGTCGTGTAACTCAACAGGTCGATGTCCAGTATAATGTCGCTCGAACGTCTAGCGAACAGTATCGGAGCGGCCGATGGACCTCGGTCACGGATTCCTACCTCGAATCGACGCCCGGAACTATAAGGCCGTCGAACGGTGCCTCCCGCGAGACGGCCCGGGGCTGTTCAGCGTCGGTCTCGACCTGCCGTGGGCGATCCTCGAAGGTCCCTGGGCGCTTCAGCACGGCGGTCCAACGATCGAGCTGTGCCGAGACCGCGGGGTCTCGTTCCTGGTCGACACCCAGGCGTGGCGCTACCACGACCCCCGGACGTTCCTCGTGGAGAAGTTCGCGAGGACCCCCTACGCCCCGGCCGGCCCGCTCGGCGCGAGCGACCGCTCGGCACTGAACCGCTTCGTCGAGGCCGACCTCCAAGCTCAGGCCACCCTCGGCGCCTCCGCCTACCTCCTCCCGGGTGTCATCCCAGCCAACCAGCGCGATGACGTCCACGCCTTGACGCTCACCCTGCTGGAGACCGCCCAGGCCGCGCTACCCGACGCCCGCCCCTGCGTCGCCTTCCTCGGGGCCCACACCGCTTCGATGGAAGCTGCGCACCAACTGGTCGACGACCTGCCGCATTGGATCGACGGCGTCTATCTCCAACTCAGCCCCGTGAACCCGCTTTATGACTCGCCGTCGAAGATCATCGACGCGCTCATGCTCATGCGACATGCCACCCAGCAAGGCTTCAGCGTGATCGCCGGACGGCTCGCCGGGCTCGCACCACTGCTCCGAGCCGCCGGCATCGCCGGGGCGGATGCCGGGCTCGGCGAGGGAGAGTCGTTCGCCTACGGAACGAAGATCAAGAACCACGAGCCTCGCAACGGAACCGAGCACCAGCCCCGGCTTCTCGGCGGCCGGCTCTACGTCCCCCAGCTCGGCCGATCCCTATCGGCGCGGGAGTGGGACCGGCTCATGCAGGTCCCCGCGCTGCGCGGCCAGCTGCTGTGTCGCCTTCCGTGCTGTGCCTTCGGGCTCCCGGTCGAGACGACCCCACGACGCGGGCGAGAGCACAGTCTCCACTGCCGGGTCGCCGAGGCCAATGCCCTCCCCAGCTCCGGTCGCTCCAGCGTGGATGCCTCGATCGCGCTGCTCGAACAGCGGCAGAGCACCGCCCGCACCATCATCGCCAGCCTGGACGAAGCCGACCTCGATCCCATCGCCACCGGCTTCCTCGACAACCACCTCGCCGCCGCCCGCTACCTCAGACCTAGATCCGCGAGTAACGGCGCGAACGTAAGTTCGCCATCCGCGACAAAGTGCCTTTCAGCTGGGAAGATGGTGGTTGTAGCAGACCCCAA
>JAKAQW010000143.1:0-5024 GCA_021819525.1 Actinomycetes bacterium
AGGGCCAGATTCGTGATGACGGGACGACCATGGGACTGGTAAGGCATAGTAGCGCCATCAATTGTCGGCTCATCAATTGTCGGTTCTGTGGCTCCGGGAGATTGGGAGAGAGCAATGCGGCGTACGAGGATCACGAGACGCGCAGGTGCGCGAGCAGGCACGCTCCGGGGGCTCGTGGCCCGAGGTAGCCGTGTCTCTGTAGCTGTTGCGATGATCGGTGCCCTCGGAGTGCTCGTAGGCGCGCCGTCAGCTTCGGCAGCAAGCCTCTCCTCGCCGACCCAGGCGAGCTATTCCGCGCCGGCCGAATACTTCTCCGCGGTGTCGTGTCCAAGCGCGAGCACGTGCCTCGCCGTAGGCTACAACACCGTCAGTGGACCGGCGCTCTACGAGACGACTAACGCTGGTGCCACGTGGGTGAACGACACTGTGTCCCTCCCCTCGGCGACGGGCAATCTCGACAGCGTGTCGTGCACCTCGGCCACCTCCTGCCAGGCGGTGGGGTACAGCTCCTCCGGTCCGAGCAGCGTCGCACTTTCCTATAACGGCACGCGCTGGACAACCGAGACGCTCCCCTCGGGGACGGGCGGCCTCGACAGCGTGTCGTGCACCTCGGCCACCTCCTGCCAGGCGGTGGGGTACAGCTACACCTCTTCTGGCTCCTTCGGCCCCGCCGCCACGGGTACCGGCCCGAGGAGCTGGCTCGGATCATCGAGGCGATGCGGTGAAGACTCCCCTCGGTGAGCCGAGCGCCCCGCCCAGCTCCGCAGAACGCCCCCCGGTCCCCCCCCGCTGTGGACGCTGTGGAGGCCGAGGCGCTGATCGAAGAGGCCCGCCGCCGCCTACAGCGCCGGCGACCTGTACGTGTTGTGCACCGGCTTTCCCAACCCTCTCGACTGGCTCGCCGTTGCCGGCCGCAGCGGAGGCCTCCACGGCCTGCTCCGCGAGACAACCGGCGGCGGAACGACCTGGCACCCGGACCCTGGCCACAGCAGCAGCGGCTGCTCCGGCTGAGGACGGGGATGCAGCCAACGAAAGCGCCCTGGGTGTCGGTCGCTGCCCTCGTCCTCGTCACCGCTGCGGCAGCAGCAGCTTCTGCAGCCACCGCTCCAGCGCATTCGCCGCCCGCTCACATGTCAGTGCCGCCGACCGGGCAGATCGTGCCGGCGCCCCCACGCTCGTCGGCCGCGTCGACGGTCCCGCCCGTCCACGACGCCTACGCCTCACCGTCGGTCGTGCTGCCCGCCGGCTACGCCTTCGACCAGATCTCCGCTTCCCCCGACACGCTGCTGCTCACCGGCGAGGTCACGTCGACGACCCGTTCTCAGACCCCCACCTGCGTGGCCGCTTCGGTCGACCCGGCGACGCTGCACATCACCATCACCGCCGAAGCCAGCTGCGACGACCCTTCGGTTCACGGCCGGACCGTGGGGACCGTCAACCACTACATCCCGCATTCCAACAACGCGACGATCCAGATCGCCCACGTCGATCCCCGCACCGGTCACGTGTCGGTGGGCCCGGTCGTCATGACCTACACCTCGTACTCGGACACCAGGCCCGTCACCGCCCGTGGCGGCGGATGGCTCTGGATCTACGACAACTCGACTACGACACCCACCACAACCGTGAACCAGAGCCATCCCGGCCGGCCCGAACTGCTCCAGGTCTCCGCTGCGACTGGTGCCGTCGTCGACACCGTCGCCATGCCGGCGCTGTTCCGCCCGATCATGGCTGCTGACAGCGCCGGCCTGTGGATCGGCAACTCCATCCAAGGCACGACGTCGGCCGCGCTGTTCCGCGTCTCCCCGGGGACAGCCACGCCCGAGATGGTGATCCCCAGCACGACCGCCCACACCTGCTGGCTGCTCGCCAGCGGCGACCACCTGTGGGCCGGGATCGGCCCGACCCAGCGAGGGGCGTGCCGCCAACAGACCATCGAACGATTCGACGGCACCAGCCCCCAACCCGTCTTCGATGCCGCCGCAGCGGGCTACGACCCCAACACCGTGGTGGGCGACCAGTCGCAAGGCCTGTGGACCATGCAGTGGACCGCGCCTGGGGCGACACCGCCCATCAGCTCGCAAGAGATCGTCCGGATCGACCCGAGCACCGGCGCCGAGACCGTGGTGGCAACACTTCCCCCGCTCCCCATCCCACCGGCCCAAGGGTTAGGACTCGTCCCCGGGCAGGCCGCCGTCCTCGGCCACTCGCTCTACCTCCTCGAACCCCCCGACGGAGCAGGCGTCACCGTCCGTTACGCCGCCCTCGTGAAAATCCCGGTCCGCTAGGCACCAGCCGCCACGTCGCCCGCACCATCCGGCAGATCGGGGCACGTCTACGTGGAGCCGCCAGCCCCTGGAGGGGCGTTCGGACCCCCAACAGTCACCGACGCTGTCCAGCCCGTGCTCGAACGCGAGGACAACCTCACGAAGCTCGCAACGGGTCGGAACACTGCCCGGCGCGAGCTCTTCGTGTGGCTCGATGAGGGCTCCACGGCGCCTGTGGCGCTAGTGACGCCACGCCTGCGGGTCGAGGGCGTACTGCCAGACCTCGGGGCTACCCGCCTTGCGCCCCGGACTTGCCCGACCCGGTGGCTCGGGTCTGGGCAGCCACGGGTCCCAACGACCGCGACGTGCTGGCACGCGGTCTGTGGGTCACCGAAGGTGGCAAGTGGACGGTGTTGACAACCAGCGGCGAATGTCGTCCTGCACCGGCACCCAGCCTACGGCCAACGCCCCTTGCCCTCTGGCATGAACAAGCGCCTCACAGATGGCACCAACACTGGACGATCAGCGGCGTCACTACTCCGCCAGCGAACCGAAGTCCGACATCCCCTATCACCGCTCGCTGGCAACCCGACTATCTCCGCACGCCGGGTGGAGGGGATGGTGAAGCACTCCTACTATGGTAGTAGACTTTCCGTATGCCCAGAGGTAGGCCCTCGCCGAAATTGGCGATCACTGTCGACGCGGACGTTCGCGAGCGCGTCGTGGCTGCGGCAGCAGAAGAAGGACTCAGCGTCTCGGCATGGATGACCGCTGCCGCGCGCCGGGCCTTGCTGCTCCGTGATGGGCTCGCCGCCGTCGCCGAGTGGGAGCAGGAGAACGGTGCGTTGACCGAAGACGAGGTCAAGGCTGCTCGTCACCGGGTGACTGAGCAGTTGCGCTCTCCCGTCGGACAGCGTTCGGCGTGACCGTCCTCTACGACGCTGGGCTACTGATCGCCGCAGATCGCAATGACCGAGAGGTGTGGGCCGATCACCGCGCCAGGCTCGAGCTCGGCGCCGTCCCTGTGACCACCGCACCGGTGGTCTCCCAGGTCAGCCGCTCGAGCCGACAGGTCCAGCTGCGACGACTCCTGCGAGGATGCGAGATCGTTGCGTTCGCAGCTGAAGAGGTGCACGAAGTAGGAGAGCTCCTTGGGCGCGCCGGATCCTCGGATGTTGTCGACGCGCACGTGGTCGTCACTGCATCCCGGCGCGGTTCTTCGATGATCACGTCCGATGAGGAGGACTTGGGACGGCTGTCGAACTGCCTCCAACAGCCGGTGACCCTTCACCAGGTCCAGGCTCGACGGCGGCCGCGACACCCGTAGCCCCCGCCGTTGGCGGAGAGCCGGTGTCCGCGAATGTTGCGGTCCGCGGGAACCCAGGACGGCGAGTGGCGAGAGTGCGGCGGGGTAGATGGTTCCGGCGCGCGACCGACGCGATCATGCAGTCGATCAGGCCTCGCGGCGTGACTCCGGCTCGCCGGCACAGGCGGTAGATGCGCGCCACTGCCTCGAAGTCCGCCGCCGCGTCGAGCGCGAGCAGATGGAACCGCAAGAGCAGTCTGCGCAGGTCCTCTTCCCGGCCCTCTGTCTTGGCCCCTGCCATGACCTCCATCATCACCAGCTCCGTAGTCGCAAGTGGGCCGTCATCAGCGACGAGCTCGGACACTCGGTCGTCTACCGGGCTCCCCGTTGCCCGGTCGTACTCGACCCATGCCGACGTGCCGGCCAGGATCATCGGAGAGCTGGAGCTCTTACCCGGATCGAACCATGGGACGGTCTTTGCGCCGCTCGACGACCCTGAGTACTTCGCTCAGGTGCGGGTTGACTCCGAGAGCCGGACGGTCACCTGGCCAAGCGGCGTGGATCTCGACCCGGCGGTGCTCCATGGCGACTTCGAGCCAGCAGGCGTCAACCACTTCCGCGAAGTACCGAGCCCGAGCAATCGCGTGGCGACTGCCTAGGTCGAGCGCGATTCTGCGTGTCTTTCGGGTGCGCCGCGTCGGGAAACGTCACTGCTGCCGAACGCCGGGTCGTGGAGCACAGACCCGAGGCCAGCAATGGGGACCTCACGGGCCCCAGCGGAGCCTGAGGGTGCATCGCCTGATAGTGGCGAAGCGGTTCCCGAACCGCGTCCGGGCTCCCGGACCCAAACTGTTCCAGCAAGTCGGGTGCGCGAGGTATCCCTGAGCGGGCCGGGGACGTATCGACTGTTCGCTCCCCGCCTCCATTGGTAGGCTCGCGCCATGGTGTCGAAGGTCCGCGGGTTCGCCCAGTGGGCGAACGACCGTCTGGAGTGGCGCCGAGATCCCCCGTCCGCGTCAGCTGCAAGCGCCAGACGCGTTCGGGACGCGTTCCGAACCACGGCAGTCCCGCTCTACGGCTTGCCGGCCAGCGTTCAATGCAAGCGCAGCATCACCTACGGCTCCGAGGTGCCGATGTGGGGCCCCATTCCGGTGGGCGGCGAGCACATCGTGCGGTTCGGGCTCACTCATCTGGTGCCCGGATCGGGGAACCTCAGGGTCGACTCCGAAGTCGAGCGTCTCATCGACACCGTGGAGCGCTCGGTCCTCCTGGCGACGTGCTGGGGTCATCTCCGCCAGCGCGTGACCATCCAGAGGACCTGTGAAGTCGAGGTGGACGATCGCCCTCATGACGCTCGCCTGTACCTGCCGTGGGACGCGGCCGATCCGACGGACTGGGCCTGCTTGGTGCCACTGCCCGCAGTGGTGCTCCGGGTCAAGGCGCAGGCGTTT
>JAKAQW010000143.1:5034-8796 GCA_021819525.1 Actinomycetes bacterium
AGCTTCGCCTCGTCCGTGTCGTCGACCCGAGCAGCTACCTCGCCGGCTGAGGGTGCGTCACCTTCGGGGTATCCCCGAATGCCGGGCACAGCGACAGCGGCACGCGTCGGCTATCGCCGGATCGCGGGCGATATCCTGCGCCCCTCCGGCCGGCGGCGGAGGGACCCGGTGCGGCGAGCCGAACGAGGATTCGGAGCTTGGCCTGTTTGCTGCGGGTACAGTGGCGCCGACCGGGGCCGCCTGCGACGGCCCTGGCCGCCGCGGGTGCCCGCGCCCCTCGTCTGCTGCGAACGTCCCAGTCGCCCCGGCTGTGAGAACTTCCTCTACGGGTTCGAGCACCGGCTTCGCGGGTGGCGCGGTTCGCGAGCGCGACCGGGCCGCTAGGTCGGCTCAGGCTCGACGGGCGGTGGGATCGTGCCTGTGGGCCGTCTGCGTGTCACTGTCGTTCGGCCGCTTCGCGCGGGCCGTGCCGCTTTCAGCAGATCTCGCAGCACGCTCAACTCGTGCTCGAAAGCACTCACGCCTTGTGGTGTGAGCTCGAGGAGGGTGCGCGGCCGCTTCCCGACGAAGACCTTGTCGATCTGCACGAGGCCGGCTTCTTCGAGGATCTGCAGGTGGCGCGAGAGGTTCCCGTCGGTGAGACCGGTCACCCGCGACAAAAAGGCGAAGTCGCACCGGCCCGCCTCGTAGAGCGTGGCCAGCACGCAGAGGCGGCTGCGTTGGTGAACGACATCGGACAGCGACTGCAAGGCCGACGTCGCGCTGCTCACCTCCTGTGGTTCAGACACTGCCAGCCCTGTTCGCCAGGTCATGGTGAGCGATCCGCCACCGCGCTCGGGGAGCTGATCGCCACCAGGTCACGATGGCAGTCGCGACCAGACCAACCCCCAGTGCCAGCTGCGAAGCGGACGCCGGCGGGAGCGTCGTCGGCAACGCAAGCGATGACGACACCGCCGGGAGGACCCGAACCAAGGCGGACGCGCCGAGCAGGGCTCCGCCGGCGCCGAGCATGATCCGACAGCGATCTCCCGCGGCGAGGACCACAAGGCCGCTACCGGCAGCGAACACCCCTGCGCTTGGCGTCGTCCATCCGGCGTGCAGTGCGGCTTGCTCGCTAACCAAGGCGCTGAGCAATGCCACGGCATACCAGCGCAGCGCCAGGGGCGCGTACGGCCTGGCCAGGACCCGAAGCGCGCCCAGCAGGGCCAAAGCGACACCCATAGCAGCGCCCCAGTACCACCAGTGGTCACCGAGCGACAGCGCCAGGGGCACCTCACCGGTGAGCGTCAGCGCGTGCGGTGACAAGCGACCCGCTGACCATGCGACTTGCGATGCAGTGCCGCCTGTCACAGCGCACCGTGCCGACACGGTGCTCGGTGCGAGAACCCTGCCACAGTGAACGTGAAGACCGCGGGGCGGCTCTGCACCAACGACGCCAACCCCGCCGAGCACGATGGTCCCGAACCCGACCAGGGGCACCCACGCCTGGGCCCTCAGTGCCCGCACCCGGTGCGACACGCGTCGCACCTCCAAGACCGCGCTGAGCGCGCCTGCCACCGGGTCGTCGCGGGTCAGTGCGCGCCGGTACGTGTCACGTTGCATGAAAGACCTTCGCTTCAGCCGGGTCGTCGAACCTCCAGGGTACCCCACGCTCTGCGACGGCACGAGCATCTTGACGAACACCACTCTGCATGATAGAGTACACTACAGCCAGGTGGCGACGTCGACCAGGAGGTGCCGCGTGCAACCACGGCCAGAACGCGAACGTCGGTGGCGAGCCCCCAGGGCTGTGCCAGCGGATGCCCAGGGTGGCCTCGGTCGAATGAAGTGGCTTGCCGCAGCGGCGGCTCTCTTGGGTGTTGTAGCCCCGGTGGCGCTCTTTCCTACCAGCGCCACCGCCGCACCGGCCAGCGCAGCGACAATCCCTCCGCCGCCTCCTCCCGGTGCATCGACGAGCACTTGGCAGCAGTGGGCCTCCGAGCAGCGCGCTGGGATCGAGAACACCGACTGGAGCGCAGCGCTGCGCCAGCGAGGATGCAGCATCAGCGCGGTGACCATCGTGCCGACCACCTCCACCGGTAGAACCCCCATCCCCCCAGGCATCACCACCGACAGCGCGTCGCTCACCGGCACCTGCATCTCCAGCGCCGCGAGCACCACGAGCCCGAACGCTGCCCCTGACACCACGGCGAACCCCGCCACCGCCGCGTACTGCCCGTACATGACCTACGATAACTACAGAGCCATCACCGACGGTGTCGCCTGCGTCGGCACTGCCACCGTCAACGGCAACCCAAACTACATGGCCGCGGCCTACACCTACATGAGCGGCGGAAGCAACACCGGGCACACAGAGCTCGGCGACGACACCGGCGGTTCTGGGTGCTCCACCGGCTCCTACATCGCCGACGCAAGCGAGTCCACCCTGACCTACGGCCAATACAACGAAGTCGTCTGGGGACCACGTGACTTCTCCGCAACCTGGACGTCCACCTGGTGGTGGGACAGCAACCCGCCAAACGGCCCCTGGTACTCCTACGGCGCGGTCTGTGGGAACTACTGATCGAAACCAAATGGAACCTATGGCGCGGTGTGCGGCTGGTAACAGTGACTCGAGCAATGCAAGTTGTGGCCAGGGCGCAGTGGAGACCATTGCGCCAACAGTACCCGCTCTATGAGGAGTATCCGTATCCATACCATGCACTCGTTGTCGTCTTGACAGGCACCGTCGGGCATGCGCAGCGTTCATTGCAGCACACCTGTGATGTCCAACCGGGAGATGTAGCCAGCACGAGAAGGGAGTCGCGATGAGCATTCGTTCCCAAGTGCGGAACCGAAGGGTCGGTGGGGTAGCCGCTGCCTGTGCGGTGCTCGCTTTCCTTGTCATCGATCTTGGCGTACCACAGGCGGCGGGTGCTGCTGTGGTCGACAACGGATCGTCGGCCCAAGG
This sequence comes from Actinomycetes bacterium, assembly GCA_021819525.1. GTDB lineage: Bacteria > Actinomycetota > Acidimicrobiia > Acidimicrobiales > UBA8190 > JAKAQW01. Next base: position 7,985 of record JAKAQW010000143.1, read on the forward strand.
CTGTGTCGGCCAGCTGTGCTATGGCGTGGGCCCCACGCCAAACTCGGTTGCTTCCAACGCCTCGGTCGTCGGTGTGGCTGTGGACCCCGCGACGAGTGGGAGTGGCTACTGGGAGGTGGCGAGCGACGGTGGGGTGTTCGCGTTCAATGCCCCGTTCTATGGCTCCATGGGTGGCCAAACCCTCGCCGCGCCCATAGCGGGAATGGCGGCCACGCCGAGCGGCGGCGGGTACTGGGAGGTGGGTGCCGACGGCAGGGTCTTCCCGTTCGGGAATGCGGGCCTCTACGGCTCGCTCCACGCTAGCGGCGGCAGTGGTGGTCCCCAGACGGTTGCGATCGTTTCGAGCCCTGACGGTGGCGGCTACTGGGAGATCGACGCCGACGGCGGGGTGTTCGCCTACGGCGACGCCGCCTTCTACGGTTCGCTGCCCGGCCTTGGGGTGAGCACGCTCGAGGTGGTCTCGGCGACGAACTGGGGTAACGGGTATGCCATGCTGCTCGCCGATGGCACCGTCTACACTTTCACTTCGTCGGGCTCGGGATCGACCGCCCCAGGAGGTAGCTTCAACATCTATACCGATCCGGCCGTCGCGATCGGGGCGGCGAACTGGCCCGGTGCCGCCAACGGCTTTTGGATGGTAGACCGCGAGGGTCACACCTATACCTACGGCACTGCCCAGTACGAGGGCAGCGTGAACTCGGCGGTAGGTATCCCGTGGGGACCGATCGATGGGGTCAGCGGCTACGGCACCGCTGGATACGACGTGGTTGGGGCCGACGGCGGCACCTTCAGCTTCAACGTGCCCTTCGAGG
>JAKAQW010000144.1 GCA_021819525.1 Actinomycetes bacterium
TGACCTCGACGGCTGAGACCTACCTCCGCGCCCTACCCTGCGAGGGCACCCTACGCTGCACAGCGATACCTACATCGATGCCGTCACCGGGGTACGCCCCGAGGCTGACACCCGAGCGAGGAGGATCACCATGGCGATGACCAGCGAGGATCTACGGCGGGAGCTGCTGCGCCACGCCAGCTTCGACGGGACGGTGCCTCCCCAGGTCATCGCCCGAGTCGCCGACGACGGGCCGTGGGACGGACGGATGTGGGAGGTGCTCCAGATCGTGGCCGCCGATCACGACCGCATGGCCTTTCTCGCCGGAGGGCTGTTGCCCGGTGAGGTGGCCGATTGCGTCGAGCGGTGGACCGAAAGCCCCCTCGACGTGCCCGACATCGCCCAGATCGTGGACGCAGGCAGCTACGACCCCGACCCCTTCTCGGCGTTGGTCAGCCACGGTCTGCTCCAACGGGTGCTGCTCGACGCCGATGGCCAGGTGCGCCGCGTGGACGGGGAGCTCGTTGGGCGCTGGATCAGTGACCAGTTCGCCGACGCCGACGACACCAAGATCGTCGCCTGGGCAGAGCAGCTGGTCTCCTGACAGGCACGCAGATCAGGTCGGTGGACCTGGGCACCGGGGCTCGTCGCGCTGCCGAGCGAGCCCGGCGAGGTCGAGCCCGGATCCGGATCGTCGTGCCGGTGCACACAGCGCAGGTGCACCGGCACGACGTCATGGCCGGTACCGCGTCCCGGCCGTCACGGGCGCCGCCGGGAGAGGTTGGTGGCACCCGAGAGATCCCATCATGCGCGCGCCGACGACCATGCACCAGGGCCGAAAGTCCCAACCGCGTGGATCTCGGCGCGACGTCACACCTGGTGGCTGCCGTGGTGAGCGTCTCCTACCAAGTCGTCGGCTCCGGTGGCCTTCCACGCTCCGTCGCTCTCCACGGTGACCGTGAGATGCTGCTCGCCTACGTGGATGTTCGCCACGCGCAGCGCGCCCCACTGCGATGGCAGGTTGGGTGCAATGCCGATGCGGCCGTCGGGCAGGTCGGGGTCCAGGCCCAGCATCGCGGCCACCAGTGCCACCGGGGCCGCCGACGCCCACGCCTGGGGTGAGCAGCTGGTCGGGTACGGGACCGGGCCAGGAAGATCTGCTCGGTCGAAGCCGCAGAACAGCTCGGGGAGCCGGCCGGCGAAGAAGGCCGAGGCGTCGATCAAGGCGGCAGCGACCTGCTGGGCTTCGAGCACATGGCCGTAGCGCACCAGGCCGGCGACGGCCAGGGCGTTGTCGTGCGGCCAGATCGAGCCGTTGTGGTAGCTGGCGGGGTTGTAGGCGGCCATGGTGGTGGCCAGGGTGCGAATGCCGTAGCCGCTGAACAGGGGGGGCGCCAAGAGCTGGTGGGCTACGCGAGCCGCTTTGGCGTCGTCGGCGACCCCCGTCCACAGGCAGTGGCCCATGTTCGAGGCCAGGGCGTCGATCGGCCGCTTGTCGGCATCGAGGCCCACGGCGTAGTAGCTGCGCTCCTCGAGCCAGAAGGCCTCGTTGAAGCGCTTCTTGAACGCCGCCGCCCGCTGCTCCCATCGCGCGGCGTCGCCGGGCGTCTCGAGCAGCCTGGCGACCAGGGCGCGCGCCCGGTACGCACCGTACACGTAGGCCTGCACCTCGACCAGCGCGACGGGGGGTTCGGCGAGCGTGCCGTCGGCGAAGGTGACACCGTCGACGGAGTCCTTCCAGCCCTGGTTACGCAGCCCCCGGTCGGTGGCTCGCAGGTACTCGACGAACCCGTCGCCGTCGCGGTCCCCCGAATCCTCGATCCAGGCCAGGGCACGGTCCGCTGCCGGGAGCAGCTCTTCCAGGACCTCGCGAGGCACGCCCCAACGGGCCAGCTCCCCTAAGACCACCACGAACAGCGGGGTGGCATCCGCGGTGCCGTAGTAGCGGTTCGCGCCACCAAGCGCCAGGGAGATGTCGGTGCCGAAGCGCATCTCGTGGACGATCCGGCCGGGCTGCTCCTCGGTGAGCGGATCGTCCCTGGTTCCCTGGTAGTGCGCCAAGGTCCGCAGCGTGCCGACAGCGAGGTCGATGGTGACCGGCAGCATCATCGCGCTCGTGAGAAGGGAGTCTCTCCCGAAGAGCGCCATGAACCACGGGGCGCCGGCGGCCACCACCGTGATCTCTGGGTGGCTCGGGTCGAAGATCCTCAGCGCAGCCAGATCGGTCTCGCTGCGCAGCAGCGCTGCCATCAACGCCGGCGACTCCGCTTCCATCGCCGGGCTCTGCCTGCGCCATGCCGAGATCCGCCGCACCGGCGCAGTCCGGTCGATGGGATGGCCTACCGGGAAGCGCGGCACCAGGCCCTGGCCGTCGATACCGGTCGTGACCGCCACCTCGCTTCGCCAGCTGCCGTGGGCGGGGACCACCACCCGGAAGGAAAGCCCGGCAGGGGTGGCTATGGCGTCTACGGCTTCTATCCATACGTCGCGACCACTGCCATCGCCCCGGCGGAACGACGCGTGCCACCGGCTGCCGGTCGCGTCGACGGCGATCGGCGCCGGCGGCGTCGGGTTCCCGACCTTCACGGTGAACAGGTCGGCAAAGTCCGTCTCGACCAGCAACGCAATGGTGAGCCCCGCGTTCTCGGGCCCGAAGTTGCGCACGACGATGTCCTCGCGCATACCGGTGCCCACGTACCGCCTCCGCTCGACCATGACCGTCGGCTCGATCCGACCTTCGCGGGTCCGAGCGCGTCCCACGAACACCCCGGCGAACGGCTCCGCGGTGAACCCCCGCAGCACGTCGATCGGCGTGCCGTCCACCTGCAGATGCCAGCGTGAGACGATCCGGGCGTCGCGGACGAACAGCCCGTGGGCGGCCCGGGGGTCCATGTCACCACCAGGGCCGCATACGGCGAAGGTGGCGCCTTCCACCAGGGTCAAGCCACCGGTCGCTGCCGGCTCGGCAGCGAAACCCCACTCCTGGTCAGATCCTTGAGCGTCGCGCACCAGCCTCCCTCTTCGTGCTGCTCCGTGGTTGGTCGTGGTCGATGTCGACAAGAGGACCGTCGGCCTTTTCGGATTCGGGCCGTTCGACCCTGGCGGCGCGGCGATGCCGAAGCGCACAGTGATCATAGAGGCCACGGCGAGACACGTCGGGCCAGACAGAGACGAAGGAGCAGACCATGCGCCGCAAGGTCTTCGACACATTGGCCAGCGCCGGTGGGGCGCTGATCGTGGTGGTGCTGGTGGTGGCCGGCGCGCTGCTCATGTGGGGCCAGAGCTTCGCCAGCAGCAGCGTGCACGACCAGCTGGCGAAGCAGGACATCGTCTTCCCCAGCGCCGCCGCCTTCGCCCACGCAAAGCCCGGCAGCGAGATCACCCCCAGCATGATCCCCTCGGTGTCGCAGTACGCCGGCCAGAAGCTGCTCACCGGCGCTCAGGCCGAAGTGTACGCGAACGACTTCATCGCCGTGCACCTCTCGGAGATGCCCTACCACGGGGTGTACGCCACCATCAGCAGCGCAGCACGGGCCGCGACCCCCGGCAGCCCCCAGGCAGCCAAGCTGAGCGCCTTGGCGACGACGTCGTTCCAGGGCACCACGCTTCGCGGCCTGCTGCTCGAAGCGTACGCGTTCTCGGTGTTCGGGGACATCGCGTTGTGGGCCGGTGTCGCTGCGTTCGCGTTGGCGTTCCTCATGGCCATCTCGGTCGCACTGGGCATCTGGCACGCCCGGCGCACCGACGAGGACGTCGAGATCCTCGCTCCACAGGACATGCGTAAGCAGCAAGCCGCCTGAACCCACCACCGTCCAGCACCACGAAGGAGCCGAGCTCGTGCACGCACCCTCTACAGGCCGAACCACCTCCCCAGAACGCAGCCAGAGCGAAGCCTCCGGCGGCTCCGGCGGCCCTGGTGAACGCATCGTCGTCGGTGTCGACGGTTCGGTACCGTCGCAGCGGGCTGTGACCTGGGCTGCTGACCAAGCCGCTCGCCGCGGCGCGAACCTGGAGATCGTAAGCGTGTGGGAGCCGCCTGACTTCGGGCCCGAGGCCTACGAGTACGCCCCCCCCGGGCCCGATGTCGACGAGGCAGCCGTCGATGAGGCCCGCCGCCGAGCGGCGGGAGCTGCCGAGCTCGCCCGCCAGGTCCTTCCCGCAGAACAGGTGCGGACTACAGTGCTTTGCGGAGGTGCCGCCGAAGTCCTCGTCGAAAAGTCCAAAGACGCCGACCTGCTGGTCGTCGGATCACGGGGCCGTGGCGGGTTCCGAGGCCTGCTGCTCGGATCGGTCAGCCAGCAGTGCGCCGGCCATGCCTCGTGCCCGGTGGTCGTCGTCCGAAGCGCGCGCACAGCGAGCGCCTCGTGACGGCCCCGCTGCTCTGGCAGTGCCCGGGGGGACCCCTCGGGTACGGTACGGTACCCCCAGCGGACCCCCAGGGGACCCCTAGGGCGACAGTGATCCTCAGGCCATGACCGCCGCCCCACGCACCGACGACGAACGACGCCAAGTGGTGTTCGTGCAAGACTTCGCGGTGCTCGACCTTCCCTACGACGTCGTGGTGGCGCGCTTTTCTGCTGATCCGGCCGACTGTCTGCGCGGAGCGCTCCAGGCGGCTCGGCTCGAGAGCAACCGGTTGCAGGCCAAGGTGGGGCCGACGCGGTGGCCGGCGCTGCTGGCTCGCACCGTCGACATCGCACTGGCTCCACCTCGCAGCTACGAAGACGGGCTGTTGGTGCCGTTCACCTGGCAGGCGCACAGCAGGCCCACCCTGCTGCCCACCTTGGACGCCGACCTGGAGCTCGCCCCCATCGGGTCGTTGCAGACCGAGCTGGTCCTCCGTGGGCGCTATCACCCGCCCGCGGGTGCCATAGGAAAGCACCTCGACCAGGCTCTCCTGCACCGCATCGCCGACGCCACCGTTCGGGCGTTCGTGAGCGATGTCGCCGCCAACCTCGCCACACGAGACGGACCGGCGACGCCGTGATCCATCGCGTGCGACTCCGCAGCGCACCGTCGGGAGACCCGGACGGCGAGGACGGCGACGTAGTCCCTGGTGCCGCGGGTGCTGAACAGCAGCTGCAGGTCCACGATCCAGCAGGTCGCGGTCTCCACACCGCAGTGTCGATCGCCACGCCCCCCTCTGACCAGGGCCGAAAGCCCGCGAGCGCCCGGAGGTGCCCGTGGTCACGCTGGGCGCGGCAGGGAGCCCGGCTGGGCGCTCAGACCTCCGCGAGCACCACGTACCACAGGCGGTCTGCGACCGCCTCGAGGAGGTCCGCCGCCCGGGCGTAGGGACGGTAGAGCTCCCGCCCGACCAGAGCCGCCTGGAGATCGTTCGACCGGTACAGCTCGGCGATCGCGTCCCGGTACCGCCGCGCCACCGTCCGGGCCTCCGCCCTGACCTGATCGGCGGCCATCCCTGCCTGGTCGAAGTCGTGGCGGAGCTTGGCGAACCCGCCGACGAGGGCCGTCATCCCGGCATCGAGGTGCTCGGCCATGCGCGCGGCGTGCTGGTCGGGCTTCCACGCCAGCGCATCGGCCTCGAGGGCGATGTCCCGGACGGCGTTCACGACACGATCGCAGCGCTCAGAGAGGATGTACAGGTCCTCCTGGTCGATGGGGGTGGCGAGCGCTCCGCGCAGCGCGGCCAGCAGCGTGCGCCGTGCCGCATCCGCCTCGTGCTCGAGAGCCGTGAGGGTCGCGGCGGCGCCGCTGCCCCTGGACCACGCGAGGAGCTCGCTGGTGGCCGCGGCGGAGATCTCCCCTTGGGTGACCAGTAGGCCCACGACGTCTGGCGCGACGCCCTGGAAGAGCCGCCGCAGCCCATGGGGGTGCCACCGGCGCTCCACGGTCACGGGATCCTCCGCAGCACCTCGTAGGCACCGGCGGCGGCGACGCCGCACGCTGGCACGGTCAGCGCCCAGGCCACGAAGATCCGGAGCACGCCGCCCCAGCGCACGTGGCGGCGGCGCGCGGAGACCCCTGCCCCCACCATCGACGAGGTGACCACGGTGGAGGTGGACAGCGGCAGACCTACGGCGGCGGCGGCCAGGATGACGCCCGCCGACGCACACTGGGCCGCGAGGTCGTCGACCGCCCCTCCGCGTGCGAGGCCGCGTGACACGCGTGCCACCACCCTGCGGCCGCCGAGCACGGTGAAGGCGGCCAGGACGAGCGCGCACGACACGCGCTCCCACGGCGCGATGCCGCCAGCGCCCGCGAGCGCGCCGGTGCCGGAGACCACCACGGCGAGCAGCCCCATCGCCTTCTGGCCGTCGTTGGTCCCGTCGGCGACGGCGACGGCCGCCGACGCGACCCACAACCCCCCGCGCAGCTCTCTTCTGGCCGACCTGGGAAGCCGTACGGCCGCCCGTCGAGCGAGCTGGTCGACGAGGCCAGCCGCGCCAGCCGCGAGGAACGGTGCGAGGAGGATGCCGATCAGCACCCCGAGCACGCCGACGAGCCGGACGCCCGCGAGCCCGCCCCACTCCACGGCGCGCACGCCGCCGGCTGCCAGCCCCGCACCGGCGAGCCCGCCCACGAGCCCCACGCTCGCGCTGGTGGGCAGCCCTTTGCGGGTGGTTGCCCACGTGAAGCCGACGGCGGTGAGGCTGGCCGCCGCCAGCACCGGGACGGTGGCCGCCGACCCGACGTGCACGATCCCCGCGATCGTGCGGGCCACCGCCACTCCGGCGAGGAGCCCGCCGGCGACGTGCCAGGCGAGCGACCACGCCGCCACGGCGGAGTAGGAGCCGGTGCGAGACGCCAGGAGCGCCGCCGCGGCGTTGGGCGCGTCGCTGACGCCGAGCAGTGCAGCCAGGGCCAGGGCGCCGGCCACGCCAATTGCGAACAGGATCATCGAGCCTCCGAGCACGCTCGGCGCGCGCGGGAGCGCTCGGCTCGCCATCCCGGCCCTCCCATCGAGAGCACGCGATGACAAGGGGCCGCCCGCTCGGGGCGGCGCGGTCGCTTCGTGGGCAAGATCCTGCGCGGCGTCATCCCCCCGGCCGCCGTCTTCTGCATCGCCTCAGGCGTGCTCGGCCCGGGCGGCCTTGCTGATGCCCTCGGAGATCATGGGGTGGGGGAACGCCACCTCGGCGAGGGCAGCGGCACCGAGCCCGGCGTGGACGGCGAGGGCGAGCGGGGCGATCAGCTGGGCGGCGTCGACCCCGAGGACCTGCGCGCCGGCGAGACGGCCGCTGCGCCCGTCGAAGACCAGCTTCACGAAGCCCTCGGTCTCGTCGAGGATCTGGGCCCGGGCATCCTCTCGGTAGTCGTAGCGGGTGACGTCGACGTCGCCGAACCGATCGGCCGCCTGGGCCTCGGTCAGGCCGACGTGGGCGGCTTCGGGCTCGGTGAAGACCGTCATCGGGACCGCTTCGAAGTTCATGGCATCGACCGGCTGGCCGCCGGCCAGGATCGCGTGGGCGGCCACCAGGCTCTGGCGGACCGCTGAGTGGAACAGCATGCTGCGGCCGTTCACGTCGCCGGGGGCGTAGACGTGGGTGTTCACGGTCCTGAGCAGGCGGTCCACCGCCGGCGGTTCGCCGGCGGGCAGGCCGAGGTGCTCCAGACCCTCGGGGAGCACCACGTGGCGCCCGGTTGCCATCACCACCACGTCGCCCGACACCTGCGCCTCGGCACCAGCCCGGCGGTAGTGGACGATGTAGCCGCCGGCGGACCGCTCGACGGCGCTCACGAAGGCGTCGGTCAGGATCGTCACCCGGCGGCCGAGCTGGGCGTGGACCCCGGCTGCCAGGTCGGGGTCGAAGCCGGGAAGGAGCTCGCCGGTCGCCTCGAGGACGGTCGGCGCCGCCCCGAGGTTGTCGAGCATGGAGGCCACCTCGACGCCGATGTAGCCGCCGCCGATGATCACCGGTCGCTCGGGGAAGGCCAGATCGGCGCCCAGTCGGAACAGGTCGTGGGAGCTGAGCGTCAGCTCGGCGCCGGGGATGGGGAGCCGGCTCGGCGCCGAGCCGGTGGCGACGACAAGATCGGCGAAGCGGTAGCGCTGGGTCGGCCCATCCGGCTGGGAGACCTCGACCACCCGCTCGGAGGTCACTCGGGCGGTCCCGGTGTGCAAGCGGATGGTCGACGAGGCGAGCTCGCCGGTGTGCTGGGCGTAGCGGGTTCGTTGGACCCGGTCCTTGTGGGCGAGCACCGCGGGCCACGAGACGCCGGGCGCCGGCCCGTCGAGGCCGAAGGCCGCGTAGCGCGTCGCCCGGGCGCGCACGAGGCTGGCCTCGCGCACCGCCTTGGAGGGGACGCACCCCTCGGCCAGACAGTCGCCGCCGAGGTTGCCGATCGGGTCGACCATCACCACCCGTCGTCCCGCTCGGTCGAGCACGAAGGCGCCGGGGTAGCCCCCGCCACCGGCTCCGATCACCACCACGTCCGCGTCTTCAACGCGCCCGGCCATCGCCTCTCCTTCCCTTCGACTTGCCCGCAGTCTCACGCGCCGCTACCGCCGGAGCGGCGTCGCTGGCCGCTCGGACGGTGCTCCCGCAGGTGGGGCGGTGCACCGCCGTGCCCGGCGGTCCGGCCAGCACCGCGGCGAGGGTGCCGGAGGGGTCGACGCTCCCCGGCATCAGCCCTGCCCGGCCCAGCACTCGATGTCGGGGAGCAGCAGGTCTCTCGCGAGGGTGCCGCCGTTGGCGTGCAGGCTGGCGCTCATCCTGGCGGTGCCTCGGCGGGCGAGCGCCCGGATCTCGGGGACGGGAACGCCCGTCTCGTCGAAGAGCTCCTCGGGCCGGTAGCTGCGGAGCCAGGTCTCGAGCTGGGCCAGCTGGCCGGGGTCGGTCCGC
>JAKAQW010000145.1 GCA_021819525.1 Actinomycetes bacterium
ACCCCCGACCCCCGTTCGCCCGTCTCGCCGCTGCCGACCGCCAACGCCCTCCCGGCGCAGCGGGCGGCCTCTCCGACGGCTCACGCCACCAGGTTCTCTCCGCGCAGCTCGGTCGGCTGCGAGACAGGCCGGCTCGGCCGCTGCTCACCGCCGGTGCTCTGACGGCCCGGGCCTGGGCCGGGCCTGGGCCGGCGGCGTGCTATAGCTGGTCGACTATGACCGTCACCACCACCGGCCCCGGCGCCCGGGACTCCGGCGCCACCACCACCTCTGCCCCTGTGGCTACCCCCGGCACGCCTGTGGGTACCCTCGGCACCGTCACCACCACCTCTGCCCCTGTGGCTACCCTCGGCGCCGCCACCACCTCTGCCCCTGTGGCTACCCCCGGCACCCCTGTGGCCACCACCGGCCCCGGCGCCCGGGAGGACTCCGGCGCCACCACCACCTCTGCCCCTGTGGGTACCCTCGGCACCCCTGTGGCCACCACCGGCACCGCCTCGGGTCGCGAGGGAACCGCCTCCTCCCCCCACGAGCCGGCGGTGGCCTACTTCTCGATGGAGATCGCGCTCGACGACAGCATCCCGACCTACAGCGGCGGGCTGGGCGTGCTCGCCGGAGACCACCTGCGCTCTGCGGCCGATGCGGGCATCCCCATGGTCGGGATCACCTTGCTCTACCGCCACGGCTACTTCGACCAGCACGTGGACGCCGACGGACTACAGCACGAGGCTCCGGTCCAGTGGGACCCCGCGGCGGTGCTCGAGCGTCTTCCCCTGGACGTCGCCGTGCCCATCGCCGACCGGGAGGTCCGGATCGGAGCCTGGCGGTACGTGGTGACCGGGGTGCGTGGCCACCAGGTGCCGGTCTACCTCCTCGACTCCGACCTCGAGACGAACACCGTCGAGGATCGGGCCATCACCGACGCGCTCTACGGCGGCGACATCGCCACCCGTCTCACCCAGGAGATCGTGCTCGGGATGGGCGGCGTCGCGCTCTTGGAGGCTCTGGGGCAGCCGGTGTCGACGTACCACATGAACGAAGGGCACTCCGCCTTGCTGGCGCTGGCGCTGCTGGATCGGGCCGCGGCCGCCGCAGACGCCTCGGAGCGCGATGACCGCTCCTGGGAGCAGGTGGCCCGGTGCTGTGTGTTCACCACGCACACGCCGGTCGCCGCCGGCCACGACCGGTTCGACCGCTCGCTCGTGCGCAGCATGTTGGGGGAGCGCTGGACCTCGGCGCTCGAGCGCCGAGGTCTGCTCGACAGCGGCTGGCTGAACATGACGGAGCTGGCGCTGGCCTCGTCGCGCCACGCCAACGCCGTCTCGCAGCGCCACGCCGTGGTGAGCAGGGCGATGTTCCCCGGGCGCCGGATCGTCTCGGTCACCAACGGCGTCCACGCCGCCACCTGGGTGGTCGATCCGGTGGCCAGCGTCTTCGACCGCCACGTCCCGCTGTGGCGCGTCGACAACGCCATGCTCCGCTACGCCCAGGGCATCCCCCCCGACGAGATCCGAGCCGCCCACCGCGCCGCCAAGACGTCCATGGTGGCCGCTGTCACCGAGCGCACCGGCGTCGCGCTCGACCTCGACGCGCTGACCTTGGGCGTCGCCCGCCGGGCCACGGCCTACAAGCGCACCGCGCTTGCGCTGTCGGACCCAGACCGGCTCCGAGCGATCGCCGCGAGCGTCGGTCCGCTGCAATTCGTCTACGCCGGCAAGGCGCATCCCCGCGACGAGCCGGGCAAGCAGCTGATACGCCAGGTGGTCGGCGCGGCACGCGATCTGGCCGACGCAGTCACCGTGGTGTTCGTCGAGGGGTACTCCTTGGAGCTGGGCCGCTTGCTCTGCGGCGGGGTGGACGTCTGGTGCAACACCCCGGTCCGACCGCACGAGGCGTCGGGCACCAGCGGCATGAAAGCCGCGCTCAACGGCGTGCCGAGCCTGAGCGTGCTCGATGGATGGTGGATCGAAGGCCACATCGAAGGGGTCACCGGATGGGCCATCGGGGCCGACTGCCAGGCCGAAGGCGCCGAGTCAGGGGACCCGCAGAGCGACCCCACCTACGCCGAGGACGCCGCCTGTTTCGCCAGCGCCCTCGAGAGCATCGTCGCCCCCATGTACTACCGCCGCCCCGACAGCTTCGCTGCCGTCCAGCGCCATGCCATCGCCCTGAACGGCAGCTTCTTCACCACCCAGCGCATGCTCCAGGAGTACGCCGCCGACGCCTACGGGCTGCGGCTCGCGTCGTGGTCAGCCGCGCCGTGCGGCAGCAGCCCCGTGGCGGCGCCCGGGAGCTGACCTTCGCCTAGAGCCGTTGGTGGGCAACCACCGATGACAGCGCTGCAGTGCAAGGGAGACCCCGGCTCTCGCCGTGGGGAGGATGTCGGCGCGCCACCTCGTAACGCTCATCAGCGACGGGGACGTTCACTTCCGGCTTTCGCCGTGGGGAGGATGTCGGCGCGACACCGGTCACGGCTCGCCGGCACCAGATCGCGCGCCTCTCGGCCAGGTACCGGGGCAACCTCGCATGCCGCTCGCCGCCTCCTGCGAGGCGAGTCACACCCGCTGGGTACCATCGCCTCGGTCACGCCCGGTGGCCCGATCGCCCGCACACCGCCGGGCAGGCACCGAGCACGGCGAGGAGGACCCATGAAATTCCTGCACTGCGCGGATCTCCACCTCGACAGCCCCCTGCGCGGGCTCGCACGGCGCGACGGCGCGCCGGTCGGGGTCCTGCGCGGCGCGACCCGGGTGGCGCTGGAGCAGCTGGTCGAGGTGGCTGAAGACGAGCAGGTCGGTGCGGTGGTGATCGCCGGCGACCTCTACGACGCCAACCGCGACGACTACCAGACAGCGGTGTTCCTCCAGCGCCAGCTCCACCGCCTGCGCGACAGCGGGATCCGCGTCGTCCTGGCCTACGGGAACCACGACGCAGCCAGCGAGATCACCCGCCGGCTGTCGCTGCCCGAGAACACCTCCGTGCTGCCGGCCACTGACCCCGGCAGTGTCGTCCTCGACGACCTGGGCCTGGCCTGCCACGGCCAGAGCTACCCGACCCGTGTCGTCGACCAGGACCTGTCAGCCGGCTACCCCGCGCCGATCCCCGGGCTCGTGAACGTCGGCGTGCTGCACACCTCGCTCGACGGGCGCCCGGGCCACGACCGCTACGCGCCGTGCACCGTGGAAGGCCTGGTGCGCCGGGGCTACGCCTACTGGGCGCTCGGTCACGTCCACCAGCGAGAGGCGCACGTCCGCGACACCGTGCACATCGTGTTCCCGGGCAACCTCTGTGGCCGCGACGTCGGCGAGACCGGAGCGAAAGGCGCCACGGTGGTCGAGCACGACGGCGAGACGGTGACCTCGACCACCGCGGTGGAGCTGGCCCCGGTGCGTTGGCATCGTCTGCGGGTCGACGCTCCCGACGCCGTATCGGTCGCCGAGATCACCGAGGCGGTGCTCGGCCGTCTCGACGGCGTCCGCCGCAGCTCCCCGGCAGCGCTCCACGCCGTGCGGGTGACCGTCGACGCCGGCCCCCGGGCACGAGGGGAGTGGGCCCGCCACGCCGAGCAGTGCGAGGTGCAGCTCCGAGCCGATGCCGCCGGCGGCGACGGCGCGCTGTGGATCGAGCAGATCGCGCTGCACCCGGCGTCGGACGCGGCGGTGGCCGTCTCCGACGAGGCCATGGCGGCCGTGGCCGGCACCGTGGCATCGTGGCGGTCAGCGGCAGCCGGCGACGGTCGTCTCGTCGAGCTGCTCGGCGCGCTCCGGTCCCGGTTCGGCGCCGAGCGAGACGAGGCAGTGCGCCTCGGCGCGCTCGGCCTCGACGATGCCTCGCTGCCCTCGCTGGTCGACGAGGCGGAGGCGCTGCTGGCCGCCGAGCTGCGGGGAGGCGGCTGATGCGTGTCGAACGGCTCGACCTGTGGGCGTACGGGCACTACGCGGGCACCACACTCGACCTGTCGCGCCCCGAACGGGGCCTGACAGTGATCTGGGGGCCCAACGAAGCCGGCAAGTCCACCGCCCGGCGAGCCCTGGTGGCCGCGTTGTTCGGCTTCGACCGTCGCGACCCGGACGCCCATCGCCACGGACGTACCGGCCTGCGCCTCGGGGTGCGCCTGTCGGCCGGCGGCGGGAGCGAGCTGTCCTTCGTCCGCCAGGGGATGTCTCGCGTCCTCGACGAGAAGGGCGTCGCGCTCGGCGAGGACACCGTCGCCCGGTTCTGCGGCGGGATGGGGCGGGATCTGTTCACCCGGCTGTTCTCGGTCGACCACGACGAGCTGCGGTCGGGCTCCGAAGCGCTCCTCGACGCCGACGGGGAGATCGGCCGCCTGGTGTACGGCGCCAGCTTGGGCTCGGGATCGGTCGCCGGGGTGCTGCTGCGCCTCGAGGAACGAGCCGCCGCCTTGTTCCAGGAGCGGGGGCGGGCTCAGCAGATCCCCAAGGCCCTCGACGCGTATCGGGCCACCATGCGGCAGGCGACCGCGGCCCGGGTACGGTCCCGGGAGTGGGACCGGCGCCGCCAAGCGGTCGACGACGCCGCCAAGCGTCTCGCCGCCGTGCGCGGGGAGCTGGACCAGGCCCGAGCCGACGCTGCGCGCCTGCAGCGCATCCGCTCGGCAAGGCCGCTGCTCGCCCGACGAGCCGACGCGACCCGGCGCCTCGGCGCGCTCGGCACGGTCCCCGGCGCTCAGTGGGCGCAACGGGCTTCCGAGGCCGTCGCCGCCTATCGGGACAGTCGAGCTGCCCTCGACCGGGCTGTCGCCGAGCACGACCAGCTCGTGGCGGAGATGGCCGGCGTCGAGGTGGCCGGGGCGGTCCTCGAGCGCGCCGAGGACGTCGACACCTTGGTAGAAGGCGTGGCCCGCTATCGCAAGGACACCGGTGATCTTCCCAAGCGCCGAGTGGAGCTCGACGCCGCTCGCCGCCAGCTCGCCGAGCAGCTGCAGATCCTCGGGCGCAGCGACGACGACGGCCGGATCGTCGCCGAAGCCGACTTGATGGTCGTAGAAGAGCTGGCCCGACGTCGCGAGGGGCTCGACGCCGACGAGCGGAGAGTGCACGACGAGCTCCGCCAGGCCCGCCTGCAGGTGGCCGCCGCCCGGGCCCGACTGGCGGCGCTGCCCGAGCCGCCCGACGTGGCCGCCCTCGACCGGGCGCTCCAGGTGGCACGTCCAGCGCTCCACCGCGCGGCCGAGCTCCACGTCGAGCAGGCCGAGCGGGCTGCCGCGGCAGCCGACGTCGCCGCCCGGGCCGGGCGTCTCGGCTTGGGGGCCCTCGACCCAGCCGAGATCGCGGCGCTCCGCACCCCAGCCCCAGCCGACGTGGACGCCGAACGGGCCCGGCGCCAGGCCTACCGACAGCATCTCGAGCAGATCGCCGCCGAGCGGGTCACGGTCGCCGACGTGGTACGGACCGTCGAAGGCCAGATCGCCACCCTCGGCACCTCGCTCCCCGACCCAGAGCGCCTCGAGGTGGCTCGACGCCAGCGCGACGCCCGATGGCAGCTGGTTCGGGCAGTGCTCGACGCCAGCGCGACGAGCGCTTCGACCTCGCCGCGCGCAGCGGGACCTCCTGGCGCCACGACCTCAGCCGGTGAGACGACCCCGGCCGCTGAGACGGCCCAAGCCGCTGAGACGACCCAAGCCGGTGAGACGACCCCACGTGGCGCCACGACCCCGGCCGCTGAGACGACCGGTGAGACGACCCCGGCCGGTGAGACGACCGGTGCTCCAGCCCCACCCGGCACCACGACGCCACCTGCTACCCAGCCTGGCGCCACGACGCCACCTGCTGCCCAACCCGGGGCCACGACGGGGAACGCTGCGACGCCGTTGGCCGACGCCTACGAAGCGGCTGTGGCCGACGCGGATCGGGCTGCCGACGAGCGCTACGAGCACGCAGACGCCCTGGCCACCCTGGCTCAGCTTCGCAACCGGCTGGAGCAGGCAGCCGACCAGCGCAGCCAGCTCGACGAGCGGGAGATGGCCCTCGGCCACCTCGACAGCACCGCCGAAGCCCGCTGGGTGCAGCGCTGGGCGGCGGTCGGCGTGGAGGCCGGCACCCCCGAGGCGATGGCCGAGTGGCTGCGAGACCACCGCCAGCTGGTCACCGACATCACCGCGTGGCGCCAGCGCGGCACCAAGCTCGACGCGGCCCGCACCGAGCTCGACGCCCTCACCGCAGAGCTGGCCGGCGTGCTCGACGAGGCCGGCCACCGACCGTGCTCGAGCACCTTGGAGCTGCTCGTCGCCCAAGCCGAGCAGGTCGTCGAGGAGGCACACGCCCTTGCCGACCAGCGACGCCAGATCGCCACCGAGCTGTCTCTCGCCGAGCAGGCCGAGCCCCAGCGTCACGCCGCGCTGACCGAGCACGAGGCGACCGTCGTCCACTGGCAGGCAGCATGGGGTACCGCGCTGAGCCGGCTGGCGCTCGACGTGTCGACCACGCCGGGTGCCGCGACCGTCGCGGTGGCTGCCTATCGCAGGCTGGCGGCGCTGCGGGCCGAAGTGACCTCCCTCGAGCATCGCATCGACGGCATCGAAGCCGACCGCTGTGCCTACGAGGCGCAGGTGGCGACGGTCGCTGGCGCCGTGCTCTCTCCGGGCGAGGGGGATCCCTCCGTGAGCTCCGGAGCACTGCCGGCCCGCTCCCCCGACCGCCCCGCCGGACGCTCCGTCGCTCGTGATCCAGGTGCCGTCCGCGCGCCGGGCACCACCACGTCACCCGACGCCGGCGTGCTCCACCGGCCTGACGACCCGCTCGGCACGGTGATCGTGCTGAGACGCCACCTGGCCGCCGCCCGGGAAGCGCACCAGCACCATCTGCGGCTGACCAGCCAGCTCGAGCAGAAGATCGCCACCCTCCACGACGCCGGCACCCGCCTCGACGACGCCTGCCGCACGCTCGGATCGCTGCGCAGCGAGGCGGCCGCAGCCGTGGGCGGCGCAGGCGACCCGTGGGGCGACCAGACGGACCACGAGCCTGACAGCGGGTTCGACCTCGCTATCAGCCGGGCCCGGCAGGCCGCCGCGCTGCGCGAGCAGATCGACCAGCTCGAGTCCGACCTCCTCGACGGCGGAGGCGGGCGCAGCCTGGACGAGATCGTCGCCGAAGCCGCCGTCGACGTGCTCGGCGACGGCCCCGCATCTCCCTCCAGCCCCGCAGCCACGTCCGGCCCCGCAGCCACGTCCGGCCCCGCACCGCCAGGCGGGGAGCCGGCGCCCGACACCGGACCAGCCCACCACACCTCGGCGCACACCACCACCGGCCGGTCACCTGCTCCCTGGCGCGCAGCATCCCCCGGCGCGCGCGCCGACGCATCGACCGACACCGATCCGGCCACCACCACCTCGCTGTCCAGCGACCGCCTGGACAGTGCCATCGCGGCCGCCGCCGACCGGGTCGAGGCTCTCCAGCTGCATCTGGAGGAGGCCACTGCCGCGCACGCCGACGCCGTGCGTGCCTTCGCCGAGGTGACCGACGCCACCACCGCGGTCGACCTCGAACAGGACGCCCAAGGTGAGCTGGCCCTCGCCGCCGAGCTCGCCACCGAGTACGCCCGCACCGTCCTCGCCGCCGAGGTGCTGCGACGCACCATCACCGACTACGGCGAACGCCACCGGGGACCGCTGCTCGGGCGGGCTGCCGAGCTGTTCCGCGCGCTCACCGGCGGCGCCTTCGACGATCTGGTCCCCGACGCCGACGGCGACCGGCAGGTGCTCCTGGCCAAGCGTCGCGGGGGCGAGCTGTGCACCGCTGCCGCCCTGAGCGACGGCACCCGGGACCAGCTGTACCTGGCGCTGCGCCTGGCAGGGATCGAGCACCAGCTCGCCGCGGCCGACGATCCACCGCCGGTGGTGCTCGACGACATCCTGGTGCACTTCGACGACACGAGGGCAGCAGCCGCCCTCCGCACCCTCGCAGAGCTCGCCGGACAGACCCAGGTGCTGCTGTTCACCCACCACGAGCGGATCGTCGACCTGGCCGGCGAAGCGCTCGGCGCCCACGCCCTCGCCGTCGTCCGCCTGGCGCCGAGGGACCACGACCGGCCACCAGCTGCGATCGCGCCGCCCAGGCGCGGCGCAGCGGTCTGAACCGGTCGAGCACGGCGCAGCTGGTCCGACGTCGCCGGGCCGAGCGCACCTCTGCCCCGGAGGGCGCCGTCGCCCGGTGGGTCGAGGCGGCAGGCATCAGGGGCTTTCGACCCTGGTCCAGGGCCGGCGGAGCTGCCATGATGACGCGATGCTGTCGGCAGCGCGCAGCACCAGCACACTTCTCCCCGACGAGCTCGCGGCAGAGGCGGTGAAAGGCGATCGGGTCGGGGTGGACCGCGCTCCGGGCGCCTGCCGCGCTGCCCCCTGATCGTCGCACGATGGTCCACAGTGCGCCTTCTCGCTCGGTGGTGCAGCCGTCGGACGCGTCGGCGCACGCCGAGAGCAGGCGCAGGCAGCACGGCGAGAGCCCGCGACGACCGTGAGGACTCCATCTGAACCCACCCGGTCCCAGGCGAGCGGTGACCCGGGCCGCAGCACCCCGCCAGCGAGCACCCGGCCAGCGAGCACCCAGGCCACAGGCCCCCCGCCAGCGAGCACCCGGCCAGCGAGCACCCAGGGAACAGGCCCCCCGCCAGCGAGCACCCGGCCAGCGAGCACCCAGGGAACAGGCCCCCCGCCAGC
>JAKAQW010000146.1 GCA_021819525.1 Actinomycetes bacterium
GCCCGCAAGGTGTACCGCTGAGCGCGGCGACACCGAGACGACGCGGGCGGTGACGCGGCCGGACCGAGCAGTGAAAGGCCGGTCACCGCGAGCCGTGAAGAGCACGGGCGGTAGACCGGGCAGACGAGGCGGTCACCGCGGCCCGTGCAGAGCACAGGCGCCGGACCGGGCAGGGACGAGCCGGCCGCCTCGGGCCGTCGAGAGCACAGGCTGTCGGGTCGAGCAGCGGTGGTGGCCCCGAACCGCGGAGAGCACAGGTGGCGGACCGAGCAGCGCCAGTAGCCGGCCTAGCATGGCTGGCGATGCCCGGGGACCGTGACCAGCCCACCGTCTACTTCCGCCAGCTGCTCGCCGGACGTGACTTCGCTCGCGACGATCCGGTGGCTGGGCAGATGGCGAATTTCGTCTACCTGGTGGGCGACCGCCAGCGCGGGGAAGTCGTCCTGGTCGATCCCGCCTACGCCGTCGGCGAGCTGCTCGAGCTCGCAGCCGCAGACGGCATGCGCTGTGTCGGGGCCATCGCTACCCACTACCACCCGGACCACATCGGCGGCGACCTGATGGGTCTGGCGATCGAGGGGATCGGTACGCTGCTCGAGACGGTCTCGGTGCCAGTCCACGTGCAGCAGGACGAGCTGCCGTGGATCACGCGCAGCACCGGGATCGGGCCAGGCGACCTGGTCGGGCACGACAGCGGCGACGTGGTGACGGTGGGCTCGGTGCCCGTCGAGCTGGTGCACACCCCCGGGCACACCCCGGGCAGCCAGTGCGTCGTGGTGGACGGCCGGCTGCTGTCTGGCGACACGCTGTTCCTCGACGGCTGCGGGCGCACCGACCTGCCCGGTGGGGACGCCGAGGCCCTCTACCACTCCCTCACTACCCGCTTGGCCCGCTTCGACGACGACACCGTGATCTACCCGGGTCACCGCTACTCACCGGAGTCGTCGGGCACGTTCGGCACGACCCGCCAGCGCAACGCCGTGCTCCGCCCGGCGACCGCCGAGCAGTGGCTGGCGATGTTCGGGACGAGCTGAGGGGCCTCTGTCGAGCAGTGGCTGGCGATGTTCGGGCCGAGCTGAGGGGCCTCTGTCGTTGCGCGGGAGCTGCTCGCCCACCTGGTTGTAGCCGAGCTGATCACCGCCCACGTCGGAGATGTCCCGCCCACGTCGGGGATGTCCCACCCAACTCGTTGGAGCCGAGCCGACCACCATCCACGTCGGGGATGTCCCACCTCACCCTGGGGATGTCCCACCCGCCTCGCTGTAGCCGAGCTGGCCGATCCAGAGCACTGCGGCGGGCTGGCCGAGCCAGAGCACTGCGGCGGGCTGGCTACGGCGTGCAGCTACCGAGCGCAGCGCACCTGGCCCGGTAGGGTCGGGTGATGGGCGACACCCCCCTCGATCCTGGTGGCACCGCGGTGGTGGTCGGATCGTCGCTGGCCGGCCTCCGGGCGGCGCAGACGCTGCGGGCCGAGGGCTTCACCGGTCGGCTGGTGGTGGTCGGCGCCGAGCACCACGCTCCTTACGACCGCCCGCCGCTGTCGAAGCAGTACCTGGCGCGAACCTGGGGTCTGGACCGGCTGTGGCTGAGCCCCCAGGCCAAGCTGGATGCGCTGGGGTTAGAGCTCCTCTCGGGCCGCCGGGCCACCTCCCTGTCGCTCGAGGAGCACCTGGTGGAGCTCGACGGCACCGACCACGTCCGTTTCGACGCTCTGGTGGTCGCCACCGGCGCGACGCCGCTCACCTTCGCCGGTCTTGGCGGTGTAGGCGGCGTCCACCTGCTGCGCACCGTGGACGACGCCGACGCGCTCGGGGCTCGTCTGGGCGAAGGCGTCCGGCTGGTGGTGATCGGTGGTGGCTTCATCGGCAGCGAGGTGGCTGCGACCGCCCGTCACCTGGGCGCGTCGGTGTCCCTCGTCGAGCCGTTGCCCACCCTGCTCGTCCGGGCGCTCGGCCCCGAGGTGGGCGAGGTGTGCGAGGCGGCGCACCGCGAGCACGGCGTCGACGTGCGGGTCGGGCTCGCGGCGGTGGCCCTGCAGCTGTCGGACGGCCGGCGGGCGCCGCTGGACGGCGTGGGGCCGAGACCGGAGCCCCCCGCCGGTACCGGGCCACGCGTCGAAGAGCCCGACGGCGGTGGTGGCCCGGGCTCCGAGTCCTCTGCTGGCGCGGGGCCCCGGCCGGATCTTCCCACCGGTGCCAGACCGCGGCGAGAGCCCGCTGCCAGGAGCGGACCGGGCTCCGACGTGGCGCCGCCTACGGCTACGGTGACCGCTGTCGAGCTGGCCGACGGCACCACGGTCCCCGCGGATGTGGTGCTGGTGGCCATCGGGGTGGCACCGGCTGTCAGCTGGCTGGCCGGCAGCGCCCTGTCGCTGGACGGGGGCGTGGTGGTCGGGCCGACGTTGCACGCCGCTCGTGAGGTCGTGGCCGCCGGCGACGTGGCCCGTTGGCCGTTCGGGGCAGACGGGCGCCTCGTCCGGGTGGAGCACTGGACGAACGCCTCCGAGCAGGGGGTGGCGGCAGCCCGGAGCCTCCTCGCCGGCCGGCGTCACGCCCCGGTCCACGATCCGGTCCCCTACGTCTGGTCGGACCAGTACGACCTCAAGATCCAGGTGATCGGTCTGCCCGACGCCGACGACGAGCTGCACGTGGTCGACGGGAGCTTGGCTTCGGGCAGGTTCGTCGCCGTCTACGGCCGCCACGGGACGGTCACCGGCGCCGTGGGGATCGGGCGTCCCCGCCAACTCATGGGTGTCCGACCAGCGGTCCAGCGTCGAGGTCTGGTCGCCGACGCCATCGCCGTGCTCGACGCCTGAGCCGGGGTCGAGGTCGAAGCGGCCCCGACCGAGCTCGTTCGACCAGTACTACGAACCGCCAGGCCCGGGGCTACCGACGGCTCGGGCACAGCTCCCAGGCTGTGGCACAGGTGTGTGTGGTGCCCGGTCCACGGTGCCCGCACGACAGAGCAGGCCCTCGCGGTGCCCAGGAGCGTGCTGGCCCAGGCGACGCTGTCACCCGCCACGAGCGCCCCGAGACGACCGGTTGGCCAAGTGTGTCACTTGACAAGCGTGCTACAATTGCTACAGGATGAAGGAGGTGCACGGTGAGAACGATCAGCCACCGAGAGCTTCGCAACAGCAGCTCGAAAGTGCTCCATGACGTGCAGGCCGGTGAGATGATCGAGGTGACCAACCACGGTGAGGTCGCGGCTGTCCTGGTGCCTCCGTCGCTCACGCCATTCGAACGCCTGGTGGCGGCGGGGAAGGTTCGCCAACCGTCGGATCGATCGGTCGATCTCCGCCACCTCCGCCGGTCGCAGTCGACTTCGACGACTGCCGAGATCATCGCGGACGTCCGCGGTGAGCGGTGATCGTCTACGTCGACACATCGGCGGCAATGAAGCTTCTCGTCGACGAAGCGGAGTCGGCTGCCCTGGCCGAGCACCTCGAAGCGTTGCGCAAGAGCGCAGAGAACACACTGGTGTCATCGTTGCTACTGCATACCGAACTGCACTGCGCTTCCAACCGGCGCCCGGAGGACGTGCACCCCGATGCGGTGGCCGATGTGCTGTCCGCGCTCGCTCTCGTCGACGTGGAGAACGGAGACCTTACGACTGCTCCACTGCTTCCGGGCAGGCTCCGGTCCGCTGACGCGATCCACCTCGCCACGGCGCTGCGCGTCGACGCTCGTGCGATGATCGTCTACGACCACGAACTTCGCTCCGCGGTCACCGCCGCCGGCATGGCAGTCCTCACCCCGAGCTAGCGGGGCTGGTGCCCAGGACCGTTCGGGGCCACCCACTGAGCGATACTCACTATCGCGCGGTGTTCAGGAACGGTGCTCCTGGGCGCATCCGGTGCGCTCGGGGCTGTTGGACACGCACGCTACGGGAGCTTGGTCCAGGTCGTGCCGTTCACCGTGTGATAGAGACCTTCGCCGGGAACAGGCAGCCAGGCCTCGGTGGCTCCGGCGACGGCCATCGATGCCCGGCCACCGCCGGCGTCGATCAGCGCGCTCTGCCAGTCGACACCGCCGTCTGTGCTGGTCGCGACCCCGACGACATCGCCAGGAAGCCAGAGCACGCCTCCGTCGCCGCTGGTGGTCAGGTCGTAGCTCATCCTGTCGCTGACGGCGCCCAGGGTCGGGCTGTCTTCGTTGGCTGCCGCGGTACGCGTCCATCTGGCCCCACCGTCGGTGCTCACGTAGATCGCGACGTCGCCTTGGTTCATACCGCCGCCGAGCTCGCAGTCGAGCACCCAGTGCGTCGGCGTGAGCGCAGCCATCGAGCTCGGTGTCGTCCTGCCACAGGGATCGGGTATCTGTCGCCAGTGCACGCCGGTGTCGCTCGTGAGCAGCATGCTGCTCGGCTCGCCTTCGCCACCTTCCTCGGCCACCGCCGTACCTGGACCGATGCGAGCGAGCAGGGACGCGGCCCGAGTGGTCGGCATTACCCCCGGTTCTGCCAGGTTGCCCAGGGTGGGTATCGGGCGGATGGCGTTCGGTGCACGCGCTCCGAACCGCACGACTGAGAGCTCCGATGCGCACAGCGCGGTTGGTGTCGACGCCGCCGGGCAGATGTCGGATACCACCCACAGCGTCGTGGCACTGAGCGACAGCGCGACGGCCTGGCCCGGCACGTGGACCGGCGACCAGG
This sequence comes from Actinomycetes bacterium, assembly GCA_021819525.1. Taxonomy (GTDB): domain Bacteria; phylum Actinomycetota; class Acidimicrobiia; order Acidimicrobiales; family UBA8190; genus JAKAQW01. Next base: position 4,654 of record JAKAQW010000146.1, read on the forward strand.
TTCGCCCCCCGTCCTCGGTGAGCTCGACCTGCGGCTTCGGCTCTGCACCCGTGCTCAGGATGTAGCCCACGGCCGGTGTGGCGAACGCCATGTGCAGCTCGAAGGGCACGAGAGGATCGAGCGTGCTGGGCAGGACACCGGTGACGTGCCAGCTCCTCCCGCCATCGAGCGTAGTGGCGAGGTAGTCGGGGCCCGGTGTTCGCGGACACAGCGCTCGGGGGAGGTTTCTCCCGAGGCACGGCGCAACGGTCAAGGGGCCCGCCACGGAGACCCCGCGATCGGACGTGAACATCTCGAGCGCAAGCACCTCGGACGCCGGCACCGACCTCGGCACCGTCACCTGGCCCGTTCGCACCGCGGCGCGAGGGCGGGTCGGAGACCCGCACCCTCCGAGCAGCAGGAGGACTGCCACGGCAAAGGCGCAGCGGGCGACGAGCGGCACCCGCGGCGTGATCGCGTGGCTTGTCGATACGAACCCCTCCACATCCCTACAACGCTCGACTCGAGGAGCGGGTTCCACGCTCGACTCGAGGAGCGGGTTCCACGCTCGACCAGGTCGCGCTGATCGCCGGGGCTCAGCTCAACGGAAGGGATGCTTCGATCAGAAGGAGAGGTCGGAGAGCTCGGGGATGGTCCGCTCCGAGCGCCGGCGGGCCTCGGCCCACCGGCTGCGGTGACGCTGGCGGGTGGCGTCGTCGACCGCGGGGTCGACCACCCGGCTCGGTCGCCAGGCAGCAGCAGCGTCCGCCTCGTCGGACCAGGTGCCCACGGCCATGCCGGCCAGGAAGGCGGCACCGAGCGAGGTGGCCTCCGTCTCCGCTGACACCTCGACCGGGCGCCCGACCGCATCGGCCAGGGCCTGGACGAACGTGGTGTTCCGGGACATGGCCCCGTCGACTCGGAGCGTCGCGGGCCGCAAGCCGGTGTCGGCCTCTGCTGCCTCGAGGAGGTCAGCACCCCGGTGCGCCACCCCTTCGAGCACGGCCCGTACCACCTCGGGGCGACCGGTGCCCCGGGTGAGGCCGAGCAACGTGCCGCGTGCCCCGTAGTCCCATACCGGCGTGCCCAACCCGAGCAGAGCTGGCACGAACCAGACGTCGCCGGTATCGGCGCACTGGGCAGCCACGGCATCGGAGCCGGCCGGGCTGTCGATGAGCCCCAAGTCGTCGCAGAGCCACTCCACGCAGGTGCCTGCCGTCAGCATCACCGCCTCGACACCCCAGGTCACCACCCCGCCGCGGCGCCACGCCACCACCGGGACGGTGCCGGAGGGCCCCTGGCGGGCGAAGCCCGGGCGCAGCGGTCCGACACAGCAGTCCAGCATGCCGCCGGTGCCGAAGGTGGCTTTGGCCATCCCCGCCGTGGTGCAGCCCTGGCCCACCAGCGACGCCTGCTGGTCGCCGCACAGGCCACCGATGGGCGGCGCGCCGGGTAAGGCGACCGCCTCGCCGAGCACGCCGGAAGAGTCGACGATCGCCGGCAGCATCGTCGACGGTACCCGCAACGCCCGAAGGGTGGCCTCGTTCCAGCTCGAGCCGTCGGCGGTCACCATGCCGGTCACGCCGGCGTTCGTGGCGTCGGTGACGTGCAGCGTGCCGCCCGAGAGCACCCACGCCACCCAGGTGTCCACCGTGCCGAAGCACAGGTCGTGCCGGCGCTCGGGGTCGACGGCGTCGAGGATCGCGGCCAGCTTGGTGGCCGACTCCGTCGGGCCGAGGTGCACCCCGTCGCCGCGCAGCGCCAGGCAGGTGCCCACGGTGCGCAGATCCTGCCAGCCGATGCCGGGTGCCACCGGCTGGCCGGTGCCACGGTCCCAGACGATGGTCGATGCCCGCTGGTTCGTGATCCCCACCCCGACCACCGGGCCGCTGGCGGCGAGGACGGCACCTGCGGTCTCGAGCACGGCCGTGGCCATGGCGGTCGCGTCGATCTCGACCAGGCCTGGCGCCGGCGAGCTCGGCGGCATCGGGCGGCGCTCGACCATCGCCACCGTGGCGTCGGGACGCACAGCGGCCGCTCGCACCTGCGAGGTCCCGACGTCCACCACCAAGATCGTCATCGTGCCATCACGGTCACCTCGCTCACGATGCTGCCTCGGGCCCCGGTGCTCACGATGCCACCTCGGGCCCCGGTGCTCACGTCTCGTTCTCGGGTCATGTCCGGTCCTCGCTCATGATGCTGCCTCGGGTCACCGCTCTCACGATGCCGCCTCGGGCCACGGCGCTCACGGTGCCGCCTCGGGTGGTGGCCACAGCACTTCACCGAACGGCGACCGCAGTCCCAGCTTCCCCGGGTTCAGGATCCCTCGGGGATCGAGCGCGTCCTTCAGCGCTTGGAGGAGGCTCGAGTCGGTGCCCGGCGCGCCCTCCATGAACCGGGCTCGGTTCAAGCCGATGCCGTGGTGGTGGCTGAGGGCGGCGCCGGCGGCTGTCACCTCGGCCATCACCGCGTCCCACGCCCCGGCGTAGTACCGCTCGGCCCACCGGTCGTCGATCTCCGCCGGGGGGTCCGGGCGCCCGGCGAAGGTGAAGTACAAGCAGGCGCCGTCGGTGTAGGCATGGGACTGGTGCGCCGAGGCGACCATGGTGCCGGCCACCTCGACCAGAGCACGACGGCACCGGTCGTAGAGGCGGGGGAGCACGGCCCAGCGCCCAGCCACCTCCACCGTGTCGACCACGATCCCGGCGCGGTACAGCGGGGCCAGGGCCGACACGTCGTTGCGGTGCTCCAGCCACCGGCCGACCAGAGCGGGATCAGCCGCCTCGCCCCCGGCCGCCTCGGCCGCGCGCACCACGGTGCTGATGGTCGCCTCGAGCAGCGCCTCGTCGGCCTCGTCGAGGACCACCAGCAGGCAGCGCCCGCCGACGTCGAAGCTCCTGGCCGACTCCACCTCGTCGTAGAGCCGGAGCACCGCCGGGGTCGCGCCCCGGCGCAGCGCCAGGCGGCAGGCGTCCAGGCCGCTGGCGAAGTCGGGGAAGACGAAAGCCCGCCGGTCGCTGGCCGGCGCTGCCGGGTGCATGCGCAGGTCGACGGCGGTGACCACGCCGAGGGTGCCTTCCGATCCGAGCAGCAGCTGCGTCAGATCCGGGCCCATGGCGGCCCGGGGCCCGGCCCCGCCGGTGGTGAGACGCCGGCCATCTGCCAGCACCACCTCCAACCCCGCCACCATGTCCTCGATCTTGCCGTAGCGGGTGGAGTACTGGCCTGCTCCTCGGCACGCCACCCAGCCCCCCACCGTCGAAAGGGCCATGGACTGCGGCCAGTGCCCGACCGTCAGCTGACGTGCACCCAAGGTGGCTTCCAGGTCGGGACCGAAGGTGCCGGCGCCGACCCGGGCTACCAGGGACATGTCGTCGATGTCGGTGACCCCGCCGAGACCGCACAGGTCGAGCGCTACCCCGCCGAACACCGGCACGCTGGCGCCGCATACGCCCGAGCGCCCAGCCATGGGTGTGACCGGCACCCGCGCGTCGTGGCACACCTCGAGCACGGCGGCTACCTGCCCGGCATCGGTGGGGCGGACCACCACCACCGGGCGAGCAGCCGTCTCACCTGCCATGGCCCAGCGAACGGCGATGGGCCACCAATCGCGGCCGGCTTCCTGGCGGGCTTCGGCGCCGGTGTCCACCTCTGCGCAGACCGAGCGCAGCCGGGCCACGACGACGTCGGGAACCGGGACCACCGGCGCCACGAGGTGGTCCTTCACGCCATCGGATCCCACGTCGATGGCGGTGACTGGGGTAGGAGTCGTCACGGCGCGGTTCCCCTGCGGTCGCAGTCACCGCCGCCGGTCGCGGCTGTGTGAGCCGTGCCGGTGCCAGCGGTCGCGGCGGCTGTGTGAGCCGTGCCGGTGCCAGTGGTCGCGGCGGCCGTGTGAGCCGTGGCGGTGCCAGCGGTCGCGGCGGCCGTGTGAGCCGTGGCGGTGCCAGTGGTGGACCGGGTGCCGACAGTGGTCGTGGTCGGGATGCCGGCGTGCTCCAGGTCGGCGCGCACCGCCC
>JAKAQW010000147.1 GCA_021819525.1 Actinomycetes bacterium
CGCTGCGGTACTGCCCATGACAGAAAAATTCCGGATCGCACTGGTCACCATCCGGAGACCACACTAGAGTGACCAATGGGTAACTTGAGATGAGGTAGACCCGCTCCGGTCGGGGATGTGGGAGATCGGAGCAGGCCTGGATCCGGGTTCGCCGATAGAGCGGGTCGATCGTGCGCCCACCCTTCGAGCTGCGGGGGGTTGCTGCTCGAGGGCTGCGACGAGACATGCCCGGCCCCACGGCATCCTACGTTCCTCGCCGTCTGGCCGCAAGGCCCGGTGGGCGCCCGACCGGTGCGCTGCGCGCGGTGCTCAGGCGTCGACGGGGGCGCCAGCAGTGGGAAGCGTGCTCTGGGTGCGACGCCAGTCGACGGTCGGAGCGATGGCGTCGAGATCCACCCGTTCGCGGTGGCGGTCCACGACGGCCAGCATGGAGCGGATGGTGGAGGCTTCGAGCAGGTGCGGCACCAAGCCGAGGTCGAGGAGCTTGGTGTGCGCGGCACGGTAGTAGTGCTCCTGCTTCTCGACTCGCGGGGGAGCGACATGGTCGATGGTGGCAGGCCCGGGGTAGGCGTCGACCACCATCTCGGCCAGCTGCCCCACGGAGAACGACTCGGTGAACTGGTTGAACACCCGGTACTCGCCTTTGGTCGCCGGGTTGGTGACCGCCAGCTCGACGCAGGCCAAGGTGTCACGGATGTCGAGCATGCCGCGAATCTGCTGACCCGAGCCGTAGACGGTGAGGGGGTGGCCGATCACGGCCTGCACGCAGAAGCGGTTCAAGACAGTACCGAAGACGCCGTCGTAGTCGAAGCGCGTGGCCAGGTCCGGGTGCTGGAGGGTCTCCTCGGTCTCCTGGCCGTAGACGATGCCCTGGTTCAAGTCCGTGGCCCGCACCCCCCAGATGCGGCAGGCGAACATGATGTTGTGGCTGTCGTGCACCTTGGAGAGGTGGTAGAAGGACCCGGGCTGCTTGGGATAGGGCAGCACATCGGTGCGCCCCTGGTGGGTGATCTCGATGAACCCCTCTTCGATGTCGATGTTCGGCGTCCCGTACTCCCCCATGGTCCCGAGCTTCACCAGATGGATCGAGGGGTCGAGCTCGGCGATCGCGTACAGCAGGTTCAGGGTGCCGACCACGTTGTTCACCTGCGTGTACACGGCGTGCTGGCGGTCGATCATGGAGTACGGCGCCGAACGCTGCTCTGCGAAGTGGACGACGGCCTCGGGCTCGAAACGGCGCAGGGTCTCGATCACGAACACCGGGTCGGTCATGTCCCCGACGAACGCGTCGATGGTGAGCCCCGACACCTCGCGCCACGTCCGCACCCGACGCTGGAGCGACCTGATGGGGACCAGCGAGTCGACTCCCATCTCGAAGTCGTACTGCCTGCGGGCGAAGCTGTCGACAACCCCCACGTCGTGGCCGCGACGCGACAGATGCAATGCGGTCGGCCACCCCAGGTACCCATCGCCCCCCAGCACCAGGATTCTCACGGTCTACGTCCTCCTTCGTCGGGCCCCAGCCGCCGTCTTCGACGACGGCCGACGACCACATCAGCGTTCCACGCCTGCCACCGGATCGGGTGGATGTGATCGACCGATGAGCAGCAGATCATGGACTGACGTCTCCCCGCCGAGCGCTCGGACCGGACCGGACCGGTCCGCTCCCAGCGGCGAGACGCTTCCAGCTTGCCGCATGCACCTGGGAAACTCCTGGGAAGCGTCTGGGCACTTCCTCCGGTTGGCTGTGAAATCCACGATCATCTCACTGATCTCGATGATGTCTCAACGGCTCCTCGAGCAATTGCATGAAGCCACATTCTTCGCCCGCCGGGTCGAAGACCAGGGTGAAGGGCTCTCACACGAGGGGCTCTCACACGAAGGGCTCTCACACGAGGGGCTCTCACACGAGGGGATAAGGTGTCCCGGTCCTGCCCAGTCCGAAGTGTGGGACGCGCGGGCAGCTGACGTCGGCGAGAAGGAAGAGAGCGGACGATCGCGGCGCGACGGGCAGTTCGCCTCCAGTCAGAGATGACCCCACCGCCGCAGCCGGAGACGGCTGCCCGCCACCGGCTGGCCCACTGCCGGCTGGCCGCTGTGGGACGGCGCCCGCTACCCGAACTGGCCCGTCAAGGCGGGTTGGCGTTCTTCGCAGCAACGCTCGCCTACAACGGTGGCAACTTCGTGTTCCACATGGCCATGAGCCGGATGCTCGGCCCGGATCGGTACGGTGCCCTCGGCTCGCTGCTCGGCCTGGTCACCGTCGCCGTGCTGCCGGTATCGGCCCTGCAGGCAGCGGTCACGCAGACGATTGCCACCCGCCAGCCCCCGGGCGTGAGGCCCTCACAGCCCCCGGGCGTGAGGCCCTCACGGGAGATGCCTTGGCCGGACCCTGACCTCCACCCTGGCACCGGAGCCTCGCTTCGGCGCCCGTTCGCCTGGACCTGCGCGGGCGCCGCCGCCCTCCTCGGACTGCTCGGCCTGCTAGCACCGGTCGTAGACCGCTTCGTCAGCCTGCGCAGTCCGGTGCCGCTGCTCCTGCTCGGGGCGTACGTGGCCACCGCCGTGGCCACCATCGTCCCCCAGGGCGTCCTCATCGGTCGCCTGCGCTTTCGTCCCGTGGCAGTGTCGTTGGTAGTCGGATCCGTGGTACGCCTGGTCGCCGGCATCGTCCTGGTCGATGCTGGGCTCGGCCTCGACGCGGCCGCCGCGGCCAGTACCCTGTCGGGCATCGCGTCGTTGGGCATCGTCCTGTGGCCGATGCGAGGCGAGCTGAGCGCACGGCGGACGCGCCGAGGGGGCAGGATCTCGGCAGCGGGGAGCTCGACAGCGAGGTCGCGGACGCCGGCCCGGTCGGCGCACCGCCACGGGATCGGCCTGCAGGCGGGGCCAGCGGTCCTGGCCGTGACCGCCCTGGCCGGGGTGTCGGCCTTCCTCGGCATCGATTCCTTGCTCGCTCGCCACTACCTGAGCCGCTTGGACGCCGGGTACTACGTGGCAGCTGCCACTGCCGCACGCGTCGCCCTCTTCCTGCCAGGGGCTGTGGCTATGACCGTCTTCCCTCGCTTGGCGGCCGCCCAGGGAGATCGTCATCAGATCCGTCGGCTCCTGCTACATGCCCTGGCCGTAACCGTCGCCTCGAGCGGTGGGGCCGCCCTCTTCATCGCGGTCTTCTCCCACCTGGTGATCGCCGTGCTCTTCGGCTCCGCCTACCAGGCAGCCAGCGGACCGGTTGCCATCTTGGCCGCCGCCGCCGCCGCCATGGGCATCGCCAGCGTGCTCGTCTACTTCTTCCTCTCCCAGCGCTCCCTGGCCGCCACTGTCTGCTGGGCTGCGGTGGCGCTGGTCACCGGGCTCATCGTGGTGGTGCACGACGGGCTCGACACCATCGCCTGGATCACCCTCGGCGTCACCGGTGCCATGACCTTCATCATGGCGGCCACGGCACTCGGCCGGCGGCGCCCCGACCGCGTCCGGCGGCGCCGGTGTCGCGACGACTGCCAGGCGCCTCCTCGAACCACGCCCCTCGCACCGGGGTTCGGTCTCGTCGGCCCGGACGATCCGATCCGACCCTTACCAGTCGACCCGGGCGTGGCCATCACCGGCGACACGGCCCGCTGAGACGTCGTCGCGTGCCTGAGAGACCGGTCGACCCAGCTGGACGGCACGACTCGGCTCCTCAGCGAGATCACAGGCTGCCAGGTCAGGCTGTTCCCGTGGGCGCCTCCCGCGACGACGGCTTCGTCTCTTCGTCGGCAGCCGACGACCTCTCCCGGGCGTTACGGCACTACGCCGTCAGGCTCGGTGCCGGCCTCGACCCGCTGGCTCCGGTGCGCGGTGGCCGGGCACCCTCGGCTCCGGCGTCGGCACTGCTCCTGGCCGCCACCTTCAGCACCTACGGACGGTGGCTGGAGCACCTGACGGAGATGGCCCGGCACGGCACCGCCAGCCCGGTTCCAGCCAGGCACCGGCCGCTGCCCGGCAGGCTCGGAACCCGGGTCCAGAGCGCCGCGGCTCGCACCGGGCAGACCGGTGCACGAGACAAGATGGACCGGTGATCTCCGTCGGCCGCCGCCGTCGCCCCAGAGCGCTGAACCCTCGCATCCGGCTCCTGCGGATTTGGATGGCCTCGTCAGCCATCGTGCTCCTCCTCGGCTTCCTCTGGACGCTCGCGACCCCGCTCGGTGCGGCGCCCGACGAGCCGACCCAGATCGTCAAAGCAGCCGCCGTGGTGCGCGGAGAGATCGTCGGCACCAGCGCCACCGCCCGCCCCACGGCTTTCGTAACGGTGCGGGTGCCGGCCAGCTTCGCCACCGACGGCAACCTGGCCACCTGCTACGCCGGGCGCGACACGGTGCCAGCGGGCTGTGCCCCGCAGCTGTCGGACCAGTCGAAGCTGGTGCAGGCCAACACCTACGTGGGCCGCAACCCACCGCTTTACTACCTGCTGGTCGGTGCACCGACCCTGCTGTGGCACTCGAACTTCGCCGTCTACCTGATGCGGCTGCTCAGCGTGGCATGGAGCGCCCTGCTGCTCGGGCTGGCCCTGGCCGTCGCCGCCGTGGCGTCTCGTAAGCGGCTGTTGGTGGTGGCTGTGGCGATCGTCGTCACCCCGATGGTCGTGTTCCTCACTGCAGTGGTGAACCCGAGTGGTCTCGAGATCGCTGCGGCGGTCTGCACCTGGACCTCCGGGCTGGTGCTCCTCGAGCACGGCCGGCACCCCCCACCCGAGCTGGTGGTGTCCTGCGGGGCGTCCGCCTCGGTGCTGGTGCTGTGTGGAGGGCTCGACCCGCTGTGGCTGGCCCTCGTCGCGCTCACCTTGGTGGCGCTCTGCCCACGAATCGTCATCGACCTGTGGCACGATCGCCTCGCGCGCCGCTGGACCGGTGTCGTCGCGGCGTGTGGGGTGCTCGCCGTGGCGTTCATCGTGGGCGCCCACACCTTGGTGGTGGCTCCGGTCGGCAAGCCAGTGGCGCCGCACTCCTCGACCATCGCAGTCGTCGGAGAAGCGCTCGGGCGCACCGGCACCCTGCTCAGCCAGAGCGTCGGGGTCTTCGGCTGGCTCGACACGCCATCCCCGGTCGGGGTGCTGGTCGGGTGGTGGATGGCAGTGGCTGTGCTCGGAACGCTGGGCATGGTGACCAGCCGGAGGCACCACGCCGGTGTGCTCGCAGCTCTCCTCGTGGCAGCCGTGGCCCTCCCGACCGCCCTCATGGTCTCCCAGGCCCACCACGACGGGCTCGTCTGGCAAGCCCGCGACGGCATGGCACTGTACGTCGGCATCCCCCTGGTCGCCGCCTTCGTCGCCAGTCGCGTCAGGGATACCCTCGGTCGAGACACCCAGGCCGCGTTCGACCACGCTGCCTCCGAGCAGGGCGCTGGGGCCTCGGAGGGTCTCGGGAAGCGGGCACTCAGCCGGCTGACGAACCTGCTGATCGCGGGCGTCGCGATCGGCCAGCTCGTCGACTTCGCCTGGGCGTTGCGGCGCTACACCGTCGGCCTGGGAGGAACCGTGAACCCACTTGCCGTCGTCCCCGGCGGGTGGTCCCCCCCGGCGCCAACGCTCGTCCTCCTTGTCGGCGCCGCTCTCGCAGCCACCGTCTACGGCTGGTGGCTCCACCAGCTGGCAGCAGTGGCAGAGCCACTGCGCGGGTGACCAGGCGTCGCAGCTCGGGTGGCTGGACATTGCAACTCGCTCACCGGGGGGATCAGGCAGCTCGCCGCCGAGGGCACCGGGAAGATCCGCCGTGCCCTCGACGCTCTTGCCAACTGCTGAGCGGCGGTTGCCGACTGCCGGCTGCCACGACCACCTCGAGGCGAGCCGGCTGCCCGGCCACGGGTGCCGATCCCGCCGTCGAACCAGGCGTCACGCGCCGGGAGACCGACACGCCGTCACGGCTCGGCTGGTGCTCAGACACGTTCGGCGTTGTCCCTCGCGGCGGTCTCTCGCAACGCCGCTTTCTGCACCTTGCCCGCCGGGGTGAGTGGGAGCTGTTCGGCGAAGACGAGCTCTCGGGGCACCTTGTAATCGGCGAGGCGCTCCCGGCACCACGCCGCGAGGTCGCCTGCTGTCGGGTGCGCACCTGGAGCAGGGACGACGTAGTACCGGCCGACCTCGCCGAGCACGGGATCGGGCACGCCGATCCCCGCGGCCATCGCGACCTCGGGGTGGGCGCCCAGCACGTTCTCGACCTCGACGGGGTAGACGTTGTAGCCGCCCTGGATGTACATCTCCTTGCGCCGGCCCTTCAGCACCACGTGCCCGTCGGGCTCGAGGAGCGCCATATCGCCTGTGGCCAGCCAGCCGCCGGGGAGGAAGGTCTCCGCGCTCTGCTCGGGCATCTCCCAGTAGCCCGCCGCGACACACTCGCCGCGCACCTGGAGCTCACCGATCTCTCCCGCGGGGAGGACTGCACCGTCGAGGCCCGTGACCCGTCCCTCGAAGCCGTCGACCACCACGCCGATGCTCCTTGCCACCGCGGCCACGTCGTCGCTGCTGGCCGAGAGCACACAGGCGCCCGAGCTCTCCGAGAGGCCATAGAGGTTGGCGAGACGCGCGTTCGGGAACCCCGCTGCGATGCGTTCGCAGAGCTCCGGCTCGACGTTCGACCCCCCGGCGATGGCGTAGCGAAGCGAGGAGACGTCGTAGCGGGCGAAGTCGGGATGGCTCAGCATCAGCAGGTACATCGTCGGGACGCCCCCGAAGACCGTCGCACGGTGCGCGTCGATGGCCGCGAGGGTCCCGACGGGATCGAACGCCGGGAGCAGCACCACAGAGCTGGCGGTCAGCAGCGCCGTGCTGACCGTGCAGGTGATGCCGCCGACGTGGTTGAGCGGCATCGTGCCGATCGCCACGTCGCTCGCGCGAAGCCCGAAATGCTCTACCTGCGCCCGAGCCGAGGCGAGCAGGCTCCTGTTCGTGATCACCGCCCCCTTCGGCTGCCCGGTCGTACCAGAGGTATAGAGCACGATGGCCGGGTCGGAAGGGTCCAGCTGCGCTGCGGCCTCCGCGAGCAGGCCGGGATCTGCGGGGGTGGCGGCCAGCTCCGCGTAGCTCGCCTCCCCGATGAACGCGTGGTGCGAGAGGGCCGGGAGCCGGTCGCCGAGGCTTGCGAACAGCGCCTGGAAGTCGAAGTCGGGAAGCCGGGCCAGGCATACCAGCCCCCGGGCACCGGACTGGTTGAGCATGTAGCAGAGCTCTGCCTCCCGGTAGCGCACGTTGAGGGTGACCACGGCGAGACCGAGCTTCTGCGCGGCGAAAAAGACGTCCAACCACTCCGGCTGGTTGAGGGCCGCCAGCCCGATCCGATCGCCCCGGCGATAGCCGAGCCGGGCGAGGCCCGTCGCGAGCCGGTCGCTGCGCTCGTCCAGCTCGGCGTAGGTGATCGCCTCGTCCCCGAAGCGCAAGAACACCTGTGCGCCTGCCTGCTCGACCGTCTCGCGAAGCGCCCCCGCAGCGGTGCCCCTCGCCGGGAACGTCACCGGCCCTCGCCTTCTCGCATCTCGTCTTCTCGCATCTGAGCCCCCGCCGCAGCATCGCCCGAGGAGCCGATGTTCGCACCGTCCCGGTCCTGGTGTCAACGCCGCTCGGCCGCCAGGTGGTGGCGCTGTCGTCGGCCGTTCAGGCTGCGGCATACGGCCCGGTCCAGGCCTCCGTGCGGGGAAAAGACCTGGTCGCTTCCCGCTCGGGATCCGTCGTGCGCCAGCGTGCCAGGCAAGAAAGCGCCGTGGCAGCTCGGGAGCACCGCTTCGAAATCTGATGCTCCTGTGTCACTTCCGACGAGGGCGGGCCTCGGGGCCACCCACTCAGCGGGACTCAGTTCCGCTGAGCGCCCACGGACGGTGCGTGAGGAGATCCACGTCGTCAGGTCCGTCGTCAGGTCCGTCGTCAGGTCCATCGTCACACAATTGAAAAGCGCGGCAGGCGTCTCTCGCCGGACGGCACGCTAGGATCGTCGAAAACCAAGACTTGATGGTGCTGCTTTGCGCGCCAGCGCGACGAGCATGGCGGGTGTGGCTGGGCGGGTAGCTGTCGACCGTGTCCGTCGACGCCTGACCAGTGGCGACGAGCTCCTGGGCGACGACGGCGGCGTCTCGACGGAGGACGCCGGGACGGCGACAGCCGGGGCAGCAGGCATCGGGTGAATCCCGCCACGGGGCCGCCTCGCGGTGTGCCGCGCCGAGCGACCAATCGGACCAGCAACGGGGGAAACCCATGGCTCACGGTGGTGCAAGAAGCATCGACACGATCGGCGACGACGTCTCTCAGCGCATCTCGCACCCGGTTCGGGCGCTGTCAGAGCCGAGCTCAGAGGCGGTCGTCAGGTCAGCGGGACCGGCAGCGGTCGCCGGGTCAGCGCGACCGGTGGCTCCCCTGTCGGGGATCACGCTGCGCTCACCTCAGCTGCAAGACGCAGCTGCAATGTGGTCGCTGGCAGGTGAGGTAGGCCTCGACCAGAATTCTCCTTATGCCTACATGATCGTGTGCCGAGACTTCGCCGGGACGTCGGTGGTGGCCGACGTAGGCAACACCGAGCCACCTGCCGACGACGCACACGAACCTGCCGGTATGGGTGCTGGCGCCGGCATGGGTGCTGTCGCCGG
>JAKAQW010000148.1 GCA_021819525.1 Actinomycetes bacterium
CCACCGGCCTCCGTCTGACCCACGGCGGCCCACCTCCCGCTGCTTTTCTGCCAGACGACCCGGGCTCGCCGGTGTCCAGGTGGTCCACGGCCGGCTCGGCCCGACCCCGGCCCACCGGCCTCGGTCTGACCCACGGCGGCTCACCTCCCGCTGCTTTTCTGCCAGACGACCCGGGCTCGCCGGTGTCCGCCTGGTCCACGGCCGGCTCGGCCCGACCCCGGCCCACCGGCCTCGGTCTGACCCACGGCGGCCCACCTCCCGCTGCTTTTCTGCCAGACGACCCGGGCTCGCCGGTGTCCGCCTGGTCCACGGCCGGCTCGGCCCGACCCCGGCCCACCGGCCTCGGTCTGACCCACGGCGGCCCACCTCCCGCCAAGCCAGGGGCTGGTCCGCCAACCAGCTGTGACCCTTACCCATCGATCGGAGCCCGCTGATGCCCTACCAGTTCACCGAGGCCGCCCTGGCCATCCACGACCAGGTGCGCCAGTTCATGGACGACGAGGTCTTCCCCAACGAGCAGCGGTACTACGACGAGCTGCAGGAGGCGGGCCCCGGCGGGTACCCCCCCGTGCTCGATCGCCTGAAGTCCGTCGCCCTGCAGCGCGGCCTGTGGAACCTGTTCCTTCCACACCTGGCCCCCGATCAGCCTGGCCAACCGCTTTCCAACGTCGACTACGCGCCGGTGTCGGAGCTGCTCGGCCAGGTCCCGTTCGCGGCCGAGGCGCTGAACTGCTCGGCGCCGGACACGGGGAACATGGAGATCCTCCACCTCTACGGCACCGACGCTGTCAAAGCCCGGTGGCTGGTGCCGCTGCTGGCAGGGGAGATCCGCAGTGCGTTCTCCATGACCGAACCCGACGTGGCCTCGTCGGACCCCACCAACCTGGCGCTGCGCATCGAACGCCGCGGCGACAGCTACGTCGTGAACGGCCGCAAGTGGTTCAGCACCGGCGCCGCCGCCGAGCGCTGCCGGGTCCTCGTGGTGATGGGCGTCACCGACCCCGACGCCGCACCGCACCGCCGGCACTCCATGGTGGTGGTCCCCAAGGACACCGCCGGCGTCAGCCTCGGCGTCGAGCCGCACATCTTCGGCTACGACGAGCCCGGCGGGCATCCCGAGATCGTCTACCGCGACGTGCAGGTGCCGACCGAGAACCTTCTCGGAGAGGAAGGCGGCGGGTTCGCCATCGCCCAGGCGCGCCTGGGGCCCGGCCGGGTGCACCACGCCATGCGTACGATCGGTGTCGCTGAACGGGCGCTCGGGCTGCTGGTGGACCGTGCGCTCGAACGCAGCGCGTTCGGCTCGACGCTGGCCCACAAGGCCCAGATCCAGGATTGGATCGCCGAAGCCCGCATCGAGATCGACATGGCCCGCCAGTACGTCCTGCACGCGGCGAGCGAGATGGACCGTGTCGGGAACCGCGAGGCAGCCGACCTCATCGCCGGTATCAAGGTGGCCGTGCCTGCCATGGCGCTGCGGGTGATCGACCGGGCCATCCAGGTCCATGGCGCCATGGGTGTCACCCAGTTCACCCCCCTCGCGCACATGTACGCCCTGGCCCGCACCCTGCGCATCGTCGACGGTCCCGACGAGGTCCACAAGATGGCCGTCGCCCGTCGCGAGATCCGCCGCCACCAACCTCATTTCGGACGCCAGTGAGCGAGCAGCACCCGACGTCACCGCGCGCTGCGATACGTCGGCTCGGTGCTCGATCCGGCTTCGGACGCCAGTGACCGAGCACGCCGCGCCGTCGTGGCCCACGCTCGAGGAGCTTCGCGACACCCTGGCGGCGGCGGTGCACGGCGACTGCAAGGCGACCGGCGACGACCGAGGTCGCGTCGACGAGCTGCTGGCGCAGCTCCGGCTTCCCGAGCTGCTCGAGGCGCTCGCCGTGGCGGAGCGGATCGTGACAGCCGCCGACGGCTTTCACCCTGTGGCCAGCTTCTTCGTCGAAGGCAGCCCTGAGCGGAGGTTCATCGTCGACGTACTGCGCCGCTCGGGACGCTGGTGACGGCACGTTCTATCGCCGTGGCCCCGACGGTGCCGTGGCCATGGCGGTGCCCGGAATGCGACGGTGCCGTGGCCATGGCGGTGCCCGGAATGCGACGGTGCTGTGGCCTCGACGATGCCGTGGCCCCGACGGTGCCGTGGCCATGGCGGTGCCCGGAACGCGACGGTGCTGTGGCCTCGACGGTGCTGGCACCACGGCGGGTGTCGTCTCCGACCGACCCCACGTGGGGTTTTTCGGCCATCTTCTGTCGCGAGCGTCTCTACTCGCACCATGCCGATCGCCTGACGCATCGCGCTAAGGTCACAGCGGGCCACGTGACGTCACCGCTCGTGTCCTCGGGGATCGGAGGTCCATGATGGCTGACGGCCAGCTCGGTCGTGACCGGCTGATCGCCTGGCGGGCGGAGGGCCCGGCAAACTACTACGAGGCATCGCCGAACCTCGCTCGGGTCCTCGCGTTGCGGGCCGGACCAGCGGCTCTTGCCGCCATGACGCCGAGGTTGACCGAGCTCGGGCGGGCTGTGGTCGAGGTGATCGAGCCGGCCGTTGCCGAGGTCGAGCGCCACCGAGAGCTCCCGGCGTCGCTCCCCTACGACGGCGTGGGCCGCTTCGTCGAAAAGGTGGAATTCCATCCGGCGCACCGGCGGTCCGGCGCAGCCGTGTGGAGCTCCGGCCTCCTCGATGTCCAGCACCAGGACTCCGGCAGCTTTCTGCAAGCAGCCCTCTTCTACCTGCTCTCCTTCGTCGGGGAAGGGGGTCATGGCTGCCCTGCGGTCTGCACAGCCGGGCTCATCCGGGCACTGGCGCACCGGGGATCGCCGGCCTTGCAGGAGCGCTATCTCCCCGGCTTGACGAGCAGCGACTACGACCATGCGTTGCGAGGGTCGCAGTTCCTCACCGAGCTCCAGGGGGGCTCCGATGTCGGCGCGAACACCGTCGCAGCATCTCCCGACACCGGCGACCCTGCAGCCTGGCGGCTCACCGGCGAGAAGTGGTTCTGCTCGGTGGCCGACGCGGACCTCTTCGCGGTCACGGCTCGTCCGCAGGGTGCTCCGGGAGGCACCCGGGGGCTGGGCTGCTTCTTGGTGCCTCGCACGCTCGACGGCACCACGCCGAACGGTTTCCGGATCCGGCGCCTCAAGGACAAGCTCGGCACCCGGGCGCTCGCCTCTGCGGAGATCGAATTCGACGGCGCTGTCGGCTGGCCCATCGGCGCACTCGACCAGGGCTTCCACATCGCCGTGGAAGAGCTGCTGAACACCTCGCGCTGGTTGAACGCGGTCGGTTCGACCGGCATCATGCGCCGGGCGTACCTCGAGGCATCGTCGTTCGCCCGCTACCGCAGCGCCTTCGGCACCCCGATCATCGGCTTCCCGATCGTGCGCGAGCAGCTGGTCATGATGAAGATCGAAGAGCACGCCGCGCTCGCCTCGACGATGGCACTCACCGCGTTGACGTCCCGGCTCGACGCCGGCTCTGCCGATGACGAGGAACGTCTGGTGCACCGGTTCTTGGTGAACGCGAACAAGTACGTCACCTCCATCGCCGCGACCACCGTCGTGCACCAGGGGATCGAGCTGCTCGGGGGAAACGGCACCATCGAGGACTTCTCCCCCCTGCCCCGCCTGTACCGGGACTCGATCGTCTACGAGAGCTGGGAAGGCACCCACAACGTCCTGTGTGCCCAAGTCGCCCGGGACTGCACCCGTTTCGAGGTGCTCGGTCCGGTCGGCGCCTGGGTGCGCGGCGAGCTGGGGAGAGCCGGGGAGACTGCCGGCCCCGCCGGCTCCTCGGTCCTCGAAGCCTTGGAGCGGATCGTAGGACGGCTTGCGCACTCAGCAGCCGGCGGTCCGCACGGCGCCCCCGGGTTCCGCCGCGGCCTCGGCGACATGGTCCGGGTCATCCAGGGGGCGTGCCTGCTCGCTGAGGCCGCTGTCACCGAGGACGCCCACCGGCCAGAGAAACAGGCGGTTGCCAGCCTGTTCGTCCGCAAGTACCTGGTCCCAGGCCACGACCCCGACGCAGACCCCGACTGGAGCGACCTGGTAGACGCTGCCCTCGGCGCAGAGGGCACCTGAGCCTCGCCGGCTGGGCGCGCCAGGCTGGTCGGCTGCTGCTGTCAAGGCTGTCGGTGTTGGCGGTCGAGCTGGAGGCGGGCTGCGTAGGCAGCGGCTTCGGCTCGCCGCCCCATGTCCAGCTTGGCCAACAGGTTCGACACGTAGTTCTTCACCGTCTTCTCCGCCAGGTACAGCTCGGCGCCGATCTGCCGGTTCGTCTTGCCCTCGGCGATGAGCGCCAGGATGTCGAGCTCGCGACCGGTGAGCTGGGACAAGGCGGAACGTTCGGCAGCCTGCCGGCGGAGCTGGCCCAGCACCCGTTGGGTCGTGGCCGCGTCGACGAGGCTTCGGCCGCCCGCGACGGCTCGCACGGAGGCGACCAGGTCGTTTCCTCGGATCTCTTTGAGCACGTAGCCACTGGCGCCGGCCATTATGGCGTGGGCGAGCGCTTCGTCGTCGGCGAAGGAGGTCAGCATGAGACACGCCACCTCCGGGTAGGCGGAGCGGATCTCCCGGCACACTTCCACACCGTCGCCGTCGGGGAGCCGCACGTCGAGCACCGCCACATCCGGGCGGCTCTGTGCCACCGCCTCGAGCGCGTCGGCGGCGCTGGCCGCCTCACCCACCACCACCAGATCCGCTTCGGCCTCCAGGAACCGGCGGACGCCTTCACGCACCACTTGGTGGTCGTCGAGGAGGAACACCCGGATTGTCATACCCTCAGTCTGGCCCATCACGGCCCACCGGCACACAGGATCCGCCAGGGAATGGTTCTGTGCTCACCGACCGTGGTCACCACGAACCGTGCACCTGCGGCGCGGGTCCCCGCGCGTCGGCGACGACCAGGCTGCGGCAGGTCGGCAGACCGGCAACTGCAGCCTGGTCGAGGAGGTGGTAGAGGAGCAGCCCACTCGGCGACGGCCGACATGTGCTCCTCGGGGGTCTGACAACGGTTGCCCTCGGTAGAGGAGCAGCCCACGTCGGCGAGACGGTCGACCGCTACAGCAGATCACGTCGTCGCGACCGATGTGACATTCGGCCCTAGCCGCCACAGTGGCGAGCGCGCATGATGGATCCCCGGGAGCAGCGCTCCACGGGCGGCACCGGGGCAAGTCGTCGGTGACGGCGTGCAGGACTGCGAGAGGTGGAGGTGTCCAATGAACGGCATGACGACCGCCGACGTGACCAGCCCGATCGGCGCGCACCACGACGCTGTCGGGCACGCGGCAGCCCTCTACGCGCCGCCGGCAGCCTTCTCGTCCGGCCTGCAGATCACCGTGCTCGGCGCACGAGGCGTCGGCAAGTCCACGGTCGCCCGGCTCATTGCCGCCCTGCTCGCCCGCCGCGGCATGTCGGTGGGGTTGGCCGGTGCCGCTTCGCCGGTAGCCGGCCGACCAGGTGACGGCCCTGAGCACGGTGACGAGCGAGCTCCGCTGTGCCCGCCGCCGATCGTGGTGCAGGACACCGCGTCGTGGCACGACACGTTCGAGTTGGAGCCGTGCGCTGTCGACCAGGTCGTGGTCGTGACGACCCCCGACGTCGGCGCCATGCAGTTCGCCGCGCAAGCCGCCCGCCTCGTCCAGCACGCCGGTGCCCACCGTGTGCACCTGGTGATCAACCGGGCAGGCGGTGACGCCGACATGAAACGGGCGCTCGAGAACCTGGCTCGAGCCGACCCGGCCAACGGCAGCCAGTACACGTCGATCCACACCCTGCCCGACGAACCCGGTCGCCTGCCCAGCGACGTCACCGGGTGGTCCGATTCGCTGCGGCACAGCCGAACGTCTCGAGGCAACGCCCTTGGCAACGCGGTGGGTTGGCTGGTCGACGACCTGGTGTCGGCCCTGCCAGCCGGCGTCGGTTGACACCCGGCACCGGCAGCGACGGCGCAGCGGCAGGCACACGGCAGCGGAGAGCGAGGTCGACCATGGGTTCGCAACACGGCCTCGGCCAGGCAGCCGGCGCATCGCAGATCAGCGCGGTCGCCCGCCGTCTTCGTCACTTGAGCACCAGCACGTGGACAGCCCTCGCCGAGCTGGCCAGCACCGAGAGCGGCATGGCCGCACTCGACCGCATGGACGGCACGGGCCACAGCGGTACCGACCACCTCGCTGCCGCTCATCGCAGCTTGACCGATACCGCCCGAGCCGCTCGACGTCTCCGAGCCGACTCGCCACCAGCACCGGCGCTCGAAGCAGGAGGCGACGATGCCGCAGCAGGAGGTGCGGTGCGCCATCGTGCGCCGTCTCCCGCCGGGTCCGACAGCGCTCTGGCACCTGGAGGCCCGCCGGCGCCGTTGGTGCAGGTGACCTGGATCTGCCGAGCGGCCGACGATCTGGCCGCCGTGCTCGAGCACGCCGTGCACCCAGGCACGTCCACCGCTGCCGACGAGGACAGCCTGGTGGAGCTGGCGGCCGGTTCCATAGTGGAAGCTGAGCATCACGTGGCCCGAGCCCTGGCGCTCGCCACCAAAGCCGTGCCACGCGCTCCCGCGCCGAGCTGATCGTCTCGCGCCGTCTGGCCCTGGCAGCGTGGCTGGTGCTCCATGCCGGGGTGCAGCAAACGCAGCTGACCCTGCTGAGCCGCTGGGCCGCTGACCCGCTGGGCCGGGGCACGGACGGTAGATGAGCTTGTCATTCTTTGGTCAATTCGCGATAGCCTGCCTCCCGACGATCCTTCGGTCCCTTCCCTCGCGGCCCACGGCGCTGGCATCATCGGGACCAACGGCCCTACCGGTAGGAGCCGGCTCGACGCAAGATCGGAATTGGATGGCCTAGCAGGGCGTACCGAGCCGAGCGCGATGCTCCGAACGAGCACCGACGGGACCGGCGGGTGCCCGGTGGCCGGAGGCCCAAGAGACAGAGAAGGAGATGGATCATATGGATGACAGCTCCTCGACCAGCGCTTCGAGATCCGGGGCGCTTGGCGCCGCTGGCAGTGCGCTGATCATGCACAGCTCCGACGACGACGTGGACAACCCGGTCCTCCCCGTCCTCGTCGAAAGCGACGGCCAGCCGAGTGGTCTCGGGCGGGCGCTGTGGACGCTCGAGCGTCGCGACGGCTACGACACTGCTCTGGCCGCCCTCGGCCGCGGTGGCATATGGCTCCGTGTGACTGCCGGCACCGGTGACGATGACACCGTGCCAGAAGAGGGGCCAGGACAGGGGCCAGGACAGGGGCCAGGACAGGGAATTGTCGTTCGCGGGTATGGAGTCCAGCATCCCCGAGACGAAGTCGCCACACTGGCGCGGATCGAGGAAGCCATGGCCGGGGACGACATATGGTGGTACGTGGTGGAGCGTCACGGCATGCTCGTCGACTACCGCCGCGATGGCCGACGTCGCAACGTGTCGTTCGTGGGATGGAGCGACCCCGAACCGACCTGGGCCGATCTCGACGCTGCTGCCGCCGACCCCACTCCCCGCTAGACCGGCGGACTGCCCACCCCACTCCCCGCTAGACCGGCGGACTGCCCACCCCGCTCCCCGCTAGACCGGCGGACCTGCGGACCTGCGGACCGGCGCCCTCCAGCCCGTCGCCGTGAGCACCGAACGGGCTGGTTCGATCGTCGAGGACATGGTCGGTGAACCGCCCGATGCCGCGGAGCCTCTGGGCGTGAGCTCTGCACGACGCATACCCAGGGTGGTATATACTCACCGGCCAGGAGGCGGTGGCGGCGAGCTGGTGGCTGCCGCACGAGTGGCCCGAGACGACGAGTGGTTCGAGACGACGAGTGGTTCGAGACGACGAGGTGCTCGAGACGGGCGGAAGCAAGATGCGAGGAACGACGGACGAACAGGGGAGGATCATGTTCGAAGATATGGCCGGGTACGAAGAGATCGGCGCCGGCGAGCTGGCCAGCTTGCTCGGCACCCACGACGAGCCGTTCGTGCTCGACGTGCGCGAGCCCCACGAGGTCGCCGCCTGGGCAATGCCCGGCGCGCTGAACATTCCCCTCGCCGAGCTGTCGCTACGAAGCACCGAGGTGCCACGCCAGCGCAAAGTCGTCACCGTCTGTGCAGCCGGGAACCGCTCTGCGGTAGCAGCCGCCATGCTGGCCGGGGCTGGGTGGGACGTGGCCAATCTCAGTGGCGGGATGGCCGCGTGGGCTGGTGTCTACGACGCGGTCCGTGTCGAGCGCGCTGCTGCCAGCATCGTCCAGGTGCGCCGGCGCGCCAAGGGCTGCCTGTCGTACCTGGTGGGCTCGGGCACGAAGGCGTTCGTCTTCGACCCGTCGCTCGATGTCGGCATCTACGAGGATCTGGCTGCCGAAGCCGGTTGGACCATCACCGACGTGTTCGACACCCATCTGCACGCCGACCACCTCTCAGGGGCCCGCCAGCTCGCAGCCGACACCGGGGCCGTGCTGCACCTCAATCCGGCAGACCCCTTCGACTTCTCGTTCGAGCCGCTCAGCGACGGGGATCGCTTCGAGCTGCCCGGCGGTGTCGAGGTGTCGGTGGCGGCCATCCATACCCCAGGACACACCGAGGGCTCCACGCTCTACTTCGTGGGCG
>JAKAQW010000020.1:0-5593 GCA_021819525.1 Actinomycetes bacterium
CTTCGAGGAGGCGACAGGGCGGTCCTGGCCGCTGCTGACCCACGCGATCTCCGTCTTCGTGGACGATGTCGACGCCCACTTCGGCCGGGCCATGCAACACGGCGCGGCGGTACTCGGGGAACCAAAAGACCACACATGGGGGGTGCGCTGCTACGCCGTCCTCGACCCGGAGGGACACCAGTGGGAGTTCGCCGAGCTGACGAGCAACCCGCCCGAGGTAGTGGGGGACGCAGAAGATGATGACTGACTTCGCGCTACGAGCCCAAGCGGCTGGGCGAGGGGCGCGTAGTTGAGCAGGGCAACTGCATCCGCGTGCCCAGGGCATGCGTATGCAACGCCTTTCCCGGACCGCGCCTCGGCCGCGAAACTCCAGCGCAGGGCCGCACGCTCTCGCGCGACCCCGCACAGGCTGCATACGCAAGGGCTGAGTAGGTCCCCACAAACTGTCCCCATAAACACAGAAGCCGCTAACCAAACATGCTGGTCAGCGGCCTGTGCATACGCAACGAGGCGCCAAAGACGCCCGTACTTGGTGGCGGGGGCGGGATTTGAACCCGCGACCTTCGGGTTATGAGCCCGACGAGCTACCAGACTGCTCCACCCCGCGGCGGAGCCTTCATGATACCACATGGCGGTCGTCGAGCCAACCGGCTAGGGCCGTCCGAATGGCACCGTCTACGATCCTGGATCACCACGCAGTCGGCAATGCGGAGACCGGTCATCTCGGCCCTCGGACCGAGACCCAGCGCAGCGGCCGCAGCGATGTCGCCTACCCGGAGAGCAGCACCTCACCTGCGAAGAACCCCCAGAACCAGGTCGGAGCAGGCCTATGCCTCACCCGGCGCCGGTTGGGCCGACGACGACCCTGAGCTGGGTGAGGCGCCCGCAGAGCTTGCCGTGGACCCGCGGTGCACGACCTTCGAAGACGATCCGCTCGACGATGTCGGTTTCGCAGAGCCCGGTGAAGCGCCCGACGTGGAGCTCGGGGTCGTCGACTGCGAGCCAGTGGACGTGGCGGCAGCCTGAAGCTCTTGCAGCACGTTTTGCAAATTGGTCTCGTCGACTCCGTACTGGGCATAGTTCAAATTCTTCAATGCGCTCTGCGCGTCATGGTAGTCGGTGACGGCTTGCTGGATCAGGCTCTGCACCCGCTGATCCGCCGGCACCTTCGGCACGTTCGTGCTCGGGACCGTGGTCGTCGAGGTCGGGGTCGTGGTCGGGACCGTGACCGAGGTGCCGGCGAACACCTTGGCGATGGCACCCGACAGCGAGGTCGACATTGCCACGACGTCGTTGTTACCACCGACGCTGCTGTACACGGCGATCACATACTGCAGTTCGGGCACGGCATTGCGTGACGCCTTCACGTACAACGGCCGGAAGTACAGCATCGACTGGCCGACGGGCACCATGAGGACGTTCCCGAGCTCCACACTCGACCCGTCTCGGTTGAGCAACGATATCTCTTGGGACACCGCCGAATTCTCCTGGATCCGACCCTCGACCAGAGCCGGGCCGTCTACGTCCTGCCCTGCTGGAGTCACGTACATGGTGAGGCCGCCGTAGGCAGTGCCGTAGGGACCGTAGTCCGACGACGCGGCCATGAACCCCGACAGCGTCTGAACGGTATTGCTGCTGGAGTAAGGGACGAACGCGTCGATGAGCGAGAAGCTGGGACTTCGCTGTCCCGGCAGCTGGACCACCTCGTACAGTGGGGCCATGCGTTGGGTCTGACCGGTAGAGACCAGCTGGCCCTGGGCGTTTTGTGTATAGATGGTCTGCGCCAGCGAGGTCGGTGAACCAGAGCCGGGGTCCTGCGACAAGGTCCACGCGTTCGCCGCGTTGTAGAACGCCTGAGGGTTGGTGATGTGGTAGCGACCGAAGGTCTGGTCCTGCAACATGAAGATGTCCTTCGGGTACCGCAGCTGGCTCCGCAGCGCCACCGGCATCTTGGACTCCGAGGTGAACATGTGCGGGAATATCCGTTCCCAGGTCCGGATGATGGGGTCACGAGGATCCGTCACGTAAAAGGTCATCTTGCCGCTGTAGGCGTTCACTACGACGTCGACGGAATTGCGTATGTAGTTGAGGGTAGACGGCAATCCGCTGCTCGGGGGCAAGATCGCCGTGTCGGCGTTCTGCGAGTAGGGGTACTGGGAGGTGGTGGTATAGGCGCTTTGGATCCAGTCGATCTGCCCGTTCACGATCACCGGATAGGGGCTGGAGTCCAGCGCCAAGAAGGGCGCCGCCGTGCTGATCGCGTGCTGGATGTTGCGGTACATGAGCAGGCGCGAGCTCGGGGTGATCAGGTTGGATATGAGGAGGTTGGCGTCACCGAAGCGGACGGCGAAAGCGGCCTTGGTCAGCAGGTTGTCCATCCGGATCCCGCCGGAGCCATGGTAATGCGTGGTCTTGGTCGAACCGTTTGCCAGTTGGTAGTCGACCTCGGGCTGCCTGGTGTCGGCCACCACGTACTGCGCGGTGCCGCCGTTGGCGGTCGGCAGGCCGTAGTAGACGGCCGGCTGCGTGATGGCGGGGAGCCCGTCGGTCGACTGGTCGGGCACGTTGGAGATGCCGAACACCGGTTCCCCCCCCGAGCTGGACTGGTTGGCCAGGGCCACGATCGCCCCATAGCCGTGGGTGTACTCGAGGTGGCTGTTGACCCAACCCTGGGCGGGCAGGTCACTCACGTTGATCTGGCGAGCCCCGATCAACACCGGGGTGAGGACGCCGTTCACCATGTAGCGGTCGGTGGTAAGGGTGTTGAAAGTGTAGTAGCCGCGGGTCTGCTGCTGTTTGGTGAAAGTCTCGGCCGTCTGCGAGGGATCCCACAGGCGGACGTCGTTCAGGCTCTGCAAGTCGGTGTTCAGCTCGGCCTGGGTGACCTTCTGGTCGGCAGAGAAGGGCTTCTCCGTCACGTGGTTCAGGTCGAACGCCGCTCGTGTCGCGGCGATGTTGCGGGCGATGTAGGGCTGTTCCAACTTGTCCTGGGCGGGGTTCACCTTCAGCGCCTGGTAGACAGCGGGGTAGATGGCGCCGGCCACGACGGCCACGAAAGCCCACATACCGACGGCCAGGATCGGCAGCAGCCAGCCCCGGAGCCGGATGTTCACCAGCAGGACGACCGCTGCAGCGAGCGACACCCAGATGAGCAGCTCGAACGCGGGGAGCCGTACGTGGACGTCGGTGTAGCCCGCTCCTTGCACGTACCCGTTGGTAGAGGTGTCCAGCTGGTAGCGCGCCAAGACGTACCCGGCCGCTTTCACAACGGCGATCAAGGCCAGCAACACCGACAGATGTACCTTCACCTGGGGTGACGCCCGAGGCGGCTCACGGTGGAGGCGGATACCTCCTTCGAAGTAGTGCGCGGCCACGGTGATCAGGGTGATCACTACCAGCGACCAGAAGCTCCAGTCGACCAGGAACGACAGGAACGGCAGACGGAAGACGAAGAAACCGACGTCTTTGTGGAACTGCGGGTCCTTGACGCCGAACGCCACGCCGTAGCGGAACAGCAGGTAGCTCTGCCACTCGCCCAGCGTCGTCGACGCGGCGATCGCCGCGACCACCAGCGACACCACGGTCCGCAGGGCGACCGAGTGGGGAGCCACGGTGTGCTGGTACCGGCGGACCAGCTCGTCTTCGGGTCCAAGGGTGAGCTCGCTCGGGGCCAAGTGGTGCACGACGGCCAGGCTGACCCACATGACCACGAAGAAAATTGCACCGAAGATCAGGAACATGCCCAGCTTGACGTCGAACAGCCGCTTCCACACCTCTGCCAGGTGCACCGATCCGAACCACAAGGCGTCCGTGTAGATCGTCGCCACGGTGTGCAACGACAGCAGGAGCACGATCAGCACCGCTACGGCGAGGAGGATCCAGAACCGCCGTCGATGTCTTACACGCTCCTGGCGCGGGAGCTCCTGGGGAATACGCACAGCGACCGAGCCTACGGCGATACTGGCGCCAGCAGACACCGGCACCCCGGATGGACCGGCGGGTGGCGGTGCCCGGTGGGGAACTCGTCTCCCGCCGCCACCGCTCCTCCCAGCGCATTGTCGTCACAGTCCGCGCACGCTCCGCCGTCGTCGTCTGCCACCCAACGAAGCCGTTGACCAGGCGGTGCCACGGCCACCACGGCCCGACTGAACGCCGCCACCACGTGGTCTGCCGCCAGCGCCTCGACTCGGCTGCCCTTCCACTCCCTGAACGCGGCACCCACCCTCTCCACCTGCAGCTGGCCGTCCTCCCCGGCTTGGTCGTCGCCGGGTTCGAGTCGGCGGCGCAGCGGCGCCACGAGCGCCACGGCCAACTCGTCCGCCGCTGCGTCCCCCGCCGATTCGGCCGCCGCCATGTCCGCCTCGGCTCCGGCCAGGGCCATCCCGACCCTGGCCGCTTCGATCAGATGGTCCCTGGTCACCCCTGCGTAGCGCGCCAAGTGCTCCTGCTCGTCAGGCAGGCTGTCGCTGTCGACCTCCTGGCGTGATCCACTGCTTCGCAACCGGTCGAGCAGGTCGTTCTGGTCGTCTTGCAGCGATCGCTTCAAGCGGCGGGTCAGGTTGGCCACCACCGGGCGGATCAGATCGTCTCGTCGCGACAGCAACGCCGCATCCCCCTGGGCCAGGGTGCTCGCCGGTCCGGGCTCCTCGTCGCCCACGTCGGCGGTGACAGCGGTGCCGGCTGCCTCGAAAACCTCCACGTCATCCACGGCGATCTCGTCGGTGTCGCCTGCACCTCGACCTCGGCGGCCGGACGGGTCGGCGGCTTCTCCAGGCGATGCCACGTCATCTTGGTCTCGGTCACGACCCACGGCCGGTCCACCACCGTCCAGCACAGCACCAGCACCAGCACCAGCACCAACTTGTACGCCTGGACCAACTGTCCCCCCGCTGTCGCGGTTCCCCTCGCCGGCCGGTGCGCGAGTGGCGCCCGATGCGCCGCTCGCCGTTCGATCCGGCGGTCGCCTTCGGGGTCGCGGCTTGGCGCCCCGGCGGAGGAGCCGGACAGCCGAGCCGTCGTCTTCGAAGCCGTCGTCGAGCTGCACCCCGCCCGGCTCGGTGCCACCTGCACCGCCCACGTCGGGGACCGGGGCGCGCACCTCCATCGAGCCCGCGAGCTGGTCCATTCGGGGCTGCGAACGAGCGTCATCTGACGGCTGATCGCCTTGCGGCGTGGCATCGTCGGATCGGCGAGCCGCCCGTAGCCGAGCGAACAGCGCGTCCACGTCGCTCTCAGGAGGACGTCCCGCACCTACCGGCTGCCCGACAGGCTTCGCCCTGCCCCCGGCCACAATTGCCGGCACAGTGCCGCCGGGCTCTGCCGGCGTGGCGGTATCCACCGGCGTCGTCGCGCCCGAGCGCTGCTGTCGGCTGGCCCCGCTCGCCTCGCCCTCCCGGATCGAACTGCCCGGGGTGCTCGGTCCGGGCGCCGGCTTCACATCTCCCCCCACCTGTGCATCGCCGATCGGCTGCGGATCAGCAGCTGAGACGGTGCCCGGCGGGGAGACGGTGCCCGGCGGGGAGACGGTGCCCGGCGGGGAGACGGTGCCCGGCGGGGAGACGGTGCCCGGCGGGGAGACGGTGCCCGGCGGGGA
>JAKAQW010000020.1:5693-35609 GCA_021819525.1 Actinomycetes bacterium
GCTGCGGATCAGCAGCTGAGACGGTGCCCGGCGGGGAGACGGTGCCCGGCGGGGAGACGGTGCCCGGCGGGGAGACGGTGCCCGGCGGGGAGACGGTGCCCGGCGGGGAGACGGTGCCCGGCGGGGACCCTGGCGATGCCGTCGGGGAGGCTTTGGCCAGCTCGGAGGGTCGTACGGTCAGCTCAGATCCTTCAGGCCCCGGCTCTCCTCCCACGTTCGCGGCCACGGCACCGGCCTCGTCCAACGCTGTCGCTGCGGGCGCAAGGGCCTCGCGATCACTGGCTCGAGCTCCTGCCGGACGATCTCTGGCCCCATAGGACGCCAGCGGGGCATGGAGGGCTGCATCCTCGGCCTCGCTTCGGTGGTCCGGCGCCAGATCTCGAGCCTGATCGCCGCGGTGCGCCTCGGACGCCGCGGCAACCTCCACCTCGCCAGTACGCTCACCCAGCTCGAACAGGAGATCCTGATCGTCGAGGGGGACGACGTGACGCCCGGCTTCCTCCGCCGCCAAGCGGGCCTCGTCTTCGGCGTGGAGCAGATCGTCGGCCACCTCGTCCACCACCTTGCGGACCCCGGCGATGGTCTGCGCCAGCCTCTCCCGGCCGGCTCGGAGCTGCTCGATCTGGGAGTGCAGCCGCTGCCGGCGCTTGGACAGGTCGGTCAGCACCCGCGCCCGCAGCTCCTGTGCCTCTTGCACCATGGCACGGCATTCGTCGCGGGCGCCTGCCAGCGTGGCGTCGGCCTCGCTCCGCGCGTGCTCCAGCTTGGCTGTGGCTTCCTCCTGCGCCCGGCGGCGGAGGTCGGCCGCCGCTGCTTCGGCCTGGGCAGTGTGCTCCGCCGCATGCTGCTCGGCACTTACCCGGGTCCGACGGGCTTCCTCCTGCGCCTGCGCCCGCAGCCTCTGGGCATCCTCCTCGGCCCGAGCCACCACGTCGGCACCGGCGTCGCGAGCAGCTCGCAAGACCCGAGTGGTCTCCTGGCCGAGCACCGCAGTCAGGGTCTCCTCGTCGACGGCCGGATTGGCCGCTCGCCGCTCGGCGTCGGCCAGAGCCTGGCGTAGCTCGGTCTCGCGTTCGATGAGCCCGGTCAGGTCACGGGCAACGGCATCGAGAAAAGCCCGCACCTCGGTGGGCTCGAAACCTCGGCGCGCCGTCGAGAAGGCGTGCTGCTGGACATCCTCGGGCGACAGCCGTGCCGAGGAGGATATGGTGAGTCGCCGGTCGTCGGCCATGACCAGAGCCTACGACGCCGACAAGGCCGTACCCACGACCACCGCGCCCTGATCGGTGATGGTCCCCGCTCGCGAGGGCACCGTCATCTGCCGTGGCGGCCCCTGCCAGGGGCCTCGAGACCCTGCCAGGGGCCTCCCACCTTGCCCACGACCGCAGCAGCGGCGAGCTTCAGGACCACGGCGACGACGACCAATCTGCGGGCACGCTGTGGCCGTCGGGTCCGGGCACCGGGCCAGCCGCCGCAGCTCCGAGATGGCCGCCGAGCCGACGGAGCGCGGACAGGGCTTGTGAAAGAGATCGCACCCCGATCACTTGGAGACCAGGCGTCGCGTGCGCACGGGCGACAGCGGCCTGCGCTGCGGGTACGAGGAACACCGAGGCATGCGCCCGCTCCACCGCGACCGTCTTCTGGGGCAACCCGCCGATCTCGCCGACCGCGCCGTTCGGGTCGATGGTGCCCGTGGCCGCGACCACTCGCCCACCGGTCAGATCTCCCCCACCGAGCCGGTCGAGCAGTCCCAAGGTGAGTGCCAGCCCGGCCGACGGCCCTCCGATACCGTCGCTGTTGATGGCCAGGTGCAGGGGCATGCTGTACACCGCCTGGGTCCCCATGCCGTCGGAGCCCGCGGACAGGGAGTAGGGAATGCCCAGGACGGGTCGGAGCGCCCCGTGGCGGCGCTGCGACCCGAGTCGCACCGTCACCGGATGGGTGGCTGCCGGGTCGGTCACGCTGCCGATCGACAACGTCACCGACTGCCCCGGCCGGTAGCGACCGATGGCCGCGACCAGAGCCGGTGGATCGAGTGTCGGGACACCGTCGACGGCGGTCACGACGTCACCGACGTGAAGCGAGTGGTACGCAGGCGTGCCGGGGATGATGGCGTACAGCGTCACGCCACCGTCGCGCTCTGGAACGGGATAGCCCAACTGCCGGAGCGCGACGGCTTCGGCCGTCATCTGGGCTTCTTCCATGTCGACGGTGCCCTCGAGATCGAATTCCCGCGCTGGCAGGCCTCCGGTCAGCACTGAGGTGGGAACCAACGTCGTGGTGCTGCTGAGCTCGTCAGGCACGTACTCCAAGGCGTTCACGCTGGCTACGGCGATATCAGTGAGCAGGATCGTTCCACGAAGGTGATGTGCTCGGCCTCGAGGAACCGTGACGAGCGCGGTCACCGGCTGCGCCTGGCCCGGGAGCTCCGCGTAGTAGCCGAGGGTGACGTGGCCGGCCACCACGGCAGCGGCCACCAGGAACGTGACCACGCCGACCAGCACGACCCGCCAGCGCCGACGGTGCTGCTGGCGCCCCGGACGTGGCGATATGGTGAAGATCGGAGTGGAGGTGGTCATCGGTGGGTTCCTGGTCGTCGGGCAGTCCGAGCAGGACAGAGCCTGCCATGGATCAGGCGCCTGGCTCCGACAGGGTCCACCGACGACGACGACGCGCCGCTGTGGCCGGCCACCGAGGTGATGTCTCCTCTGCGAGGGAACTGGCCGAAGACAGTGACGTCGGTGTGCGCTCGGCCGCTCTCGGTGCGCTCGCTCGCCTCGGGCAGTGGGATGCCGCTCGGCTAGGTCGTGCCCTCGCAGATCCCGAGCCCACCCTCCGCAGGCGCGCCTGCGAGCTTACGGGCCGGGTAGCACAGCGGTACAGCGAGACGGGCCAGACAGAGGATGCTTGGACCATGGCCGCTGCGATGCTGACGGCATTGGACGACGACCCGCCGGTGGCCGAAGCTGCCGCCTGGGCTCTCGGGGAGCTGGGCGCATGGTCGAGCCTCGCCGGCAGCTCTTCGCCCGCCCCCGGCGACTGCACGAGTCCTCCAGGCCGCACATCGAGATCCTCGCCGGACGGTACCTCCTCGACGACTGGCACTGCTCCTGTGCCCCCAGGCGTCTCGTCGCGGCGTGCCCTCGTAGTGAGCCGGTTGATCTCCGCGGCCGAAGTCCATCCCGACCTGCTGGTGCGCGAGTCGGCCGTAGCGGCACTGGGATCCATCGGCGACCCTGCCGGCCTTCCGGCTGTCCTCAGGGCCCTGGAAGGAAAACCGGCGCTACGTCGCCGCGCAGCGGTCGCCTTGGCCGCCTTCGACGACCCCCGGGTCGACAATGCGCTCCGTGAGTGCCTGGCCGACCGCGACTGGCAGGTCCGTGAAGTGGCCGAGGAGCTGCTCGGTCCGAGACCGTGATCGGCCGGCACCGCTCGCCACCAGGGAAGAGCTTCCAGGCGACCAGGTGACGTCTGGTGTCGTCACCGAGCCGAACCGTCTTCCGAGCTCGTCTCCCGTCTTCGGCGCGCACGACGCCGACAAGCACGACGCCAAGGACCACTGCCACCGGTCGACCGGCCTACGGCGGCGCGGACGCCCACCGCCGCCGTCAGTCGTCCTCGAGGAACAGGGATCGCACGGTGTCGAAGGCCTCGATGCACCGGCCGGCACCTAGGACCACGCATTCGAGCGGGGTGTCGACCACGTGGACGGGGACACCTGTCTCGCCGGCCAGTCGGTTCGCCAGGCCGCGCAGCAGCGAACCGCCACCGACCAGGTGGATCCCCTGGACAATGATGTCCTGAGCCAACTCTGGCGGTGCTTCCCCCAGGCACGTCACTGCGGCTTCCACGATCTGGCGGACATGGTCTTCGAGCGCGTCCCGGATGTCGGCTGGCGACAGGACCACGGTCTTCGGCATTCCCGTCATGAGCTCTCGGCCACGAACTTCGGCCTTGGCTTCGTCCTCGTAGGGGGCCGCAGAGCCGATGGTGATCTTGATCTCTTCGGCAGTTCGCTCGCCGACAGCCAGACCGAACTCGCGCCGGATGTACCCCTGCACGGCAGCGTCGAGATCGAACCCGCCACTTCGAATGGCCTTCGACGCCACGACGCCGCCGAGGCACACGACCGCCGACTCCGACGTACCGCCACCTACATCGACGACCATGTTGCCCACAGGCTCTTCGATGGCCAGGCCGGCACCGATCGCCGCCGCCATGGGCTGCTCGATCAAGTAGGTCGAAGACGCGCCCGCTCGGCTGGCCGCCTCACGAACCGCTCGACGCTCGACTGACGTGATGGCCGACGGAACGCAGATGAGGACTCGGGACCGACTGAGCCGGGACACCCCTGCGCGCTGCAAGATCAGCCGAATGAGCCGTTCGGTGATCTCGAAGTCGGTGATCGCCCCCTGGCGCAGTGGTCGCATGGCCACGATGTAGCCCGGCGTCCGCCCGATCATCTGCCATGCCTGGTGGCCGACCGCGAGCGCTTCGTGGCTGCGGGTGTTGAGGGCGATGACGGTGGGCTCGTTGAACACGATGCCCTTCCCCCGCACGTAGACGAGGGTGTTGGCGGTCCCGAGGTCGATGGCGATGTCCTTGGCCATGGGCAAGTCCTCCACGGTTGGCGCGCCGTCGTTACCGGCGGTGACGGCCGGCCACGGCGACCGGCCGTCGGTCACTGCCGCGGCACCCGGGCAATGGTAGGGCGCTGTGGGCATGGCCGCGATTCGGACGTCTCGGCGAGTGGCGGCGACCCCCCAGAGGAGGTAGGTCGACACTATCCTCGCGATCGATGCGCCACGGTGGTCCGTTCGCCGAGGGAGGAAATCCCGACGACCTAGGTGACGGCGGCGACGAGCTGCCGCTACGGGGTTGGGTGCCGCCTGACGACCGGCTCTGGCGCCACCCCTCCGAGCTGGACGAGGCCGAGGATCTTCTCGCCGGTACGGACGATGGTCCGCCCACCGGGGACGCGGACGACGTCGGTCTCGGCGGGATCGACCTCGGTGGCATCGGCTTCGACGAAACCGGGTTGGAGGTCCACGGTCTGCTCGGTGACCCGACAGCTACGGGCGCGCCCGGTGCCCGTCGGTCCCGGTCCGGCAGTGCAGGCACCGCGCGCCGCTACAGCCGTCGCCCTTCGGCGACGCCGCAGAGCGTCCATCGCCAGCCACCCGCGGTGCTCGGCCTGGCTGCTGTGGTCATGGCGGTCGCCATGGTCGTCTTCGTAGCGGACCGGCTGGCCGTCACCCACCGGACGGGCTCTGCGCTCACCGCTGATGCCACCAGCCTTACCACCGATGTGATCCCCGCGTCCCAGGTGGCAGCGACTGTAGCCAGTGTCCGCTCCTCGCTCGTCGGCCTGGTGGTCACCCGCCGCGGCCACGCACAGGTAGAGACCGGTGTGGCCATGACGCCGGGTGACCTGGTGGTGACCAGCCTGCGAGCGGTGGCCGGCGCATCGAAGATCGTGGCGATCACCCCGAAGGGCCGTCGGCTCCCTGCCAGGTTGCTGGGTAGCGATCCGACCAGTGGTGTATCGGTGGTCCGGGTCAGGGGCCGGGTCGCTCCCGCCCGCTTCGCCGACTCCCGAGCCCAAGCCGGGCAACTGGCCATCGCCGAGTGCCTCTGCCAAACTGCAGCGCCGGCCAAGCGTCCTGACGTGCTCAAGCCGACGGTGGCGGTCGCTCGGGTCGAAGCGGTCGGCGTCGGCGACGGCAACAGCGCAAGCGCCGGCTCTGGTCCCGTGCCCGGCAACCGGTCCACAGGGCCGGCGACGGGTTCGAGCGCCTTCGGTGCCGTCACGCCTTCCGATCCCCGGGGGCCGACGGTGCCACGGTCCGGATCTGACCGTCACGACACGACCGCGGTCCACGGCTTGCTCGATGCCGTCGAATCGGACTATGCCCCCCTTGCACCGGATCCCTGGGGCAGCGTCCTGGTCAACGGCAACGGTCAGGTGGCCGGCATCCTGGCCAGCCGCACCGAGAACCACGGTGAGCGCTTCGACGTCTTCGTACCCGGATGGCTGGCGGACACCGTGGCTTCCCGGCTGGCCCGGGACCATCGAGTCGTCCATGGATGGCTGGGGGTCACGGGGGCCACCGACCCCACCTCCTGCGGCGCAGTGGTCAAGTCGGTCCTGCCCGGCGCCCCAGCCGAGCAGGTGCTGACGCCCGGCGACGTCGTCTCCGCCGTCGACGGGCGGGCAGTGTGCAACTGGTCGGAGCTGCAAGCCGCGTTGTACGTGATCTCCCCGGGGCAGCCGGTGCACCTGTCTGTCGACGACGCGGGACGCCGGCGATCGGTGACGGTGCAGTTGAGCGCCTCTCCTGGCTGAGCTTCGCCCTGGGCTGCCAGGTGCAGTTGAGCGCCTCTCCTGGCTGAGCTTCGCCCGGGGGGATCGCGCCACCCCCTGGGGCTGCACCGCCTAGATTCGGACACATGGAGCTCCCGGATCTGCCCGGCATGCCCGGTGGCGGCAATTTCATGGAGCAGTTCTTGGCCGACCTTCTGCGCATGATGGGTAGCGGGCTCGGACCCGCGTCGGCGAAAGTCGACATGGCTCGGGCCATGGCCCAAGGTGTCGCTGGTGAGGGTCAACCTGAGGGAAACGTCGACCCCATGGACCGGATGGCCATCGAGGAGCTGCTCCGGGTCGCCGAGCTCCATGTCGGCGAGCTCACTGGACTGGAGGACAGTGACCTCGGCCGGCTCCAGCTGAGCGCGGTCGGCCCGGCTGCCTGGGCGTGGCAGTCGGTCGACGACTGGGCGTTCGTGCTCGATGCCGCAGCCGACGCCACCGCTCAGATCTCCGGGCTGCTTCCTGGCCAGACCTCGCTCGACGACGACGGGCCACCGGGGATCAGTGAGCTCCTGGCGCGCGCGATGTCCACCATGGGGCCGGTGCTCGCGTCCATGCAGCTCGGTTCGGCCGTGGGCCACCTCGCCCGGCACACAGTGGGCCAGTACGAGCTGCCGGTGCCGCGGCCGGACAGTCAACACCAGCGCCTGCTGATCGTCCCAGCGAACATCGACCGATTCGCCGCCGACTGGTCGCTTCCACAGCAAGACGCACGCCTGTGGGTGTGCCTGCGCGACACGACGATCCATATGGTGTTCGGCCAGCCGCAGGTGGCCGAGCGCTTCCGACAGCTGCTGGCCTCGGTGGCCCGGACCACCGCCGAGGACCACGCGCACCACCTCGGCGCGCTCGAAGGCTTCGATCCCAGTGACCCCGAATCGTTGCAGCGGCTCCTCGGAGACCCCGAGTCCCTGTTCGGTGGGGAACCCTCGCCGCAGCGCCACCGAATGGTGGAGACCCTGACGGCAGCAGGGATCGCGCTCTCAGGCTACGTCGAGCACGTCTTGGACCGTGCCGCTTCCCGTCTGCTCGGTGGCCGCAACGCCTTGGCCGAAGCCTGGCGGCGGCGGCTCGTCGAACGCGACGAGTCGACCCGTGCCGCCGAGATGCTGTTGGGTCTCGCGCTGGAACCGGCCCAGCTCGACCAGGGTGTGGCGTTCGTGAACGGAGTAGTTGAACGTGCTGGTGAGGCCTCGCTTCGGCGCCTCTGGTCGAGTGCAACGTCGATGCCGACCCCAGCGGAGATCAGCGCCCCAGGACTCTGGCTCGAACGGATCGACCTGCCTTCCTGATCGCTCTGCTGCTCGTCAGGCCTCGACCACTGCTTCCTCCTCGGGAAGTCCGAGGTCCCAGGTGAGCTGCAGCCGCTCACGCTCGGCGTCACGGACGACCCGTTCGCGGTTACGCCGGAACTGCGGATCGTGAGGAGGCAACAGTGTCAGGCGCGCCAGAGTCCGGTCCCGAAACGGCTCGGTCACCTGAGCCGGCCCCGAGTCGAGCTGCACCTCCCAGTGCGGCGCTACCGGCCCCAGGTACACCACTCGTACCTGGCCAATCACGGGTTGGGGCTCGAGCTGCTCTTCGACGTCGTCAGGCACGGCACGACAGCCTACTGCCATCGGTGCTCCTCACAGCACCCCGCACCCCGCACCCCGCACCCCGCACCCCGCACCCCGCACCCCGCACCCCGCACCCCGGAGCCTTCGCCCTGTCGCACCCGAGCACCTCTACCTCGCAGCGCCATTTCGGGGGCCCCACCGCCAGAACCCGATCCGCCAACCTGAGACTTCCTGTGAAGCAGCCGAGAAGCGGTTTGACCGGACAATTGGGGGGTATCATGGTGCTGTGGAAGGAGGTGCCGTGGACACGGAATGGATGCGCCGGGGCCGGTGCAGGGAGATGGACCCGGCGATCTTCTTCCCCAACGACGGAGTTGGGGTTCAGGTAGCCCAGCGAATCTGCGCCGAGTGCCCAGTACGCCTGGAATGCCTCGAGTATGCCCTGGTCAACCGCGTCGATCATGGGGTCTGGGGCGGTGCGTCAGAGCGCGAGCGGCGACGCCTGCTGCGCCAGCGTCGCTTGGCCCACGTCGGAGCCCGTCACGGCTGACACGTCGACGGCGGCAGGCTTGGCCTGCGTCGTCAATGTGAGCGAGGGCCAGGACGAGGCGGTGTTGGCAGATCTGTCGGCTGCCGCGGGCGACTGCCTGCTCGACGTGCACCGCGACTGGTTCCACCATCGCTCGGTGCTGACCCTCGGATCGCTGGACCCTCTGGTGCTCCAGGATGCCGTCCGGGCGCTGGCCGCGAAGGCCGTAGCCCTCGTCGACCTGACGGCGCACCACGGAGCGCATCCCCGCTCGGGTGCCGTCGACGTGGTGCCGTTCGTTCCGCTCCTCGGAGCTGACGGTCGACCGGCGGGCCCGGACGACGACCTGGGGACGGCTCTCGCCGCCCGGGAGGACTTCGCCGGTTGGGCAGCTCAGTCTCTGGGGCTGCCGTGCTTCTTCTACGGTCCCGAGCGGACTCTGCCTGAACTCCGTCGCCAGGCATTTGCCGCGCTCTCCCCCGACAGAGGCCCTACGGCCCCCCATCGCAGCGCCGGCTGGTGCGCCGTGGGGGCACGCCCGGCGCTCGTGGCGTTCAACGTCTGGCTCGACAGCAATGACGTCGACAGCGCCCGCCAGATCGCCGCAGAGCTGCGCCGGCCCGGCATCCGCGCCCTCGGGTTCGACGTGGGGGGCCAAGCACAGGTCTCGTGCAACCTCGTCGATCCGTACAGTGTCGGCCCAGCCGACGTCGTAACCCTGGTCGAGGCCATGGCCGGCACTCGCCACCTCGCCGTCGAGCGCGCGGAGCTGGTGGGCCTCGTGCCTGCCCGAGTGCTCGAGCACACCCCTGCCGACCAGTGGGCTCGCTGCGACCTCGGCCCCGAGCGGACAGTGGAGGCTCGTCTGCGTCGCGTGGCGCTCGACCGACGGGCCGCTCTACCGTCCTCTGGGGTCTCCGGCTGACCAGAAGAGACGACCAGAAGAGACACAGCATCTTGTGGTCCTCACCGAGGCTCCTCTACTGCATCATGGGCTTTGCCGCCTTGGGTCCGATCGAGTGGAGACCCCCGACCGTCCCAACGGCTGGACCACCTCGCACGTTTGCCGGAGCCCGGGCGGCCTCTTGCCAGCGGCCACCTGCCGTCACCCGGTGCGCTCGCCGGTCGACCGGCTCGCCCGTCGGGTCCTCGGACCAGTCCCCTTCTCGGATCACCGCTGTGCCGACCGGAGCCGGCACAGCGAAGCCATTCCCAGCCGTGCCTGGCTCAGGAAGCCGAAGCCACCACCGGAGCACCCTGGCAGGCGGTACGCTCTCGGCGCAGTCGGCGCCGCTCACGCTCCGACAGACCACCCCATATCCCGAACTTCTCCCCGTTAGCCAGGGCATAGTCGAGGCAGTCGTCACGCACGACGCAACCGTGGCAAACAGCCTTCGCCTCACGCGTCGACGCCCCCCTCTCGGGAAAGAACAAGTCCGGGTCTACACCCGTGCAGTTCGCCTTGTTCTGCCATTCGCGCTGTTGGCGGCCGTACAGCAGTGTGATGATGTCCACCGGTCCGCCTCCCCTCGCCACATTGTGGCATCGGTGTAATTACAGTGCTGTCATCTTGCCTCAATCCTTCGTGCATGGCAAGGCGATTCGCGCCAATCCAGCAGCAGATGACACCGATAGTGGCCGTGACGGTGACCAGCTGCTGGCACGCCGTCGCGCCCTGCCTTCCGGGCACACGCTGACCTGGTCTCTTGCCCGCCAAGTCGCCCGCTCCGGGCCACCTCGTGACAGCTTCTACGGGCACGAGATCGAACTGTCGCCCCGATGAGATCAGGCGCCGGGGCGCACCGAACGGCGAACCGCATGACGGTGCTGGAGGAAGTCCACCAGCACGTAGTCCCCGAGGTCGGCCGGCGTGGTGAAGAAGGCCCGACCCTGGTTGAGGCGGGCCATCTGCTCGACGAAGCCGCGGAGCGACCGCGTGGCGTCGAGGACGAAGGTGTTTATGGTGATGCCCGCACGGGTGCAGCGCGCCACTTCGGCCAAGGTGGCATGGATGGTCTGCGGCACGGGCGGGTAGTTGAAGAACACCTCGGATCCCTCGCCATCGGGTCCGGGCACGAGGTGAGCGGTGGGCTCGCCGTCGGTGATCATGATGATCTGCTTGGTCCCCTGGCGGTGGGCCAGCATCCTGCGGGCAAGTAGCAGCCCGTGCTGCATGTTCGTGCCGTAGACGAAGTCCCACGACACTTCGGGCAGATCCTCGGCCTTTATCTCGCGTGCCACCTCGGAGAAGCCCACCAGCCCCAGGTAGTCCCTGGCGAACCGGGTGCTGATGAGGGTGTGCAGCGCGATCGCGACCTTCTTGGCGGCCAGGAAATTGTCGCGCATGGGCATCGACAGCGACAGGTCCACCATCAACACCGTCGACGCTCGCTCCATGGCCTCGGTGCGGGCGATCTCGAAGTCGTCGGGCAGGAGCCGTACCGGGGTGCCGGCGCCGGTCCGACGAACGGCGTTGTGCACGGTGCGTTCGATGTCGACGGTGAAGGGGTCGCCGAACTCGAACGGTTTGGTCTGGCCGTCACGCTCGTGACTGGCTCCCTGGAGCACGGCACGGTGCTCCCCGACGCGGTCCTTGGCCATGTGCGAGAACAGCTCTGCCAGGGCTCGCTGCCCGATGCGACGGATCCCGGCCGCTGTCAGCTGGTAGCGGCCCTCGCGTTGCTCGATGAGCCCGGCCTCCTCCAGCTGTCGGGCGAGGCGAGCCAGCTGCTCGAGCGAGCGGGCGCCGTCGTCGCCCAAGTACCTCGCCGCCTGCTCCAGGTCGACCTCGGCCAACGCGCCGGGCGACGACGCGGAGCGCAGGAACTGCTCCAACTGGTCCATCTCCCCCAACCGCCGAGTTGCAGCGGCGGCATCTGCCAGTCCGAGGGGATCCTGGCCGCCGAAGCGGTACCGGCGGCCCCACCCGGCGCCTGGCACCGCCTGCTGGAGGTTGTGAGCGAGGCGGTCGACCTGCCATCGCAGATCCATGTCCTCGAAGAGCGACTCGGCCAACGCCTGCAGCTGGGCCCGCTGTTCGGGGGACATGGAGTCCAGCGCGGCCTGTGCGGCGGCCATCTGGGCCGCCAGATCCTCGAGCAGCTCGTCGAGGGTCTGCGGAGCGGTCGGGAAGAAGTCGCCGAAGCGCTCCATGAACTGCGCGAAGCTGGGGTCCACCGGCTCTCCGCGTTCGCGCTGCTCGAGCATGGTGTTCAACGCGTCGAACATTTGGCGGACCCGCTCCATCTGCACCGGGTCGGGGTTGGCCATGGACTCGCTCATCTGGTCGAACCAGCTTTTCGCCACCTCGCTGCGAATCCGCTCGAGGAGCTCCTCGAAGTGCTGGCGGGCGGCGCTCGAGGCGAAGTCGTACTGCTGCAGGCTGCGCACCCGTCCGGCGAGATCCTCGGGGAGCAGGTCGAGTGCCAGGCGGCGCTCGGCCATGGCCTCACCGGTGGTCTGGCGGCGACGCTCGTCTCCCGACGCGGCGGCCTGCTCCACCAGGTCGTCGACCGCCGCCCGCTCTTCGGCCACCACCTCGTCCAGCTGGTCGGCCAGCTCCCGGTAGGCACCGCCCAGGTCGCCGCTGTCCAGCTCCTGCTGGCGAGCCTGGCGCAGACGCTCTATCAGCTCCCGCAGCCCGTGGATCTGCTCACCATCGGGACGCTGGAACCCGCTGTTGAGCAGGCGGCGCAAGGCGGCATCGGGATCCCCGTGGTAGAGCAGCTCGTCGGCCAGCTCGCCGAACAGGTCGTCGATCTCGTCCAGCGGCGATCGCTGGGTGCCGTCCCAGCGCCGGTAGGACCAGCCGCCGGTCACGACCGAGCCCGGTACGAGGCCATGGCACCGGCCGCGTCCTTGTTCAGCCGTTTGGCCAGGTGCAGGCCCTCCAGCACCAGCTCGACGGCAGCAGCAGCCTCAGCCGGCGACTCGCCCCCCGACACCGCGCCCACCACCGCCTGCAGGTCGGGGACGTCAGCCAGGAGCTGCTGGTAGGCCCCGGCGGGCAGGTCGTCGCCGACGTGCACCACCCGATCGGCGTCGAAGGCGGACACCACGGCCGGCAGCAGGGCGCCGGGCACCCGGCGGCGGAAGACAGCGAGCACCGCCGCGGACACCAGCGCCTGCCAGATCCGCTCCTCGCGCCCCTCCTCCAACGCCTCGATCTCGATCTTCCCCTGCGAGGAGGCCACGAGCGCCCCCAGGTCGCTCACCCGGGGCACGGCCAACGGCTCCCCCAAGCGAAGGGCCCGGCGCACCGCGCTCGCCGCCAGGGTCTCGTAGTTGGCGATGCTGAGACGAACCGACACCCCCGAGCGCTGGTTGATGTGAGGGCTCTGACGGGCCAGCTGGGACAGCTCGGCCACCACCTCCGCCATGTGCTCGGGGAACACCAGCCGCGGCTCATCCGCAGCCTGGCCACCGAGATGGGCGTCACCCTCGAGCACCTCGACAGCTTCCGCAGCATCCACCCCGGCAGCACTGCCGCCGGCGGCGGCCCCGGTGTCGACCCCGGCGGCGGTGGTGACGAGACGCGCCTCTTGGCGGACGATGGCCAGCTCCGTGGCGGCGTCGGGCGGGTAGTGGGTCCGGATCTGGGCACCGAAGCGGTCCTTGAGCGGCGTGATGATCCGGCCCCGGTTCGTGTAGTCCTCGGGATTGGCCGTGGCCACCAGCATCACGTCCAGCGGCAGGCGGACGGTGAACCCGCGGATCTGCACGTCGCGCTCCTCGAGCACGTTCAGCAAGCCCACCTGTATCCGCTCGGCCAGGTCGGGGAGCTCGTTCACCGCGAAGATCCCCCGGTTGGCCCGGGGCACCAACCCGTAGTGCACCGTGAGCTCGTCGGCCAGATATCGACCCTCGGCCACTTTGATGGGGTCGACCTCGCCGATCAGGTCGGCGATGGAGGTGTCCGGGGTAGCCAGCTTCTCGGCGAAGCGCTCCTGGCGGTGCACCCAGACGATGGGGGTGTCGTCTCCTTCGGCTGCCACCACGTCTCGGGCGAAGCGCGACACGGGCCGGGTGGGATCGTCACGCAGCTCGGCGCCGGCCACCGCTGGTGTCCATTCGTCGAGGAGCGCCACCAGCGAGCGCACGATCCTGGTCTTGGCTTGGCCGCGCTCACCCAACAAGATGACGTCGTGGCCGGCCAGCACGGCGTTCTCCAGCTGCGGCAGCACGGTGTCCTCGAAGCCGAGCACGCGCTCCACCAGCGGCTGACCCGCCGCGATCCGGGCCGCGGCGTTCCGGCGCAGCTCCTGGTGCACCGGCACCGATCGCCAGCCCGAGGCCAGCAGGGCCCCCAGGGTGGTCGGCAGGTCGGTGGGGGGCTCGGGCAGCAGTGGCGTCGAGACCATGGCGCGCAGCCTAGGCGTCTGCCTGGCGGGACATGCCGGCACACCCGCACCAGCAGCTCCCGACCCGGCTCGCAGCCCTGGTGGCACCGAAGCCCCTGGTGGCACCGACAGCCCTGGTGGCACCGAAGCCCCTGGTGGCACCGACACCTCCACTCTGTAAGCCCCAGCGGGCCGACCACAGCCCTTCACCTTGGGGCCGCACAGGTGAGCCAAAGGCCCCCTGAAAGCCACGTCCACCCGGCTCCTGCAACCGGTGCGCCACAGCCCTCCTCCCCCCGCCAGCACGGACCGGCGCCGGCCCGACCGCAGCCGTTTCGACCGGGGCCGGACGAAGTGGAACAATGTGCACGCGCCGCCGCCTGGCCGCGTCGTGACACCGCCAAGCATCCGCTGTCGGTGGCGCGCCGGTCGCACGCGTGGCGTCCCGCCGCGTCGAACGGCCCGCTGGTCGTGGGCCTCGTCGTCGCGCCGGGCCGGATATCGACGAGGAGGGCGAGCCAGGCGTGAGCACCATCGAGGACGCAAAACCGGTTCCGGTCACCCTGGGCGGGGTACGCGGCGGGCCCGCTGGGGCACGGACGCTGCGCCGAGACCCGTGGTGGCGGAGCCCCACCATCACCTTCGTCTTCCTCACCGCCTTCGTCGTCTACTCGGCGTGGGCGGTGTTCCAGAACGCCGACTACTACGTGGGCATCGCCCAGCATCGCGACCTGATCTCCCCGTTCTACTCGCCGTGCATCATGGGCAGCTGCGTCGCCGGGGCGCACGGCACCTTCCTGGTGCTGCACTGGTGGACGATCACCCCGGCGCTGTTCGCCCTGAGCGTGCCCGCCGGGTTCCGCTCCACGTGCTACTACTACCGCAAGGCCTACTACCGCTCGTTCTGGCAGTCGCCGCCGGGCTGCGCGGTGGCCGACGGCCATGCCCGCTACAGTGGTGAGACACGGTTCCCGCTGATCCTGCAGAACCTGCACCGCTACTTCTGGGTCCTCGCCCTGGTGTGGAACGTGATCCTCACCATCGACGCCGTCATGGCGTTCCGCCTGCCCGGCGACGGCGGGATCGGGGTGAGCGTCGGCACCTTGGTGCTGGTAGCGAACGCCACGTTGCTGTGGTTGTACTCGCTTTCGTGCCACGCCTGCCGACATCTCTGCGGTGGTCACGTCGACCAGTTCTCCAAGGCCCCGATCCGCCACCGCCTGTGGAAGATCGCCACACCGCTGAACGAACGGCACATGCAGTTCGCCTGGGCCAGCTTGATCATGGTGGCGCTGGCCGACCTGTACGTGCGGCTGGTGGCAGCCGGCTGGATCCACGACCCCAAGCTGTTCTGAGCCGTGGCCCCCGATCTGGTGACCGAGCACCAACCCATGCAGAAGGGCTATCCATTTAACCGGAGCACCCACAACATCTTGTGGCTTTGCGGTGACCATGATCACCACATCTTGGGTGTGGGTGACCCTAGCTCCGCTCACATGGATAGCCCTTCCATGCAGATACGCAGATCGCGAGAGGTAAGGACAGCTGATGCCTGACGGAGCGGCAGAAGAGCTCGAGACCCACGACTTCGACGTGGTCGTGGTCGGAGCCGGTGGGGCGGGCCTACGGGCCGCGGTGGAAGCCCAGGAGCGCGGGTTGCGCACTGCCTTGGTGTGCAAATCCCTGCTGGGCAAAGCCCACACCGTGATGGCCGAAGGCGGCGCCGCCGCGGCCATGGGCAACGTGTGGCCCGAGGACAACTGGCAGGTGCACTTCCGTGACACCATGCGCGGCGGCAAGATGCTGAACAACTGGCGCATGGCCCAGCTCCACGCCCAGGAGGCCCCCGACCGCATCTACGAGCTCGAGCGGTGGGGGGCGCTGTTCGATCGGACCCCTGACGGCCGCATCCTCCAGCGAGATTTCGGTGGGCATCGCTACGCCCGATTGGCCCACGTCGGAGACCGGACCGGGTTGGAGCTGATCCGCACCCTCCAGCAACGGGCGGTGGCCATGGGCATCGAGGTGTTCATGGAGTGCAAGATCCTCCGCCTGCTCAAAGACGGCGACGGCACGGTGAGCGCGGCGGTGGGCTACTGGCGGGCCACCGGAGGGTTCGTCGCCTTCACCGCAAGAGCCTTCGTGCTGGCCACCGGATCGGTCGGCAAGTCGTGGAAGTACACGACGAACTCCTGGGAGTCGGTCGGCGACGGCCAGGCCATGGCTCTGTGGGCCGGTGCAGACCTGATCGACATGGAGGCCGTGCAGTTCCATCCGACGGGCATGGTGTGGCCGCTGTCGGTGCGGGGCCTCCTGGTCACCGAAGGCGTGCGCGGCGATGGCGGGGTGCTGCGCAACTCCGAGGGCAAGCGGTTCATGTTCGACTACATCCCGGCGATGTTCGCCGCGGAGACCGCCGACTCCGAAGCCGAAGGTGACCGCTGGTACGAGGACCACATCAACAACCGCCGCCCACCCGAGCTGCTGCCGCGTGACGAAGTGGCCCGCTCCATCAACGCCGAGGTGAAAGCCGGCCGCGGGAGCCCCCACGGCGGGGTGTTCCTCGACATCGCCACCCGACGCAGCGCCGAGTACATCCACCGCCGCCTGCCGTCGATGTACCACCAGTTCAAGGAGCTGGCCGGGGTGGACATCACCGTCGACCCCATGGAGGTGGGGCCCACCTGCCACTACATCATGGGCGGCATCCGTGTGGAGGCCGACACCGAAGCCACGACCGTGCCGGGCCTGTTCGCCGCAGGAGAAGTGGCCGCCGGGCTGCACGGCGCGAACCGTCTGGGCGGTAATTCGCTCTCCGACCTGCTCGTGTTCGGACGGCGGGCAGGCATTGCCGCCGCCGACTTCGCCGAAGCCAGGACGTCGACCCCGACCCTGGACCCTGCAGAGGCTGCCCAAGTGATCGACGGCGCGTTGGCGCCCCTGGCACGCGAGGGGGAAAGCGCCTACGACATCCACGCCGATCTGCAGGAGACCATGCAGAGCCTGGTGGGCATCATCCGAACCCAGTCCGAGCTCGAACAGGCCCTCGTGAAGCTCGACGAGCTCGACGAGCGGGCCCGATCCGTGGCAGTGTCCGGCGGTCGGGCGTACAACCCTGGATGGAACCTGGCCACCGACCTCCCGTCCATGCTCACCGTGTCGCGCCTGGTGGCCCGGGGAGCCCTGGAGCGCCGCGAGAGCCGGGGCGGGCACACCCGTGACGACTACCCCAAAGCCGACCCCGAATTCGGCAAGGTGAACCTGGTCCAGCGGCTCGACGCTCGAGGAGAGCTCACCT
This sequence comes from Actinomycetes bacterium, assembly GCA_021819525.1. Taxonomy (GTDB): domain Bacteria; phylum Actinomycetota; class Acidimicrobiia; order Acidimicrobiales; family UBA8190; genus JAKAQW01. The sequence goes on from JAKAQW010000020.1 coordinate 22,789, forward strand.
TGGCACCGGAGCCCCTGCCGCAGATGCCGCCAGAGCTGGCCGCGCTGTTCGAGGAAACCCCCACAGGAGAGGAAGGCCATTGATGCCCGACGTGACCATGCGCATCTGGCGCGGTGACAGCACCGGCGGGGACTTCACCAACTACACGATGCCGGCTGTCGAAGGCGAAGTCGTCCTCGACATGGTGCATCGCATCCAGGCCGGACCGGCTCCGGACCTGGCCTGCCGCTGGAACTGCAAGGCGGGCAAGTGCGGATCGTGCTCGGCCGAGATCAACGGCATGCCCCGGCTCATGTGCATGACCCGGATGGAAGACTTGCCGACCGAAGAGCCCGTGATCATCGCCCCGATGAAGACCTTCCCCATCATCCGGGACCTGGTCACCGACGTCTCGTTCAACTACGCCATGGCCCGCCAGCTGCCCCCGTTGGCGCTCCGGCCCGCGGACGGCCCCGACGGCACCTACCGGATGCAACAGATGGACGTGGAGCGAGGCCAGGAGCTCCGCAAGTGCATCGAATGCTTCTTGTGCATGAACGTCTGCCACGTCATCCGGGACCACGAGGAGAACAAGGCCCACTACGCCGGGCCGCGCATGTTCATCCGCTACATGGAGCTCGAGTCGCACCCCCTCGACACCAACGACCGACGCGAGCTGCTGCGCCAACGGATGGGCCTGGGCCTGTGCAACATCACCAAGTGCTGCACCGAAGTCTGCCCCGAGCACATAAAGATCACCGACAACGCCATCATCCCCTTGAAAGAGCGGGTGGTCAGCGGCTCGTACGACCCCGTCGCCTGGCTGGGCCGAAAGATCCTGCGCCGCACCAAGCGCAGCGCGGCAGAAGCAGCCGCGGATGCCCCCGCCCAGCACACGCCCACCTCCGAAGACCGCTTGGAGCGCCAGACCGTGCCGGCCACTCGATGAGCCTCGGCGCTCCCCGGCCAGCAGACGGCGCACCGGGCAGCTGAGGAGCCCTCGTGCCCCGCTTCCTGAGCCCCGAGTGGGTCGACGTCTTCAACGAGGTGACCAGCCACGTCGAGGTCCCCGATCCTGCTCCCGACGCCGCCCTCGCTGTCCGCCACGGGACCTTCGCTGTGTGCCAGATCGTGACCGGCGGCCCTGACGGCGACCTAGCCACCACCTTGCACGTGGAGGACGGCCGGGTCACCATGACCTCTGGCGCGTCTGGCTCGGCCGATGTCACCGTCTCACTGGGCTGGGACGATGCCGTGGCCATGGCCAGTGGCACCCTGGGCGCCGTCGACGCCCTCGCTGCTGGCCGGATCCGGGTCCGAGGCGATCTCGGGGTGCTGATGGCCAGCCAGGAGCTCCTCGGCACCTTGCAACGTGCGCTGGGTGGCCTCAACGCGACCACAACCTACTGACCGCTGCTGCAGTCTCGGGACAAGGTCCGGGCGGCGCGGTAGGGTCAGCGGTACGGACGCGTCATCGACGCGTGGACGAGGAGGTTCGGATGACCCTTCCTGCGGTGCTCGACGATCATGCCCTGCGTCGCTACCGTGAGCTGCTCGACGCCGAAGACGCGGCGTTCGACGAGCTCGAGCATGCCTGCGAGGACGGCGACCGTGGCACCTTCGAAGCCGACTTCGACGCTTGGCAGCAGGCCCTGATAGCCAAGCTGAGCTTCCTGCACCGCATCGGGATCGACGTGGAGCAGCTGGCCCCCATCTGACCGGCGCTGTGGTGCCCGGACGGTGCTCGGTCACCTGACCGACCGGTGCTGCCACCGGAGCGTCCAGCGCCCCGGGGCACCACCAGGGCATCCAGCGCGCCGGGGGACCACAGAGCGTCCAACCGGGTCGGAGTGCCGGGGCGCTGCTCGGGTGCCAGGGCCCTGGCGTCAGCCTGACGACCCTGGGCCCTCCGGCTGACGCTATCCGCCGAGCAGCGACTGCACCGCGGCACGCTCCGTGAGGAGCTCGTCGGTAGTGACGGCGATCTTCTGCTGGGCGAATTCCGAGTGAGAAAGCCCCTCGACGACCTGCCACGACGTGCCGTCGGTGCGCACCGGCAGCCCGAACACCAGGCCTTGGGGGATTCCGTACTCACCGTGGGAGAGCACCGCGAGCGATGCACAGTCACCAGCCGCGGTAGGCGTCACGATGCTCCGCACCGAGTCGACCACGGCGTTCGCGGCCGAGGCCGCTGAAGATGCCCCACGGGCCTCGATGATCTTGGCGCCACGCTGCTGCACGGTGGTGATGAACTCGCCACGGAGCCATCCTTCGTCGCCGATGACCTCCGGGGCCGGCCGGCCGCCGATGGTGGCGTTCTCGAAGTCGGGAAACTGGGTGGAGGAGTGGTTGCCCCAGATGGCGATGCTCGCCACTTCGGAGACCGGGACGCCAGCCCGCTGGGCCAGCTGGCTCGCGGCACGGTTCTGGTCGAGCCGGGTCATGGAGAACCACCGGTCGTCGGGGATCTCCGGGGCGTGGGCCCTGGCGATCAGGCAGTTGGTGTTGCACGGGTTGCCGACCACGAGCACCCGGACGTCAGGCGCAGCGTGGCTGGCGATAGCTGCTCCTTGGGGGCCGAAGATGCCGCCGTTGATGTTCAGCAGGTCGCCTCGCTCCATCCCCGCCTTGCGGGGCACCGACCCCACCAGCAGCGCCCACGAGGTGCCATCGAACGCTGTCTTCAGCTCGGAGGTGGTCTCGACGGCAGCGAGCAAGGGAAACGCGCAGTCGTCGAGCTCCATGGCCACTCCGTGGAGCGCCCCCATGGCAGGCTCGATCTCGAGGAGGCGCAGCACGATCGGCTGGTCGGGACCGAGCAACTGCCCCGACGCGATCCGGAACAGCAGCGAGTAGCCGATCTGGCCGGCTGCACCGGTCACGGTGACGTGGACGGGGGACGTGGCACTGGTCATGGTCCAGAGGCTACCGGCGCCGCCCGCCGCCGGCCAGATGGCCACCTGCGAACTGTCACGAGCACGCCCGGCACCGCCCGTGGTGGTTGGGCCCACAGCGCCCACTCGAGCCCACGGCACCCACTGTGCCCGCTGCGCTCACCGCGCCCACGGCACCCCCCACTGGGCCCACAGCGCCCACTCGAGCCCACGGCACCCACTGTGCCCGCTGCGCTCACCGCGCCCGCTACACCGGCCCCGACCCGTCCGCTGCCCTTGCCGGCAGCCGGCCCGGTGAGCCGCAGCAGGCGAAGAGTCAGCTGGTCGGAGCGAGCTCGAGCGCAGTGTAGATGTCACGAGTGGCGCTGGACTGGTTGAGGGTGTAGAAGTGCAGCCCAGGCACACCTGCCTCGAGCAACGAGCGGCACAGATCGATGGCTAGCGCCACCCCGGTGGCCCGGACCGCCTCCTCCCCGCCTGTGTCGGCCGCCTCCTGCAGCCGTACCACCATCCACGGCGGCACCGGCGTGCCCATCTGGGCCATCCGTGGCACCGACCGCAGGCTGGTGACCGGCATGATCCCCGGCAGCACCGGCTTGGTGACCCCCAACGCCCGCAGGTCCTCGACCAGTGCCGCATAGTCTTCGACGGCGAAGAAGAACTGGGTGATGGCAAAATCGGCCAAGGCCAGCTTTGCTGCCAGGTACCGGCGGTCCTCGGCCACGTCCACGGCAGCCGGGTGCCCCGCGGGGTGGGCGGCCACGCCGATCGAGAAGCCCCCGATGGCTCGGGCCAGCTCCACCAGCTCCACGGCGTGGAGGAGCTCGCCTACCGGTGCCTCGGTCTCGGTCGGCGGATCGCCGCCCAGCGCCAGCAGGTTCTCGACACCGGCCCGGCGCAGCTCCACCAAGATCTCGGCAAGCTCCAACCGGCTGTGGGCCACGCACACGAGATGCGCCATCGGCACCAGCGTGGTGGTGCGCAGCATGCCTGTCACCAGGTCGATGGTGCGATGACGCGACGCCGACCCCCCTCGGTAGGTCACCGACACGAACGACGGGGCCAACGGCTCGAGCTCCCGCAGGGTTCGCACCAGCGTAGCCTGCTCGGCGTCGGTCTTCGGAGGGAAGAATTCGAACGAGGAGGTCAGGCCGGCAGCCAGCAGGTCAGCGATTCGCGCCATGAGCAGCCGATGCTACCTGGGGATCACCTGGGCGGGTCGCTACCGGGCTCGCTCGGCCGCGAGCGCCGTGTTACGCAGCAACATCGCCCGGGTCATGGGTCCGACCCCCCCGATCCGGGGCGTCAGCCACCCGGCTACCTCGGCCACCGCCTCGTCGACATCCGACAGCAGCTTGCGCCCGGCGAAGGACGTCCCCGCCCCCACCACGGCGGCGCCCGGCTTCACCCAGTCTGCCCGCACGAGACCAGCGTGGCCGGCCGCGGCGACCACCACGTCCCCCTGGCGCACGTACGAAGCCAGATCCGCCACCCCGGTGTGCACGACGGTGACCGCCGCGTTGCAACCGGGTCGCTTGCTGGCGAGGAGCAGGGCCAAGGGGCGCCCGATGGTGAGCCCCCGACCGACGATCACCACGTGACGCCCTTCGACCGGCACGTCGTAGGCGTGGAGCAGCTCCACGATCCCCGCCGGCGTGCACGGCAGCGGCCCGGGTACCCCCATGACCAGGCGACCGAGGTTCACCGGGTGCAGGCCGTCGGCGTCCTTCGCCGGGTCGATGGCGAGCAGGGCGGCTTCTTCGTCGAGCCCGTCGGGCAGCGGCAGCTGCAGCAAGACGCCGTGCACGTTCGGATCGGCATTGTGCCGGGCGATGATGTCGAGCAGATCTCGCTGGCTGACGTCTGCGGGCGGGTGCTCGTCGACAGTCACGATCCCGACCGCGGCGCAGTCCTGCTGCTTCATGGCCACATACCGGGCGCTCGAGGGGTCGTCACCGACGAGGATGGTGCCCAGGCCCACCTCCACGCCGTCGGCCCGCAGACGAGCTACCCGCTCAGCGGTCTCGGCGCGGACCCGGGAGGCCACCGCCTCCCCGTCGAGGATCTTCGCTCTCATCAGTGCAAGAAGTGGCGTTCACCGGTGAGCACCATGGACACACCCCGATCGTCGGCGGCGGCGATCACCGCCTGGTCGCCCACCGAGCCTCCGGGCTGCACCACCACGGCCACACCGGCGTCGGCCGCCGCTTCGACCCCGTCGGGGAACGGGTAGAAGGCATCCGAGGCACAAGCGCCGCCTGCGGCCCGGCCTGCCGCTTTCCTCGCCGCGATCTCTCCGGCTTCGACCCGGTTCTGCTGACCGGCACCGATCCCTACCGCCTGGCCGTCTCGCACGAGCACGATGGCGTTCGACTTCACGTGCCCGCAGACCCGCCACGCCAGCTCGGCGTCGCGCCATTGAGCATCGGTAGGAACCGCCTTCGTCACCACCTGCCACCGGTCTCGTCCGCTGTCGAAGCGCGGGGCGTCTTGCACCAAGAAGCCGCCGCTCACCTGGCGCAGGTGACGACGTTCGGGGACCGGTGGCGTGGCCTCGAGCAGCCGCGTGTTCTTCCGCTTGGCCCGCAGCATGTCGATCACACCGTCGCCGTAGCCCGGGGCGATGACCACATCAGCCTGCGCGGCACCCACCATGTGCTCGGCGGTGGCCAGGTCGATCGGCGCGCTCAGCGCCACGATGCCGCCGAAAGCAGATCGCTCGTCGCATTCGTAGGCCCGCTGGTAGGCGCTGTCCAGGTCGCCAGCCACGGCCACACCGCACGGGTTGGCATGCTTCACGATGACCACGGTGGGCATCCCGCTCGTCTGGGCAAGGTCGTGGACCATGGTCCAGGCCGCGTCGGCGTCGTAGAGGTTCAGGTACGACAGCGCGAGGCCCGAGTGCTGGACGACGGTGTCCCACCAGCTGCGTGTGCCGCTCAACCGGTAGCGCGCGGCGCGCTGGTGGGGGTTCTCCCCGTAACGCAGCTCGTCGCCGACACGCTCGAGCGCCAGTTCCAGGCGGGCAGGCAGCAGCTCGTCGGCACTGGGATCCGGCGGCGCGCCGGCGGCGGCGCTGTGAGGCGCGCCCGGCTCGGTCGAAGGCCCCTCACCAGCACTCGGGCCAGCAGCTTTGGGCACGGTCGCACTCAGGCCAGCCGCGGGCGTCCCGACCGCACCGTCGGTACCGTGAGCGCCGGCTCCGGCCGCACCGTCGGTACCGTGAGCGCCGGCTCCGGCCGCACCGTCGGTACCGTGAGCGCCGGCTCCGGCCGTGCCAGGACCGGCCGTGCCAGGACCGGCTCCTCGGCCGGTCATCCAGCTGGCGACGGCGCGGTCGTAGGCGCTGGTCGCCTCGAAGGCTGTGATCGCCAGGCGACGCCGGGTAGTCGCCGAGAGCTGCCCGGATCGGCGGAGCTCGTCGAGGACCACCACGTAGTCCGCCGGGTCGACGACCACGCCGACGTGCGCGTGGTTCTTCGCGGCCGCGCGGACCATGGCGGGCCCACCGATGTCGATCAGCTCGACGGAGGGATCCGAGTCGAAGGGGTAGAGGTTCACCACCACGAGGTCGATGGGGTCGATGCCGTAGCGTCGCAGGTCGGCTTGGTGCTCTGCCAGATCCCGATCGGCGAGGATGCCGCCGTGGATCTTCGGGTGCAAGGTGACCACCCGGTGCCCCAGCATCTCCGGGGTACCGGTGACCTGCGCCACCGAGGTCACCGGTACCCCGGCACCGGAGAGGGCGCTGGCCGTGCCTCCCGAGGAGACCAGCTCCCATCCCAGCTCGTGGAGGCCCCGAGCCAGATCCACGATGCCGTCTTTGTCGTACACCGAGAGCAGTGCCCTCACGTTGCCTCCTGTCGGTAGCCGGTGATCGGCTGGGCTCGTGCGAGCGGCGCGGCGAGGTGATCGTCGGCGCGTGCCACCTGCTCCGCGGTGAGCGGCCGTGCGAGGGTGCCGTGCAACGAGCGCAGATCTCCGGGCTCGACGCCGGCTGCGAGCGCCCGCAGCATCCGGTGGATGGTAGCGGGGTACAGCACCCGCTCGACCACCTTGATCCGCTCGTGGAGCCGCTCGACGGTGTCGCCTGCCAGCACCGGCACCTCCTGCTGGGCGAGGATGGGGCCTTGGTCGACGGCGAGCTCGGCCAGATGGACGGTGCAGCCGGTGACGGTGTCCCCGCTGGCCAGGGCGTCGGCTACGGCGTGCCAGCCCGGGTGGGCAGGGAGCAGCGACGGGTGGGTGTTCGTCACCCGCCCGGGGTAGACGTCGTGCACCACCGCCCCGACCACGGTCCCGAACCCGGCCATGACCACCAGGTCCACTCGGTGCCGGCGAAGGACGCCCACCAGGGTGTCGCTGAAGCCGTCTCGGTCGAAGGCCGGGCCGAACCCGCCGAACTGCCTGCGATCCACCAGCTCAGCGGGGTATCCCCGCTTCGCTGCCAGCGAGAGGCCTGGGCAGGCCCGGTCGCCTACCACCACGGCTACGGGCAGGGCCTCGTCCAGCATCTGCCCGGCGATCGAGCCGGCCCCCGACACCAGCAGACCGATGCGCACCCCGGCAGGGTACCAGCGCCGCGCCTCGGTGCCACCAACGTGGCGCCGGGCACGACACCTGCACAGTGGCCGCCACGAAGACGAGCCGCATGGGCCTCATGGTGGCTCGCCTAGGACAATATATTAGGATAGCCTAACAAAGGTGGGTCTCCCAGGTCGCTCGTCGTCGGCCCCGTCTGGCGCCTCGTGGCAGATCCAGGCGGCGATCGCCGGTGCCGGCATCTTCGTCGGGAGCTACGACCTGGCGGCCATCTCGGTGGCCTTCGATCCTCTGCGAGCCCAGTGGCACCTCTCGAGCGCGGTGGTCACCACCTTGGGCACCGCGACCTTGGTCGGCATGCTCGTCGGTTCGCTGGTCACTGGGATGCTGGCAGACCGCTTCGGCCGGCGCCAGCTCATCTTGGCCGACTTCGTGCTGTTCGTGGTGGCGAACGCCGCCTCTGCCCTCGCGCCGGACTTCGGGGTGCTAGCCCCCGCCCGGCTGCTCACCGGCGTGGCCGTCGGAATGGACTTCGCCGTCGTGTTCCCCTTCGTGGCCGAGACCGCCCCGATCGGGCGTCGGGGACGCGCGATGGCCTGGATCATGTGGGCCGCCAACTTCGGCACCTTGGGCGCCTACGGTCTCGGCGCCGTGCTCCTGCACGCGGATCCCACGGGAGGGTGGCGAGCGGCCCTCGGTCTCGGGGCCGTGCTCGCCCTCCCCGTCCTGCTGCTGCGCGGCCGGCTGGACGAGTCGTCGGCGTGGGACGTCGCCCGGCTCCCGAGCCTCCGCACGATCGCCCGCTCTACCGCCGACCAGGCTCGACACGGGCGCCTGGTGGCCAGCGCCGCTGCCACCTTCCTCTACCAGATCGGCGACCAGGGGCTCGGGCTGGTCCTGCCGTTGCTGCTCGCCACGGTGCTGGCCACCTCAGCCGCTTCGGGCGCGGCCGGTGCTACCGCGGTGAAGGCCATCACCATCCCGGCTGCCACCGTGACCGTTCTCGGCATCGAGTGGATCGGTCGGCGCTGGCTCCAAGTCGTCGGCTTCGCCGGCCGGGCGATCGCCTTCGGGATCCTGGGGACGCTGCTCATCGTGATCGGGCATCTCGCGCCGGTACTGGTCGGTGCGCTGCTGGCCGCCGGCTACTTCTTCGGCGCCGCTGGACCCGACAAGACCACTGTCATCGTCCCGGCCGAGGTCGCGCCCAGCGCGGTGCGCAGCACCAGCCAGGGCCTCAGCCAGGCTGCCGGACGCCTCGGCGGCATCGTGGGGGTCACCTCGTACGGCGTGCTGGCTGCCGTCGGAGGGCCTGGGGCCGGGCTGCTGCTGTTCGCCGCTGCAGCCCTCGCCGGCACGGTGGTGAGCGCCCTGGGCATGGCCCGCCGCGGCGCTCCCAGCAGGTCGACGAGCCGATCCCCCACCGTGGAGGAGGCCGAGATGTCCGCCACGAGTCGAGACTGATCGCGTCGAGTGCCATGCTGGGCCGTCGCGCTGAGACCAGGAGCGCCAAGCACCGACGACCGGAGGTACGACACGGCGCTCGCGGACCAGGTCGTACCTGCAGCGGTGACGGACGCCAGCCCGGTGCCTCCTACCGCCGCAGCTCGTGCGCCACCGTACGGGCAACGCCGAGGATCGGCACCTGACACGCTGTCGCGAATCGGCTCGCAACGCAGGCTCTCGCGCATTGGCTCGGAACGGCCCATGTTGTGGCTAAAAGACCTGGTCGCTGTCCGCTCGGGACGCATTGCGAGACAGCCTGAACGGCCCATTTCCCGGCCAAGAGACCTGGTCGCTGTCCGCTCGGGACGCATTGCGAGACAGCCTGAACGGCCCATTTCCCGGCCAAGAGACCTGGTCGCTGTCCGCTCGGGACGCATCGAGCGACAGCCTGGTGAGGGCACATCTCCGCGAGCGCAAGCTCCGCCCTCCACTGATCTGCGCCGTGGCCGGGCGCACCGTGCTCGGTACACTCCTCCTGTGAGCTCCCTGCCCGCTCGAGCCGCCCGTGTCCCAAGGGCGCGCTGATGGCGCGCGTCACCGTCGAATTCATCGTGGAGCCGTTCACCGAGGGTGTGCTCGGCCCGCACGTGACCGCTGCGCTCGATGCGCTGCGGTCGGCCGGCCTGGAGCCCGATGTCGGTCCCTTCGGCAACACAGTCACCGGCGACGGCGCCGAGGTCTTCCCAGCGCTCAGCGCGGCGAGCACGGCGGCGTTCGCAAACGGCGCCACCACATTGGAGCTCACCGCCCGGCGCGTCGAGACACAGCCAGACGAGGCCGAAGAGTTCCTCGCCGCCATGCGCTCGGTGGCCAAGGCCGTCCACGGGCGCCTGGTCAGCCTCGAGGAGTCCACTCCCGACGACACCGCGCTGCTGTGGCGGGGAGCCGTCGTGGGCGCCTTGCGCATCCCATCCCCCGTCGGCGACCTCCGCCGAGGCCTCGACATGCTGGTGAGCGAGGTCGAGGCGGAGCTCGGGGGATCCCTGCTCACCCTCTCCCGGGCCGACAAGCAGCGAGCGGTGCGCCTCCTCGACGAGCGAGGCGCCTTCTCCGTTCGCAACGCCGTGGACGACGTGGCCGACGCCATCGGGGTCAGCCGGGTGACGGTGTACAACTATTTGAAGGTCGCCCGAGCAGGATCCCAGGCAGTGTCCGTCGAAGAGGCTGCACCGGGCCCGAGCGTCGAGCGGCGCGCGCCGCTCGACGCGCATGCTTCGCACGCTGCGCTCGGGAACGCCCGACGGCATACCGACGCCAGTGCCGTCAACGCCACCGAGGGCTGATGACCTGCACCGCCGTCACAGCAGGGAGAAGAGCCGCCCGGCTTGCTCGGCGCCCTGCCGGCGCACCTCCACCGGATCGACGCGTGTCGGGTGCCCGTCTCGCAACACCTGCTCCCCGCCCACCCAGACATCGCACGCCCGGACGCCAGTGGTGAACGCCAGGCGCCACGGATCGTCCACCGCGTCGTAGGACCACCGCACCAGGTCCGTTCGGGCCTCGGGCACCAGATCCCATCCCGCCTGCACCCACCCCCACGGCTGCACCGGATCCGCGGTGACGTCGGCCTCTCGGGCCCGGGCGTAGGCCAGGCGGAATTCCTCCACCATGTCGGCCCCGATCCCGTCGGTGCCGAGCGCCACCGGCCCGCTCCACGCCCGCGGGTTGGCGTAGCCAACCGAATTGTTCATGTTGGATCGAGGATTGTGCACCAATGTCCCCTGCAGTGGCCGCGTCAGGTGCACCCCGTGGACGAGCAGCCAGTCGGAGCGGGCCAGCCCAGCCAAGCGTTCGGCAGCCGGTGCATCGACCGCACCTTCGGCTACGTGGACATGGACCCCGACCCCTAGATCCTCCGCCAACCCGGCCGCGGCTGCCAGGGTGTCGTCGCTGCAGGTGAAAGCGGCATGCACCCCGACGAACCCGCGGCCCCCCGCGCGGAGGAACCGCTCGTTCTCTGCCAGCCCCCTCCGGGCCCCGTCGGCGCCGTGGCGGTCGGTGACCCCATAGGCGCAGACCACGCGGACGCCCACCTCGGCGCAGGCTTCCGCGATGACGTCGAGGCTGCCCTCGATCGCCGACGGGCTCTCATGGTGGTCGATGATCGAGGTCGTGCCGCAGCTCAGGGCCTCGAGCGCGCCCAGCCGTGCCGATGCCCGCAGCATGTCGAGATCCAAAGCGACATCGAGGCGCCACCAGATCTGCTCGAGGATCTCCATGAACGTGGTCGGCTGGACCGGCGGCGGCGGCATGCCGCGGGCAAGGGTCGAGTAGAGATGGTGGTGAGCGCACACCAGACCGGGGGTCGTGTCTCCCATGCTGCATCATGGACCGATCTGTACGAACCGTCAAGGACCCGGACCGCCAGGCACCTGGACCGTCAAGGACCCGAACCGCCAAGGACGCGAACCGCCAGGCACCTGGACCGCCAGGCACCTGGACCGGCGGACACCTGGACCGGCGGGCAAGCACCCCGAGCCTCAAGCACCCCCGCGGTGCCGGCTCGGCGACGGTGCCGCCAGGCTCGGAGCCGGAGCCGACGGATCCGCTGACCTCACCAGGAACGCATCGAGCTCGTGTCGCAGCTCTGCGCGACGCTCGTCGGAGGCGAAGCACGAATCGATCGATGTGCGAGCCACCGCGCCAGCGACAGCCCGATCCCAACCGAAGGTGGTCGCGCACCGCTCGTACTCCCCGACCACGTCGCAGCCGAACAACAACGGATCGTCGGTGTTGATCGAGATGGCCACGCCGGCCCGCCGCATGGGCTCCAGCGGATGCGCCGCCAAGGACTCGACCACGCCGAGGCGGACGTTCGACGTCGGACAGATGTCGAGCGGAGTCCCCCGCTGCGCCAGCTCCACTACCAGAGCGTGATCCTCCGCCGCTCTCACCCCATGGTCGATGCGCTCGGCGTGCAGCAGGTCGAGGGCGTCCCGCACGCCCGCGGGACCGCTCGATTCCCCGGCGTGGGCGCAGGTACGCAGTCCGGCGATGCGGGCCTGCTCGAACAGCGGTGCGAAGCGACGGCTGCTGGCGCCGGCGGCGGCCTCGTCGCCGTCGATCGACAGGCCGACCACACGCCGGCAGCGGTGCTCCACCAACCAGTCGACCAGTGACTCGGCCTCGGCTGGCGCCTGGGTGCGAAGCAGGCTGACGCAGACGGCAACTGTCACTGCAGCGGTCTGCTCTGCCTCGCAGAACCCGCCGTCGAGCGCTGCCAGCATCTCCGCCAACCGTCCTCGCCACGCCGGCCAGTGCGAAGGGTTGACGATGACATCGACATGGCGCACGCCGTTCGCCGCCGCCCGCTCGGCGATCCCGCAGGCGATCGCTCGCAGCTGTGCCGCATCGGTCACCAACCCGCAGGATCGGTCCAAGAAGCCGAGAAAGGACGCCAGATCCCTGAACTTGGCATCGGCTGGAACCAGCCCGACCACGGCCAACGGCACGCAGCCCTCCACGTGGACGTGCACCTCTGCTTTGGGCAGGAGCCTGAGCCACTGGCTGTCGACGTGAGCAGGTGCGCCGACGGGCGCCGGTTCGGCCATCGACTACCACAGTACCCGTGGTGACGGCGCTCCCGGCGCTCGGCGACCGGGCTGTCGCACTGGCCATGCCCAGGCCTGGCCAGTGTGGGGAGCACCTGCGCTGCCTGCGCCCGCCGGGCCACCCGACCCCAGAAGGTGGTCGCCGCTGTACAATCAGTAAAGGTCGACCAGTCGGGCTCGGCCAGCGAAGGTTCTCTACGACCATCCAATTCTCGAGAATTCTCGAGAATTCTCGAGAAAAAGCAGCGGAGGAACCGTGCCAGACTTCATCGCCGGGTTGCCCAAGTGCGAGCTCCATGTCCACTTGGAAGGCACGCTCGAACGATCGATGCAACAGGCATTGGCGCGC
>JAKAQW010000149.1 GCA_021819525.1 Actinomycetes bacterium
CCGGCCTCGCCACACCCCCGAACGACCGGCCTGGCCCAGCCTCGCCAGGCCCCCGACGACCGGCCCGGCCCAGCCTCGCCAGGCCCCCGACGACCGGGTAGATCCTCGCAAATTGGCGTCATGACGCCGCCCGAGCGGCCGGATCCGCCCTCGGGCAGCCCGCCTGGCTCACCGTCTTGGCGTCAGCTGCTCGCAGCGGTCCTGCTGTGGGTACCCACGGGCCGGTGGGCTCCGTCGAACCACTTGCCGAGGGTCTCACGCTGGCCTTGATAGGAGGAGCCGATCCCCTGGCCATAGAGCGTGCGCGGCTCTTCGAGCATGTGCTCGAAGGTGAGCTTGCAGACCGGTTGGCCGTCTTCGATCATGAACGGCACGTCATGGGCCCGGACTTCCAGCGCGGCCCGGGAGCCGTGGTGGGAGCCCTCGGGGTCGAAGCCGAAGCCGGGGTCGAAGAAGCCCGCGTAGTGGGTGCGCAGCTCGCCGCTGGTCGGGTCGTACGCGGTCATCTCGGCGGCCAGGCTGGGGGGGATGCACACCGTCTCTCGGGACATGAGCAGGTAGAAGCGGTGCGGCGCGAGCACCAGCCGGTCACCTGGCTCCCGGCAGACCGGCTCCCAGAACAGCTCGGGGTCGACCGGCTCGCTGGCTCCGAGATCCAGCAGCGGTGCGCTGTGACGTGCGCAGTACCCGACACGGCCGGTCTCGTCGGCGCCGCGCAGATCCAGTCCGAGGAAAAGCCCGTCGGCCACCAGCAACGATCCCTGCGCCACCGGCTGGCCGTCTTGACGCAGCAGCGGGTGATGCTCATGGGCGACCAGGATCTCGGCATCGGACAGCCGAGGGCGACCCACCGCCAGGCGCAGCTGGTTGAGCGCCAAGCCCTCACGGACCCGCACCGGGAACGACAGCGGCACCACCTCGAGGTAGAGGCCGCCGCGATAACCCGGAGCGATCTCGTCGAAGCGGCGACCGCCGTCGGTGATGATCCGGGTGAAGACGTCGACCCGGCCCGTCGAGCTCTTCGGGTTCGCCTTGCCGTGCATCTGGGCCGGCAGGGCGAGACGCTCCTTCAACTCCACCAGGTACGGCCGGCCGGTCTCGAGCACCGCACCGCGCCCACCCAGGTCGAGCTCGTCGAGGGCGTAGTGACCGAGCTTGTCGGCCACAGCGTCGTCGCCGGGCAGGAAGCTGCAGCGCAGCCGCACTGCTCGCTCCCCCAGGCGCAGGTCCAGGCTGGCTGGTTGGATGTTCGCCTGCGGTATGGAGAACCGCCCGGCGTCCACGATGCCCTCGGCGATCGCCTGGTCGAGATGCTGAGCCGGCAGCACGCCCTCCGAGCGCCGGGTGTGGGTGGCTCTCTGGGTCGCCATGACCGGTTCTCCTCCGTCGGCCGGCCAGCGCCGTCATGCTCCTCACCGGCGAGGAGGTCGCCCCCTGGGGCGGTCCCATCGGAGAACTGCGCTGGTCGGATCGGCTCGAAGGCTACAAGGAGCAGCGGTGGCCGGTGGGCCAGAAGGTCCCAGGCGGCCCCGCAGCCGACGAGGGATCAGTGGGCGAAGAGATGCCATCCGGCATAGACCCAGGCGGCAGCGGCCACCACCTCGGCGAGGACCGGTTCGGATATCCACCGCAGGAGCTGCTCGAAAGTGCAGAAGCGCCCCGCAGAGCGCCGTGCCATGACCTCCACAGCTCCGGCCACCACCACCACCCCGATCCAGAAGCCCACCCCGACCGCCCGGCTGTCGCCTTCGAGCAGGGCGAGCAGGGAGCTGTGATGGAGCAACCCCAGCCCAGCCGTCGCAGTCGGGATCCCTCGGGCCTGTGCCGACCGGGCCACTCGAACAGAGGCCTCCGAGCGCGCCGTTCGAGCGGTAGGCACCGGCCACCTCGTCCAAGCGGTGAGCGCCGACCGCACCCTTCGAGCGGTGGGCATCGACCGACGGGACACGAGGGCGGTGCCCAGGATGAGCGCCCCGGGCACGAGCGCGCCATGCGACGCGCTCGATGGCCAGCGGCACCGCCGCCGGCGCCGGTGGAGGTCAGGCACGGCACGCGCCCGGAGGCGGACGGCGACGAACCCGAGCCCCAACCCGGTCCACACCGCCAGCGTCGCTGCCCGCATCGCCCGGAAGGCCAGCACGAGCGCGCTCAGCGTCAGGTGGGGCTGATGCCGGCCTGTATCGATGCCCAGCGCTTCCCAGGTCACGACGACCAGGGCCAGGACCAGCCACGGCGCCATACCCCTGAGCACCGACCGGCGATCGTCCGCGCCGGCCGGTGCCGGCCACGCGGGTGCCGGTCGTGGCGCCACCCACTGCCGATGCCCGCGACGCCAGGCACCGTCGGCCACCACCGCCACCACCGCCACCACCGCCAGCGACACCGCCCAGATCACCTTGCCGCCATTGGTCCCAGCTCGGTAGGCACTGGCCCATCCGCACCAGGCCAGGAGCACTCCCACGGCCAACACGGCGATCACTCGATGGCGGAGCACCTGTCCATCTTCGTCCACCAGGCCACCCCTGGAGCTTCGGCAGCGTCGACGTCAGTGCCCAGGTCGCTTCACCTACGACGCCAACTCAGGACCTTCGCCCACCGGGCCATGCTGTTCGCTTCGCCTGCGCCGCCTCCCGGTAACCTGCTGGCCAGGCAGTGCCTGGCGAGGCTGGGTCAGCACCGCTTCACCGAGTGCTACTTGGCATCCAGGGCTGCTGGTGCACCGCGCACCGCGCACCGCGGCACCAGAAAGGATCTCTTGTGACCACAACCATGCCCTTCCGACGCCTCGGACGAGCCGGCCTGCAGGTGAGCGTGCTCTCCTTCGGCTCCTGGGTCACCTTCGGCGACCAGCTCGACGTCGGCCTCGCTGCCGAGTGCCTCGGCGCGGCCAGAGAGGCTGGTGTGAACTTCTTCGACAACGCCGAGGCCTACGGCGGCGGGGAGTCGGAGCGGATCATGGGGAAGGCCATCGAACGCCTCGGCTGGCCCCGGTACAGCTACGTGGTGTCGACCAAGCTGTTCTGGGGCATCCACGACGAGATCAACATGCGCCAGACCCTCAACCGCAAGTACCTGGCACAAGGCATCGACGGCTCGCTCGAGCGCTTCGGGCTCGACTTCGTGGATCTGGTCTTCTGTCATCGCCCTGATCCGGCCACCCCCATCGAGGAGACGGTGTGGACCATGTCCGACATGGTGAGCGCCGGCAAAGCACTGTACTGGGGGACCTCGGAGTGGTCGGCCGACGAGATCCGGGCTGCCTGGGACATCGCGGAGCGACACCACCTCCACAAGCCGGTGATGGAGCAACCGCAGTACAACATGTTCTGGCGCAGGCGGGTGGAGCAGGAGTACACGCGGCTCTACGAGGATCTCGGCATCGGGCTCACCACGTGGAGCCCACTGGCTTCGGGCCTGCTCACCGGCAAGTACGTCGACGGCGTGCCCGAAGGGAGCCGGGCGTCACTGCCGGGCTACGAGTGGCTGGCGGCCATGCTCACCGATCCTGCCCGTAACGACGCCGTCCGTCAGCTCGCGGCTGTGGCCGGCGACCTCGAGTGCACCTTGGCCCAGCTGGCCCTTGCCTGGTGCGCGCGCAACCCGAACGTGTCGACGGTCATCACCGGCGCCAGCCGCCCCGAGCAGGTCACGGAGAACATGGCCGCTATCGAGGTGCTCGACCGGCTCGACGATGCCACCATAGCCCGCATCGACGCCGTCACCACCGGCATCGCCCACTGACTGCGCCCTTCCCCGTCGAAGAGCCCGGCACCGCTGCCTGCGGCACTGCGGCACTGCCTGCGGCACTGCGGCCGTCTCCCGCGCAGAACTGCGGCCGTCTCCCGGTACCGAGTCCACGGCGCAACCAGCTCAGCGCCAGAATGCGCCCCGGCGCGGCCCGTGTGCCTGGCGGCGCCAGGCCGGGGCCTGATGCCGGCGTACCGTCCTGCGTCCCCCGGCACGTACCTGGTCGAGCGCACGCTCGCGTTCGTGCTGCTGGCGACGGGCTCGCTTGCGCCGGCGCCGACCGACCAGGTGCTCGGGCAGGAACACCACCCCAGCGCCGACGACGACGACGCCGACCCCGGTGCCGATGGCCGGCACCATCGGCCTTCTCACCACGGCGAGCGAGATGGCCGGGCCGGCACGGCGCACGGCGGCCAGCTCCGCCCGAGCCAACGTCACCACCCCGGCGGTGCTCGGTGCCTTGCCTGTGCTCTGCAGCAGCTCGAGCACAGCCACCGACCCCTCTCGGAAGGTGACGACGTCGGCCGTGCCCGCCGGGGCAGGCGAGGACGACGCCGGCGAAGCTGCGCTGATGGCATAGGTCAACCCCTCGGCACCAGGAACACCCGGAACTGCGAAGTGGGCCTCGAGCCGGTAGTTGCTGCCACCCACCGACCGGCTCGACGAGTACTGGTGGCGGACGCCGGAGAGCACCTGGCGGGCCAGCGCCGGCGTGGGCAGGAGCTGTACCAGCAGACCGGCGTTCTCCTGCGGGGACGCCTTCGGTGGGCTGGCCCAGCCGACCTCGTAGATCCCGGTGTGCGCAGGATGTGCCTTGGCGGCCCGGCGCACGGCGGCCACCGTGCTCTTGGACGGGGCCAGCGCCTTGGCGGTCGCCGGCTTGGCCACCAGGCCACCGATGTTCGGCTGACGCACGGTGAGGGCGGCCATGTGATCGGGGACCACGTGGCGACTCGGCAACACCACCACCCACACCACGGCCCCCGCTGCCACCACCACGGCTGCTCGGAGCACGCGCCACCACCATGCCCCCATCAGAGCGTGGTGCGCCGACTGGCGTCCTCGTTCTGCGAAGATGCCACCATCGTCGTCGAAGGCATCGTGGTCATCCCTACCTCCTGTGTCACGTCCCCGGCGGATCCGGCAGCCACCGCAGAGCATGCGGCCACCACAGCAGAGCATGCGGCAGCCGGCGCAGAGCAGATGGCAGCCGGCGCCCGCCGTGCTCCATCAGCACACTCTGCCCCACGAGGTCCACCGGAGGATGTCGGCAGCCCGATCACGGGCGGACCGGGGGGATCGAGTAGGTGACCTGAGCCTTCGCCACCAGGTCCGGGGGACCGCCGAAGGCTCGGCGCTCCGGTGGCCCGGACTGCCCCGGCTCTTCGAGCGGGGCCGTGGAGCGCAGCTCGACGTCGGCAACTGCCAGGCGCCGCCCCAGCTTGATGAGCGTGCTGGTGGCAGTGACGTCCTCCATGGGGGGTTTGCGGAGGAAGTCGATGTGGAGGCTGGTAGTGACAGCCAGCGCCACGGGCCCGATCTCTGCCACTACCCCCAGATAGGCGGCACAGTCGGCCAGGGCCATGAGCGCCGGTCCCGACACCGTGCCGCCAGGTCGGCCGTGAGCGGCGACGACCGGCAGGCGGAGCTCGACCACACCCCGCTCCACGCGGCTGACAAGGTACGGCGGGGGCGCATCGGGGAAGGCGTCGAGGAGGAACTGCCCCAGTTCGGCGACGCTCATGGCTGGCACGAGTGGCAGACCGCTGCTCAGGCGCCGGGCGCTCGAAGAGCTGTCCGGTGCCCGTCACCGGCGCGGGTGGCTCGTGCGCGGGCCTCCACTGCCGTAGTCGCGCTGTCTCCGGCAAAGCCGATGGGAGCCAGACCGGCACAGGCCACACCGTCGACGGCGATCCCGGCGGAGGTGAGAAAGTTGGCAAGCAGCGCCGGTCCGTCGGGGCTCAAGATGGACTCGGGATGGAACTGCACGCCCTCGACCGGCAACCGCCGGTGGCGTAGGCCCATGACCACGCCGTCGGTGGTGTAGGCGGTGACCTCGAGCTGGTCGGGCACAGACGCGGGGTCGACCACCAGCGAGTGGTAGCGGGTGGCAGTGAAGGGATCTGGCAGGCCACCGAACACGCCGGTGCCGTGGTGGTAGACAGCCGACGTCTTGCCGTGCATCAGCTCGGCGGCCCGCACGACTCGGGCCCCGTAGACCTGGGCGATGCACTGATGGCCCAGGCATACCCCAAGGATGGGCAGCTCGGATCCGAGCTCGGCTACCACCGCCTGCGACACGCCGGCCGTCTCGGGTCGGCCGGGACCCGGCGAGATGACGACCGACCGGGGGGCGAGGCGACGGATCCCCTCGACGTCGATGGCGTCGTTGCGGTACACCACTGTCGTCGCGCCCATCTCGCCGAGCTCCTGCACCAGGTTGTAGGTAAAAGAGTCGTAGTTGTCGATGAGCAGCACGTCGGCAGCCATCACCAAACCCTACCGTCCACCCCCGGGGACCGGCTCGCCCCCACGAAGCGCCCCACCGCCGGAAGCAGCTGTCCACCCCCGAGGACCGGCTCGCCAGAGCCCGGCTGCAGGAGCACCCGGGCTCTGGCTATCCTCGCACCATGGCTCGCACCGCCGCCAAGGGAACTGCCGCTGCCTCCAAGCGGCGCCGGCAAGGCGGGCGCTATACCCCGCCGACACCGCGTCAGGTCCGGGTCAGCCCCAAGTGGCTGGCGCCGCTGATCGGGCTCATCCTGCTCATCGGGGTGTCGATGATCATCCTCAACTACTTCGACGTGCTGCCCGCCTCGCCGACGAACTGGTACCTGCTCGGTGGCATCGTCATCTTCGCCGGCGGCTTCGGCCTGGCCACGCAGTGGCACTGACCGCCAGTCGCCCCAGTGGCACTGACCAGCTGTCCATGGCACTGACCAGCTGTCCATGGCACTGACCACCCGCTCAGCTCACTGACCACCCGCTGGAGCAGCGGCCTGGTCGAACGACGCCTCTTCGGGCCGGCTCCACGACCTCCCGGCCAGGACGTCGACGTCCTCGACGGAACCCGATCCTCGAGAGCCCGTGGCGAATTGCCCCGGGGCGGGACAAGTCGCAGACAGAAGGCCCGAGCACCACGAGCTCGAGCCGTGGCACGCGACAGCCTGTCAGGCCAGGGCAGTGCGAGGCTCAGCCCAGACGCTCGATGACGGTGGCGTTGGCAAGCCCGCCGCCTTCGCACATGGTCTGCAACCCCCAGCGACCGTCGGTGCGCTCGAGCTCGTTGAGCAGGGTTGCCATGAGCTTGGCACCCGAGGCTCCGAGCGGGTGGCCCAGGGCGATGGCCCCACCGTTGACGTTCACCTTGGCCATGTCGGGGTGCAGCTCTTTCTCCCAGGCCAAGACGACCGAGGCGAACGCCTCGTTGATCTCGACCAGGTCGATGTCCGACATCTGCAGCTTGGCTCGCTCGAGCACCTTCTGCGTGGCAGGGATGGGCCCGGTGAGCATGGTGACGGGGTCCACCCCAGCCAACGCGAAGGCGTGGAACCGGGCCCGCGGTCGCAGACCCAGGGCTGCTGCCTTCTCCTCGCTCATGATGAGGACGGCTGCAGCACCGTCGGTGATCTGCGACGAGGTCCCAGCGGTGACCTTGCCGTCGGGCTTGAACGCCGGTTTCAAGTTGGCCAGCACCTCGGCGGTAGTACCGGGCCGGATGCCTTCGTCGGCGCGGAGCATCTCGTCGGTGAGCTTGCCCTCGGCGTCTTTCACTGCCACCGGCACGATCTCGTTGTCGAACCGGCCCTCGGCGGTGGCCTGGGCGGCGAGCTGCTGACTGCGCGCTCCGAAGGCGTCGAGCTGCTCACGGGTGAGGCCCCACTGGTCGGCGATCATCTCTGCCGAGATCCCCTGCGACACCAGCCCACCGCGCTCGGCGTACCTGCCCATCACCGTCGGCCCGAAGGGGAAACCCAGGTCACGGACTACCGACGAGCCCATCGGCGTGTGGGTCATGTGCTCGACGCCGGCTGCGATCACCACGTCATAGGCGCCGGCGATGACCCCTTGGGCGGCGAAGTGCATGGCCTGCTGGGACGAGCCGCACTGGCGGTCGATCGTGGTAGCGGGCACCGACTCCGGGAAGCCCGCGGCCAACACCGCGTTGCGACCCAGGTTGAGGGCCTGCTCGCCGACCTGCATCACGCATCCCATGATGACGTCATCGACAAGGGCAGGGTCCAGGTCGTTGCGGGCCATCAGGGCTTTGAGCGGCTCGGCAGCCAGGTCGGCGGCGTGCCACCCCTGCAGCTTGCCGTTGCGCTTGCCTCCGGGGGTCCGAACCGCGTCGACGATGACGGCTGTGCTCATGGCATCTCCTTTCGCAGGCCGGCGGGTCACCCGGGCTGATGCCACCCTGGGCGCCCGCCCGAACCTGACTGCTGGGTCAAGATTATCGGCCAAGCGGTGGTGCGAGGTCAATTCCCGGCTCGCAGCCGGCCCTGCCACCTCTCGGCCTCGAACGCTGCCGGCGGGTTCTCGGCCACGAACCCGGCGAGGACGGTGACGAAGCGGGTCGGGTCGCTGCGGTGGAGGGTCGGGTCGCTGCGGTGGAGGGTCGGGTCGCTGCGGTGGGGGGCCGGGTCGCTGCGGTGGGGGAAGT
>JAKAQW010000150.1 GCA_021819525.1 Actinomycetes bacterium
CACCGAGAGGCACGCTTCACGGTAGGCAGCCTGGTGGTGACGGTAGTAGCGGGCCACTCCGGCACTCGACACGTCGACGTGACCGACAGCCGCTTCGAATTGCTCTTGGAGCGCCAGGAACCGTTCGATGCGGCTGTCGAAGGCGCTGGGCAGGCCGGCCACAGGATTGGCGGTCAGCCCCGCACACGCAGGGGGGAGAGCACCAGACTGCGTGTCACTCGACAGCGAGGCCGCAACCGCTGCGGTGAGGTCGGTGCGCGCCGCGCTCAGGTCACCAGAGGTGAGCGTGACATGGCGTCGGGCCAGTGCTTCGGAGAGCAGCCGGCTGAGGACCAGGTTGTCGAGCTCCACTGTGGCTGCCTGGGTGGTCACCGTTCCCTGCCCGGCTCCCGCGACGGTCGAGCCGGACAGCCCGAACTCGGTGGCGAACACGCAGGCGGCGTCGGCGCTGCTGGCCAGGTCCGACAGCTGGCCGTCCAGGGTGGCCTTGGTGATGACCGATCCGCCCACGGTGGCGACAGTCGGCGAGGTGGTGCAGGCCGAGGCTCCCACGGCCAGACCCACCAGGGCCACGATGATGGCAAGGCGTCTCACGAGATGCGCATGCTACCGGTCGGTGACCCCACCGAGCATTCGGCAGCCCGACACCGCCGCCGGGCCCAGGGCCGCCCACCGGCTGAGCCGGACCACAATGACCCTGAGCCACCGCGAGAGCCGGCGGCGGCGTCCATCAGCTCCCCCCGGCCACCTGGACCGCCGCTATCGGGGGGAGCAGCTGGCGCAGCAGGGCGACGAGGGCGGTCACCGGATCCTCACCTGGAGGTAGTGGCACCACCAGCTGACCGACGTCTTCTTTGAGCAGCGCCCCTGGGTGCAAGCGCCGCAGCCGGACCCGGGCACTGGCCGGCAGCTCCACCGGCGACAGCCGGCCGACCAAGGCTGCGCGGTGCCTCGAGCCGGCCAGGTTCGCCCGAGGCGCGCCGACGGTCACCTCGGCGATGCCGGTACGGATGCACTCGGCGCGCAGCCGAGCTACCTCGAGCAGCCCTTCGGCCGCGGCGGGCACCGGGCCGAACCGGTCGAGCCACTCTGCTCGGATGTCGTCGACCTCGGCGTCGTCGGTCACAGCAGCGAGCCGGCGATAGGCCTCCAGGCGAAGATCCTCGCGTTCGACGTAGTCGGCGGGCAGGTGGGCCACCGAGGGCACGTCGATGGTGACCTCTGGCCCGCTTCGGAGCGGCTCGCCTTTGAGCTCGGCCACCGCCTCTGCCACGAGCTGGACGTACAGGTCGTAGCCGACCGCGGCGATGTGGCCCGATTGGTCGCGACCGAGCAGGTTCCCCGCCCCCCGGATCTCGAGGTCGCGCATGGCGATCTTGAACCCGCTGCCCAGCTCGGTGTGCTCGCCGATGGTGCGCAGCCGCTCGTAGGCGGTCTCGCTCAGCACCCGGTCTGCCGGGTGCAGGAGGTAGGCATAGGCGCGTTGCCCCGAACGCCCCACCCGGCCCCGCAGCTGGTGGAGCTGCCCCAAGCCGAGCCGGTCGGCGCGGTCGACCACCAAGGTGTTGACCGACGGCATGTCGATGCCGGACTCGATGATGGTGGTGCAGACCAAGACGTCGTAGCGACGTTCCCAGAAGTCGAGGACCACCTGTTCGAGGGAGCCTTCGTCCATCTGCCCGTGTGCCACGGCCACCCGTGCCTCTGGCACGAGGAACCGGACTCGAGCCGCCACCTGCTCGATGTCGCGGACCCAGTTGTGCACGAAGAACACCTGGCCTTCACGGAGCAGCTCGCGACGGATGGCTTCGACCACCGCCGCCTCCTCGTACTCGCCGACGTAGGTGAGGATCGGCTGGCGAGCGGCGGGCGGCGTGGACATGAGCGACAGGTCGCGAATCCCGGTGAGCGCCATCTCCAAGGTCCGCGGAATGGGGTTGGCTGTCATGGTGAGCACATCCACGTCGGCGGCGAGCTGCTTCATGGCCTCTTTGTGACCTACTCCGAACCGCTGCTCCTCGTCGACCACCAGCAGTCCCAGGCGGTGGAACGCCACACCGCTGGCCAGCAGACGGTGGGTACCCACCACCACGTCCACCGAGCCGTCGGCCACCCCGGCTACCACCGCCTTCGCCTGGGCGGGGGTCAAGAACCGTGACAGCATCTCCACCCGGACCGGGAAGGGGGCGAAGCGCTGCACCAGGGTCTGGGTGTGCTGCTGGGCCAGCAGGGTGGTAGGCACCAGCAACGCTGCCTGCTTGCCGTCTTGCACCGCCTTGAAGATGGCGCGCACGGCTACCTCTGTCTTGCCGAAGCCGACGTCGCCGCAGACCAGGCGGTCCATGGGGATCTGTGCCTCCATGTCTGCCTTCACATCGGCCACGGCCTGCAGCTGGTCGGGCGTCTCGACGTAGGGGAAGCTGTCCTCGAGCTCGACCTGCCAGGGGGTGTCAGGTCCAAAGGCATGCCCCTCGAGCTGGAGCCTTCGGCGGTACAGGGCGACGAGCTCCTCGGCCACAGCCCGGACCTCCGAGCGGGCCTTGGCTCGCGTGCGCTGCCACTCCGAGCCACCCAGACGATTGAGGCTGGGAGACTCTCCTCCGCTGTAGGGGGTGAGCGAGGCGATCTGGTCGGAGGGCAGGTAGAGCTTGTCGTCGCCGCGGTACTCCAGGAGCAGGTAGTCACGCGCGGATCCGCCCATGGTGCGCGTCACCATGCCTGCGTAGCGGGCCACGCCGTGCTGGCGGTGCACCACGTAGTCCCCTGGCGCCAGGTCGTCGAAGAAGCCGTCGACCGGTCGGGCCCGGGCCCGGGCCACCCGGTGGGGACGGCGCCGGCCGCTGGCGTCGGCCTCGGCCAGCACCGCCAGCTTGGCGCCAGGCAGGATGAACCCCCGGTCCAAGGCGGCCTCGAGCACATGGACGCCGGGGGTGGTGATCCCTGCCGGACCATCGCCGGTGCTCGGGTCGAGCCCCTCAGCCACCAAATTGGCTGCCATCCGCCCCGCGGCACCGGCGGAGTCGGCGCAGACCACTACGAGATAGCCGCCCTTGGCCAGCGAGCCGAGACGACCGGCCAGCACGGCACGGTCACCGCTACCGGGGCCCCATAGGCGCGTCTCCACGACCGCATGGTCGGGGGTGTCGGCCACTGGCAGGAGCGAGAGCACTGCCGCCGGGCATCGGGCGAGAAGGCGGGCCAGAGGCGCGTGCAGCCGGGGGAACGCGCTCGCCGCCCCCCCAGTCCGGCTGCGGACCCGGTCGGCAGCCGAAGCAGCAAGGTCGGTGGCAGGGGCAGCGACGTCGGCAGCCGAAGCAGCAAGGTCGGTGGCAGGACCAGCAAGGTCGGCAGCCGAACCAGCAAGGTCGGCAGCGGGGCCAGCAAGGTCGGCAGCGGGGCCAGCGACGTCGGTGGCGGGACCTCCACTGCTCTCGCTTGGGGGGGGCAACGCCCCCCACGTGACCGCCAGCGCGTCGGCAAGGGCAGTCTCGTCGTCGAGCAGCTCCCCGGCCCGGTCGCGGGTCCGGCGCGGGTCGACCATCGCTACCAGCGCGTGCTCGCCGAGGAGGTCGGGGAGCAGGACCTCCGCCGCGTCCAACCATGGCAGCCACGACTCGATGCCGTCGAACAGCTCGCCGCCGGCGATCCGCTGCCATTGCGCTCGGCCCCACGGTGCCTCTTCGACCAGGCTGGCGGCCCGGGAGCGAACCTCTGGGGTCGGGACCAGCTCTCGGCAGGCGAACAACACCACCTCGTCGAGCCCGGCGTCGGAGCGCTGGTCGGCGGGGTCGAAGCTCGCCAGGCGGTCGACCTCGTCACCCCACAAGTCGATGCGAACGGGAAGCTCGCCGGTGGAGGGATAGACGTCCACGATGCCACCACGCACGGCCAGCTCACCACGGTGCTCGACCTGATACTCGCGGCGGTAGCCCATGGCCACCAGCCGGGCCACCAGCTCCGCCTGGTCCACCCGGTCACCGGGCGCCACGCGCAGGGGCGCGGTGTGCCCGTCCAGGGGTCCCAGGCGTTGGAGCACGGCCCGGACCGGCGCCACCACGATCTCAGGTGGGCCCCAGCTCGCCAGCGCCGGATGCCCAGCCAGACGCCACAGCACCCGGAGGCGCTGCCCCATGGTGGCGACCTCGGGGCTCACTCGCTCGAAGGGCAGCGTGTCCCACGCGGGGAAGAGCTCGACCTGCTCGGCCGGCAGGAAGGCGCCGACGTCGTGGGCCACACGCTCGGCGTCGCTGGCCGTGGGTGTGACCACCAGGATCGGACGGCGAGCGCCGAAGCGATGCAGCCCGGCCACCACCACCGGGACCGCGGCATCGCCAACCACGACCGTGCCGTCTTCGCCGGCTGCTGCCCGAGCCAGGGCCGGCTCGTGGCGCAGCACACCGAGCAGCTCGGCCAAGGGTGGAGGGGATGGCGAGGCCATGGCAGGTCAGGGTAGCGGTGCCGACTGCTCGCTCACGACGCGGCGTTCACCTGGTTCATCGCGACCTCGACCCCGGCGTCGACGATTGTGGCCACGGCATCTGCAGCCTGGTCGACCGCCACCGCCAGCACTGCCTGCTCGCTGCGGCCGGGGCGTCGCAGCACGTACTCGGCTCCGGGCTGACGGCCGGGAGGCTTGCCGATACCGATCCGGACCCGGACATAGCCCGGATCGTGGAGATGGGCATGGATGGAGCCCAGACCCCTGTGGCCGGCGGTGCCACCCCCCACCTTGACCTTCACCCGGCCAGTGGGCAGATCGAGCTCGTCGTGCACGACCACCAGCCGGCTGACGGCATCGATGCCGCAACGGCGCACCAGCGCCACCACGGCCAAGCCGGAGTCGTTCATGTAGGTGGTCGGCACAGCCACGGCGACCGACCCACCGGGCAGGGTGCAGGCGGCCATCTCGGCCCGCAATCCCTTCTCGAGCTCGAGCTTCTGGCCGGAGCGGGCGGCGAGCAGCCGCACGGCATCGGCACCGACGTTGTGCCGGGTGTGCTCGTACTCCCGCCCCGGATTGCCCAAACCGACGACGAGCCAGTCGGCCGCGCTCCCACGACGCTCGGACCGGCCACCCAGCAGCGGAGCCAGGGCCTAGCCTTCGGTGTCGCCGGCCGGCAAGGTCTCGCCGGCTTCAGCCGCCGCTTCGGCTCGGGTCTGCACCCGGGGCGGCACACCCATGACCAGCACCGTGTCGTCATCGAGATCCGTGGTGACACCCGCCGGCAAGGCCACCTCGGCGACGCGGATGGTGCCTCCGACGGTCAACGTCGAGATGTCCACCTCGAGGGAATTGGGGATCTCCGCCGGCTTCGCGTGCACCGGCAAGGTGAACAGCAGCTGGTCCACCACGCCGTCACCGTGGGCCACCTCGATCGCCTCTCCGACCAAGGTCACCGGCACCTCGGCCAGCACCGACTCGTCGGGATTGACGACCTGGAAGTCGACGTGGGTGACGGTGCCGCGGACCGGGTGCCGCTGGATCTCCCGAGTCAGCGCAAGGTACTGACGATCGTCGACCTGCAAGGTGATCACCGCGTTCAACCCGGCATCGGTGCTGAGCGCTGCTCGCAGCTCGGCACCAGCCACCGACAGCGCCACCGCCTCCATACCGTGCCCGTAGACGACGGCGGGGATGCCGCCCTGGCGGCGCAGCCGGCGGGCCTCAGCCGAGCCGGTGCCTCGCCCTGTGGCAGCACGAAGAGTGTTCTCGGCCATGAAAGCTCCTGCGCTCGACGACGGTTGGGACCTCGGTCCGGCGCAGGCACCGGCGAGGTCCGCAAGCCGGCTCCGGGTCCTCGCCGGCACTGCAGCCCGACGGACCGCGAAGCATAGCCGGGTTGGGGCACAGGGCCTGACCGCGATCGAGCCCTGGTGCGGGTGCGGAACCGGGGGCTCGGGCTCGGGCCCGGGCCCGGGCCCGGGTCATGCCAGGTTGTCCCCGCCGAAGATCTCGGACACCGACGTGTCCTCGAAGACGGCGTCGATCGAGTCGGCGATGAGCCCGGCCACCGAGACCACGTGCAACTTGTCGATCCGCCGGTCCTCGGGGATGGGCAGGGTGTTCGTCACCACCACCTTGGAGATGGCCGACTTCTCGAGCCGTTCGAGTGCCGGGTCCGACAAGAGCGCGTGGGTGGCCATGGCCCAGACGTCCGCAGCGCCACGCTCGGCGAGCAGCTCGGCGCCGGCGCAGATGGTCCCTGCAGTGTCGATCATGTCGTCGATGAGCACGCACCGGTGGCCTTCCACCTCGCCCACCACGTGCAGTGCCTCTACTGCGTTCGCGGTCCCCCGCGGTCGACGCTTGTGCACCACCGCGATGTCGGTCCCGAGCTGCTGGCTGTAGCGCTCGGCCACCTTCACCCGGCCGGCATCGGGGGCCACGATCACCAGATCGTCGGTGCCCTGGCTGCGCAGCTCGGCCAGCAGGACCGGCATAGCGGTGAAGTGGTCGAAGGGGATGTCGAAGAACCCCTGGATCTGCCCCGAGTGCAGATCGACGCTCACCACCCGGTCCGCTCCTGCGGTTTGCAGCATGTCGGCCACCAGCTTGGCGGTGATCGGCTCCCGGCCAGTCGCCTTGCGGTCTTGACGCGAGTAGCCGTAGTAGGGGCAGACCGCGGTGATGCGCTTGGCCGACGCCCGCTTGGCCGCGTCGATCATGATGAGCTGCTCCATCAACGTGTCGTTGACCGGGCCGCAGTGGGTCTGCACGATGAACACGTCGCTGCCTCGGATCGACGAGCCGTACCGGCAGTGGACCTCGCCGTTGGCGAACGAGCGAAGGTTGGCATCGCCCAGCTCCACCCCCAGGTGCCGGGCGATCTCCTCGGCCAATTGCGGGTGTGAGCGACCCGAGAACAGCTCCAGTCGTCGCCTCGGTACGAGCTCCATCGAGCGAGACGCTAGCAAGCGGGGGCGGGGGCGGGCCCACCCAGCTCGACGAAGGCCGCCACCACCGCCCCGTCGGCCACCGCGGCGCCTGCGCTCAGGCAGGCGAAGGGCCCGACGCAGGCCCCCGCGCCCACTACGGCGCCGACCCCCGAGGACTGGCGAACCGTCGCACCGGCGCCCACCACGGTGTCGACCAGGTGGCAGTCCGGGCCGATCTCCGCGCCGGATCCGATGCG
Source organism: Actinomycetes bacterium (assembly GCA_021819525.1). GTDB lineage: Bacteria > Actinomycetota > Acidimicrobiia > Acidimicrobiales > UBA8190 > JAKAQW01. The sequence goes on from JAKAQW010000150.1 coordinate 7,134, forward strand.
GCACGCACCTTGGAGGACCACTCCCGGTAGCAGCACCACGTCAGGGGCGAGCTCCACGCCGGCGTCGACGTAGGTACGTGACGGATCCCACATGGTGACCCCTTGGCGCATCCACCGGTCGTTGATCCGGGCGCGTAGCTCGGCCTCCGCCACGGCCAGCTGAGCACGGTCGTTCACCCCGGCCGCCTCCATGGGGTCGTCCACCGTCACCGACTCGACCCGGTAGCCGGCACTGGCCAGCACTTCGTAGACGTCGGTCAGGCGGTGCTCTGCCGGATCGCCCGCCGCCGCGATCCGCCGGAGCGCCGGGGCCAGCACGCCGAGGCGGAAGCAGTGGATGGTGGTGGCGACTTCGGTGCACGCCCTTCCCGCCCCCGCGTCGGCGACCCCGTCATCCTCCGCCATGCCCGCCTCAGCGCCTCCGCCGAGGCGGGCTGCCGCCGAGGACACCACCGACGGGTCGTCTATCCGCACCACCGCTCCCGCCTTGCCGCGCACCACCCGGTCCGACCCAGTGGCGTCGTCGACCCGTGCCGTCACCAGCGTGGCCGCCGCTTCGCTCAGCCGATGCTCGCGCACCAACCTCACGAGGGTGGCCGGGCGCACCAGGGGGGTGTCGCCGGGGAGCACCACCACGTCGCCGTCGGCGTCCACCAGTTCCTCGGAGAGCGCTGTGAGGCCCACCGCCAGGGCGTCGGCTGTGCCGAGCCGCTCGGCCTGCTCGACGAAGGAGAGCGCCAGCGTGCTCGGGGCATGCTCGGAGAGGGTCTTGGTCACCCAGTCGCCTCGATGCCCGACGACCACCACTACCTCGCGCACAGGCAGCTCGGCCAAGGCGTCGAGGACGTGCAGGACCATCGGCCGGCCGCACAGCCGGTGCAGCGGCTTCGGCCTGCTCGAGTGCATACGGGTCCCCTCCCCGGCAGCCAGCAGCACAGCAGACACGGGGCGATAGGCCATGGGCCCAGTCTGGCATCGGACCCGCCGCAGGTCTGCACACACCCGCTCGCCACCCGCCGAGGCGACCGGGCTCGGCCAGATCGGGCGGACTAAGGTAGTGGCGCGCGGCCCCGGCGACACGGTGTAGTCGACAGGCTGAGGACGGCGCCGGCCGGCTGCCGGTGCCGGCTTTGCCCGCCGGTCTCGCCGAGAGCAGTGCGCCACGCCTCGGCCAGCGAGCCCTACGAGACCCAGAAGACCGAAGAGAGGTCACCACATGCCCGGCGTCATGAAGCGACTGTCGGCCATCATGCAGTCC
>JAKAQW010000151.1 GCA_021819525.1 Actinomycetes bacterium
CCTCGGCGGGGAAGCTTCGCTCGCCGTGGAGGCGGCCCACCGTCAGCGAGGCACGCGGGGCCGGACGGGCTATCGGAGCACCTGGCTTGGGCGTCATCGGAGCACCTGGCTTGGGCGTCATCGGAGCACCTGGCTGGGCGTCATCGGAGCACCTGGCTGGGCGTCATGGAAGTGCCTCGCTGTGCGTCATGGAAGCAGCTGACCCCGTTGTCATCGGAGCACCTGGCTTGGGTGTCATCGGACGGCGTGTCGTGTCGTCGTGGAACTGCCTGTCTGGTCGTCATCGGACCACCTGGCTACGGGTGTTGTCCGGAGATCCGTTGCCCGCCTGCGAGGTCTCCGTGGCCGCGAGGATCTCGGCCAGGTGGATGGTTCGCACTCCGCTCCGCAGACGCGAGAGCCCGCCACCGATGTGCATCAGGCACGAGGCATCGCCGGCAGTGCACATCTCAGCACCGCTGTCGAGCACAGCCCGCATCTTGTCGGCCAGCATGGCTGTGGAGGTGTCCGCGTTCTTGAGCGCGAACGTGCCGCCGAACCCGCAGCACACCTCGGCCTCGGGCAACGGGACCAGGTCAATTCCCCGCACCCGGCGAAGAAGGCGCAGTGGCCGGTCACCTACGCCCAGGCTTCGAAGCGAGTGACAGGTGGGGTGGTAGGTGACCCGATGCGGCCAGTACGCGCCGACGTCTTCGAGGCCGAGCACGTCGGTGAGGAACATCGACAGCTCCCAGGTGCGCTGACCGAGTCGATGGGCCCGGCTGGCCAGCCCCGGGTCCCCGGCTCGCCGGGCGACCATGGCGTGCTGGTGGCGGGCAGACGCCGCACACGAGCCAGACGGTGCCACCACCGCCTCGTACGGTTCGAAGATCTCGACGTGGCGGCGGACCAAGGCCAAGGCGTCGTGCTGGTAGCCGGTGTTGACGTGCATCTGCCCGCAGCAGGTCTGTGCCTGGGGGAACACGACGTCGCAGCCGACCCGGTGCAGCAGCTCGACGGTCGCCCGGCCCACCTCGGGGTACAGGACGTCGCCCAGGCACGTCACGAACAGCGCTACCCGCACTGGATCGGTCCATGCTGGGGTGGGTCATGTCGCAGTGGCTGCGGGCGCGGTTCGGCGTGCCTGGAGCACGGTTGCGCACGCGGCGCTGGCTGCTCGTAGCATGCCGACGAGTGGCGGGACGGTTCGCAGCGCTCGGCTCGTAGCCGCCCATCAACGACGTGCGTCGACACCATACTGCCTCCCGTGTCACCTGTTCGACCAGTCGAGATCGCCAGCGGCGGCCCGGATCGATTGCGGGCCGTGGCGACGTCGACGCCTGTGATCGCAACCGTACCGCCGAGCACGACCGCGTGCCTCGCGCAGCCCCCAGCCCCCAGCCCCCAGCCCCCAGCCCCCAGCCCCCAGCCCCCAGCCCCCAGCCAGATGGCGCACTGCCGAAACCTGGGCCTCCTGGCATCGGTGTGGGTCGACCTGTGGGATCAAGGACCGTTCTGTGGCCTCGTTGCGTCGGACGCACTTGCGCGGGGGAAGCGGTCGCCCGGGCGCTCTCGTGGGCCCTGGCCGTCGGAGAGGCAGAGACGAGGGCCCGGGGGACTTGACGGAAATGAGGACGCGTTGTAACGTTGCGCGTAGTCTTAAACGATTCAAGAACAAGGGCGTGTCGGTGGAAGGGGAGCGTGGGACAGTAAGGGACCACGTGCTGTGATCGGCAGGCAGCGGACCTGGCCAGCCGGGTCGCGGTGACGCGTGCGGTCTCAGTACGCGGTGTCGAAGTCGGGTCAGCCAGGATGCGAAGGACCCAGAAGGGGAGGGCAGGTCGATGAAGGGGAGCCAAGCCACAGCGCCGAGCGGGGCGAGGGGAGGCAGTCTACGGAGTGCTGGGAAATTGCTCGTCGGCATGAGTGCTGCGGCGCTGCTGCTCGCAGCGTGCAGCTCGAGCAAGTCGTCGACCGCGGCACCGACGGCCAAGCCGTCGAGCTCCACGAGCGGCTACACCTTCGCCTTCGTGCCGAAGTTGATCGGCATCCCGTACTTCACCTCCATGGAGGTAGGGATGCAGCAGGCAGCCAAGCGTTTCGGTGCCCACTTCATCTACGAAGGGCCGACGACTGCGTCCGTCTCGGGACAGGCCGAGTACGTCACGACGCTGCTCTCGAACCCGAAGGTGGATGCCGTCGGCGTGTCGGCGAACAGCCCGACGGCACTGTGCTCCCTTGTGAACAAGGCGAAGGCTGAGCATGTCATCTTCTTCGCCTCGGATTCGGACGTCTCTTGTCCCAACAACCGTCTCTGGGTCGAGCAGGCGCGGGCGCAAGACATCGGGGACACCGCCGTCCAGCTCCTCGGACAGCAGATCGCGAAGATCGAGAAGACGACGACTCCTACCGGTGACGTCGCGATCATCTCTGCCGGATCCTCGGCGACGAACCTGAACGACTGGATCGGGTACATGAAGTCCGAGCTTGCGAGCAAGTACCCGCATCTCCATCTGCTCCCGATCGACTACGCCGGCGAGAGCCCGACGCAGTCCGAGACGATCGCCAGCAGGTACCTCGCGGCCTACCCTGGCTTGAAGGGCTTCATCGGGGTGGCGTCCACCAACGTGCCCGGGATAGCGCAGGCCGTCCTGGCAGCAGGGTTGAAGGGTAAGATCGCGGTCACCGGGGAGACGGATCCGAACACGATCCGGACCTATGTGAACGACGGTGTGGTCAAGGATGTGGTGCTGTGGAACCCGACGACCCTCGGCTACCTTGCTGGTTGGGGCGTGATCCAGATGCTGAAGGACCACGGTGGCTACCCGTTCAAGGCAGTGAACAATGTGCCGGGGATCTCCACCCCGATCAAGTGGTACCCGAGCCGGCACATGCTGCTCCTCGGGCCGCCGCTTGTCATCAACAAGTCGAACATCAACCTGAACTTCTAGGCCACCGATGAGGCAGGAGCTCCGCGCCGCATCGATGTTCCGCTGAGGCGAATTGGTGTTCGGGCCCGTAGCCTGGCGAGAACGTGCGGCAGACGGCGAGCGGAGATGGAGATGGCGCAGTCGAAGGTGAAGTCGTGCGCGGTCCGGGTTGGGAGGACATTGGTGCGTATGGCGCGTCAACCAGGGGTTCCTGTCGCGGGCAGGGGGAGACGCACGTGATCCTGCGAAACCGGCGATGAGTGAGAGCTCCAGCGAGCCGGCGACCGAGTCGTACAGCCGCCCGCGCTGGGCACCCGGAGCGTCGGCGAACGGAAGGGGTCCACGGTCACAGACTGGGCCCGACCGCGTCGACGCTGCGCCAGCCGAGTCGGTAGGGGTGTCCGACCTGGCTGGTGCACCCGCGGCTCCCCTTGCCCGGCTGGTGAGGGTGTCCAAGAGCTTCGGCTCGACGCACGCGCTGGTCGATGTCAGCGTCGAGCTCGAGCGCGGGACCATCCACGCGATCGCAGGCGAGAACGGCGCGGGCAAGTCGACGCTCATCAAGGTCCTCATGGGTGTGCTCCAGCCGGACAGCGGCTCCATCGAGGTGGAGGGTAGGCTTGCGAAGATCGGGTCGCCTGTGACAGCGCGCGCCCTCGGGTTCGCTGCGGTCTATCAGGAGCCGCTCGTGTACCCCCACTTGGGGGTGCTCGAGAACATGTTCGTGGTCGGGCCCGAACGCTCGCGTCTAGGAGATCTGGACCGAAATGCGATGCGCCGGAGAGCTCTCGCGATCTTCGATCAGCTGGAGGTGGACCCTGCGCTGCTCGGGCGGAAGATGGGGGACCTCAGGCTCGGCCATCAGCAGCTGGTCCTTATCGCGAAAGCGCTGGTCGAAGAGGCGAAGCTGATCATCTTTGACGAGCCGACGTCCATCCTCTCGGGTGCCGAGGCGACGAAGCTCTTTCGCATCATCGACCGGCTCCGCGCGGCCGGGAGCGCTGTCGTCTACATCTCGCATCGTTTCGAGGATCTGGAGGCCATTGCGGACAAGATCACCGTCTTGACTGACGGGCGCGTTGCCGGAGCCTTCCACGAGCGGCCCTTCGACTTCGATGCGGTGGTGAGGTTGATGTCGGGCCGGGAGACGAGGGCCTATGACGCAGCGCCGGCCGCCCACCGAAAAGCACCGCCAGGCGAGACGGTGCTCGAGGTGGAGGGGCTCAGCTGTCCTCCCTACTGCGAGGACGTGAGCTGGCAGGTGGCTCGCGGTGAGGTCCTCTGCTTCTACGGCCAGGTCGGCGCGGGGCGCACCGAGATGGCGAAGGCGGTGTTCGGCGATCTGCGACCGACGGCCGGGGTCGTACGGATGGAAGGGAAGGAGCTGGTCGTCCACTCTCCCCGCCAGGCGATCCGGGCGGGGGTCGGTTACCTGCCGGAAGATCGGAAGGCGGAAGGGATCTTCGCCACGCAGGCGATCTCGGAGAACATCGTGGCCTCGGTGCTCGGCCGCATCGTGGCGCGCATCGCTCGTTATGTGCGGCGCTCCGAGGTTCGTACCCTCACCGAGGGCCAGCGGGAGTCACTCCAGATCAAGATGGCAGCGCCCGCCGCGCCGATCTCGTCCCTCTCCGGAGGAGGGCAGCAAAAGGTGATCCTCGGACGCTGGATGGTGGAACGGCTCGAGGTCCTCGTCCTCGACGAGCCGACGCGGGGGATCGACGTCACGACGAAGGCGCAGTTCCACGACATCATCCGCTCGCTCGCTGCCGACGGGCTCGCCGTCGTGGTCATCTCCTCGGATCTCCCCGAGGTCTTCGCGGTCGCAGATCGGATCCTCGTGATGCGACAGGGGCGCATCGTCGTCTCGTTCGTGAACGACGGTTCGGCCCGCCCGGAGGAAGTGCTGCGCTACGCGGTATCTGCCGGCCCGGAGCCCGGGCGTGCCGGTGGAGGGGATCACCAGCGCGCCAGGCCCGGGCTCGTGCCACCGCGTCCACAGGAGGTGAGCGAGCAGTGAGCAATGTCCCGATTGCCCTGCAGGGCGGACCGGCGCCGGTCCCTTCCCGAGTTGGGCACGTGCTCGGTCGGATCGAGTACGAGGGTTACCTCCTCGCAATGATCGTTGTCATGGGGCTCGTCCTCACCTTCACGGTCGGCAGCTCCTTCTGGAGCTCGACGAACTTGAGCGGGCTCCTCTTGGACGTCGCGATCGTCACCGTGCCCGCGATCGGGATGACGCTGGTGATCGTGACCCGCGGCATCGACGTCTCGATCGGGTCGTTGGTCGGCGTCGTAGCCGTGGTTGCCGGTCTCGCTTTCGAGCACCACCTGCCCTTCGTCCTCGTGCTCCTCATCGGTATCGCTGTCGGCGTGGGTGGGGGGCTCGTGAACGGCGCGATCATCGCCTGGGGGAAGGTGCCGCCGATCATCGTGACGCTAGGAACGCTCTCGGTTTTCGAAGCCATCACCTACCTCCTCCTGGGCGGCGTGTGGATATCCAACATCCCCGCCAAGCTCACGCAGGTAGTGGTCATCGACCGGCTCGGCCCGGTCCCGTACTCCTTCGTCGTCGCCGTAGCGCTCGTAGCGCTCTTCAGCTACGTCATGGCGAGGCGGCCGATCGGGCTGCGGATCTACGCTGCGGGGGACAACCCCGAGGCAGCGAGGACCGCCGGGCTTGCGATGTGGCGGATCGACCTCTTCGTCTACGCACTGCTCGGTGGGCTCACGGCGATCGCGGCCCTCATGACGGTCGGGCAGAGCCCGCTCGTGATGCCTACGACAGGCCAGAACTTCGAGCTGACGGTCATCGCAGCCGCGGTGGTCGGCGGGACCAACATCCTCGGAGGGGAAGGGAAGGTCGTCGGTGGGCTGCTCGGCGCGTTCCTCGTGGAGATCGTGGAGGACGCGGCGATCCTGTACCATGTGAACTCCTTTTACCAACAGATCGTGCTCGGCGCCATGATCGTCGGCGGCGTCTCGATCGGCGTGGCCCGCCGCCGCCGGCGTCGCACCGAGGGGAGCCTGGAGTGAGCACCACCCAGCTGCCCACTTCCGAGCAGGCCCCGCCCGGCGGGGCAACTGCCGGGCACCGAGGAGCAGGCGCGCTCTCACGGCTCCTCGAGTCGCGCGTCGTCGTCCAGTACGGGCTCCTGCCTGTGGTGCTCGTCGGCGTCCTGATCGCAGGCGAGATCCTCGCACCGGGTGTGCTGTCGCCGTCGAACCTCTCCTCGATGACGCGTTTCGGGGTGGAGATCGGCATCCTCGGCTTCGCCGAGATGGTGGTCATCATCATGGGCGGCGGCGGGATCGACCTCTCGGTCGCCTCGACCGCAGCAGTGACGCAGGTGTCGCTGGCCGTCTTGCTCCGCGGTGGTATCGAGCTTTGGCTGGGTGTGGCCATTTCGCTGGCGATCGGGCTCGCGCTCGGAGCGCTGAACGGGTTCTTCATCCTTGGGCTCGGTGTTCCGGCCCTCGTGGCCACGATCGGCACGTACTTCGGCTATGCCGGCCTAGCGCTGGTGATCGCGAACGGGGTGAACATCGCGGACTTCCCGTCTTCCTACCTCACGATCGGCCAGGGGGATGTCGTCGGCATCCCGGTTGAATTCATCTTCATCTTCATCCCCGTCGCGATCGTGCTCGGCTATGTGACTTCGCGCACGAAATTCGGCCACGAGATTCGCCTGACGGGGACGAACGAAAGGGCTGCGCTTCTCTCGGGGATCAACGTCCGGCGACTGCGATTCTCGGGTTACGTCATCGCCGGGATGCTGGCGGCGATCGTCGGGGTCGTGGAAAGCTCTCGTTTCGGGACAGCGCAGCCCGTTGCCGACTCGACGTACCTCCTTACGGCGGTCACCATCGCGGTGTTGGGGGGCGTGGACATCTTCGGCGGTGAGGGGACCATCCTCGGCGTCGTCCTCGCGACCGCTGTGGTCACGATCTTCGAGTACGCCTTCAGCCTGGCGCAGATCAACGCAGTCATCGAGCTCGGGAGCGTCGGGGTCATGTTGATCGTCGTCGTGCTCGGCCAGGTGGGGCTGAAGTCGCTGCGGAGCTACGCCGCCCGGCGCTCGAGCGCCTGAGGCGACGGCGAGCACCTGGGGATGGCGGGGTGAGGGGGTCCGAGACGGAAGGAATGCCGGGCGCTCGGGAGCTGCTGACGTCCGTAGGGCGCAAGAAAGGTGAGGTGGTGGTGGAGAACCAGATCGGCATCCATGCTCTGGTGCTCGAGCGGGAGTGGAGCACCGAGGCGGCCGTGCGCGCCGTCGGGACCGCGGCCTCGATCGGGTACGACGTGCTGGAGCTGCCCGTGTTCGACCCCGCGCTTCTCGAGACCGCCCACGTGCGCAGGGCAGCAGAGAAGCGAGGACTCACCCTGACCTGCTCCCTCGGCCTTCCCTTCGACGCCGATGTGTCGAGCGCTGATGCGGCGGTCGCGGCACGTGGAGAGCGGCTGCTGGCGGAGGTGATCGACACTGCTGCAGCGCTCGGCGCGGGGGTCGTGGCCGGCGTGATCCACTCCGCGATGGGCAAGCACCCCGCACCCGCTGACGAGCGCAACCGCGCAACGGCGGCTGGGATTCTCCGCCATCTCGCTGACAGGGCCGCGGAGGCCGGGATCGTCCTCGGGCTCGAGGTGGTGAACCGGTACGAGAGCAACCTCGTCAATACGGCGGCGAGCTGCGCAGCACTGGTCGAGGCGATCGGGCGGGAAAATGTCGTGGTCCATTTGGACAGTTACCATATGAACATCGAGGAACGCAGTGCGCTCGATGCCGTCATCGACTGTCGCGGCCGGCTCGGCTACGTCCACGTCGGTGAAAGCAACCGGGGGTATCTCGGTGCCGGATCCGTGGACCTGGCCGGGCTGGTCCGGGCGCTGAGCCACGTGGACTACAGCGGGATCATCACCTTCGAGGCGTTCAGTCGCTACCAGGTCGTGCCCCAGCTCGCCGCAACGCTCTCGCTCTGGCGAGAGGTGTGGTCGGATCCGAACGACCTGGCAGCCCACGCGCTCTCGACCCTGCGGGGCCAGCTGCGAGCGGAGTCGGCCGGTGCCGGCAAGGAGATGGCGCGAGCAACAGCAACGGGGTGCCCACCAGGCTCGTGACCGCCTAGAAGGAATTGTCGATAGCTGTTGACAAACAGGTGCTTGACAGGTTCCTGACAGGATCGTAGCATGAGACGAGATACTGAAACGGTTCAGTAATGGTTCAGTAGTCGGGAACTGTCCCTGTGCCCGTGGCACTACGGAGCCATGTGGCGGACGGGGAGTCTCGCAACTGCAGTCTCGTAACCGCAATAGGGGCTAGCGACGGTGCCGGCATTGCCGAGCGTGAGTCGCGCGACTGGACGAGGGGGAGGACCGTGCACCGAGCCAGTGAAAGACCCGGACCAGACCCGAGGGCGGAGCCGACGCAGCGCGCGGGCCAAAGCCCGTTCGCCGTCGTGAGGCGGC
>JAKAQW010000152.1 GCA_021819525.1 Actinomycetes bacterium
GATCGCGGTCATCCGTTCGGGGCGTATCGTCGCCGACCTCCCCACCGACGAGCTGCTCGCCCGCTACGCCGAGGACCGAATGGAGGTGGCCGTCGGGGCACCGCTTGACGCTCTGGGCGTCGTGCTCCCCGACGGGGCACGCGTGGCGTCCGAGCGCGGCATCTGGCGGGTGCAGCTACCAAGTGCCGAGCCCGCCGCCCTCTACCGGCTCCTCGGTGCCCTCGGTGCGGCCAAGGCCCCGCTCGTGTCGGTGCGCCGGGCGCAGCCAGAGCTCGAGGAGGTCTTCTTGCGGCTGCTGCACGACGCGCCCGATGCGCGCGGCGGACGTGGAGGGCATGCCGCATGAACGCGCCGGTGATCGACCTCGGGCGCACAGGCGGCCAGGGGTGGAAGGTGGCCGCCTTGTGGGGACGTCTCGTCGGGAACGAGGTTGCCAAGGGACTGTGGCTGTTGTGGCGACGCCGGGCGATGGCGCTCACCACGGCGGTCGCCGAGGCCGTCGTCTACCTGGGCGTCAGTCTGTTCATCGGGGGCGGCCACATCGTGCGGCCGCTCATGGTCCTCACGCTGCCCGCTCTGCTCGCTTCGGTGGTGGCGGTCAGCGCGGCACTGGGGGGAAGTGGTGGGATCGCCGAGGAGATCAACGCCGGCACTCTGGAGCAGTCCCAGCTCGGCCTCGCGCCGCCCGAGCTCCAGGTGCTCGGCCGATTCTGCGCCCTGGCGGTCGAGGGCCTGGTGATCGCCGCCGTGCTCGGCGTGGTGTTCACGCTGGGATTCGGGCTGAGCTTCCATGTCGGGGCGGGGCTCGTCGTGCCCGCAGTCCTCAGCGTCATCGGCGCGCTGGGCTATGGGCTGGTGATCACCGGGCTCACGGTGCGCATGGCCAGTATCGGGGCGGTGACCCACGTCGCCAACATGGCGGTCCAGTTCTTCGGCGGCATGCTCGTTCCCGTCGCCCTGTTCCCCGCAGGACTCGAGACCTTCGCCCGGTTCCTGCCGATCACCTTGGGCGTCGAGGCTCTCGACGCCAGCTTGGGCGGCCGTTCGCTCGCTTCTGTGTGGGCAAGCGGGACTCTGCCGTTGCTGGTCGCCTATGCCGCAGGGTCGTTCGGTCTCGGCATGGCCGTCTACTCCACCAACGTGCGCCGGGCCCGCCGGCAGGGAGGTCTCAGCTCGAGATGAGCCGAACCGTCGTCGCCTTGGGCAACGAGGTCCGAAAGGGCATCTTGCACGCGTTCTCCGAGCGTCTCCAGATCCTCATCGAGCTGCCGATGTTCGCCGTGTTCATCTTGCTCCTCGGTCCCACCCTCGGCCAGGGCCACGCCATCGCCACCGGCCATCTTCGCTGGTCACTGCAAAGTGGCCGGACCTCGGTGATGGTGGTGTGGTTCGTACCGTTCATCTTCTTCTACATGCAGGTCGTAAAGACCTTCTGGCGCCTCCTCGGCGAGATCCAGTCCGGCACCATCGAACAAGTCCAGCTCTCCCCGCTGCCACCATGGCTCGTGACCGCGGCTGGACGCGTCGTGGCCGCCCTTGTCGAGACCGTCGTGGTGGCCGCGGCCACCTACGGCATCGTCTCGGTGTTCGTCCCCCTCTACCTTGCCTGGAGCCTCGCTGCCCTCCCCGCCGCGGGCGCGGTCATCGTCGCCGCCACTGGGGTCTCGCTCATGGTCGCCGGTGCCACCTTGGTCTGGAAACGCATCCAGCTGGTGAACGACACGCTCCTCATAGTCGTGTTCTTGTTCAGCGCCGCCGCCATCCCGCTGCTGCACGTCCCGGGCTGGTGGACCCTGGCGAGCCGGGTGTTCCCCCTCACCGCCGCAGTCGCCGGCCTCTACCGGGTGCTCATCGCCAATCAGGGCCTCGCCACTTGGGGCATGGGCGGTGTCGTCTGGTTCGCCGCCACCGCAACGGCATACCTCGTGGCCGGTGTCGTCGCCTTTGGCATCGGCGAGCGTATTGCCAAGCAGCGTGGCACCCTCGGACGGTACTGACGGGGCAGTAGCGACGATGTCCACATTCCAGCCACGCGTGCCGGTGATGCGGGCAGATCGCTGCACGGGGATGACGGTGCAACCGTCCCCTTCGTCATCCTCGGGACCGGCGAGTGCGATGCGGTAGTGCCCACGACGGCCGAAGCCGAGCTGGACAGCTCGAGCCCCCCAAGGGCTACCAAATCGCCGACTGGACGAGCGTAGCCTACTACGATATCGTCGTAGGTACCCAGTGGTGGTGCCGAGCCGCTCCAGCAGCAGGACGTCTCGGGCGCCGCAGAGATCCGGTGTACGGCTCTCTGTCTTCTGCCTTGGGTCAGCGACGAGAAAGTCGAGGGTGATGATCAAGATGAGCCAAATGGAGGAAAGTCGACTGCAGTCTGCCCCCCTCTCTTCGGTGGGTACACCGCCGGGTCGGGGCGCCAGGTCGCCGGTCCATTCGAGCACGGCCAAAGCCAGCAGTGAGAAGAGCGAGAAGGGTCTGGGGTGGCTGCTCCTCGCGCCCATCGCCTGCTGTGGAGGACCGCTGCTCATCGGGGCCATTGCCGCGGCGGGTGCGGCAGCGTGGGGAGGCATTGGAGCGGCATTGGTGGTCGCCCTCGTGGCCACGTTCATCGTCGTCTCGCGGCGACGGCGAGCGAGGAACTGCTGTGTGCCCGACGTGAGCACCGGTGGACGCGACCTTGTGTCGTCCGAGGGACGGCAACGCCGGATCGCCTGAGCTGGGCTCGGCAGCACCGCGCCAGCCGCTTCACGACGCTGAGGCATCGACGGCAACTGCGATAGAGCGGTTCGACACCCCGTGGTCAGACCGGCGACCACGAGCCGATGGTCGGTGTGGACCGGTCGGGATCGATGCTCACAAAGGTTGCATGGGCAGGTGGTGATCCCTCCCGGCTCGCCAGGTGCTGCCGAACGCCTGGGGTCGGGCAGTCGGGTGCCATCGTGCACCGGGCAAGCGCGACCCGTAGCTGACATGGGGGACGAACTGCGGCGAGTGGCCTCGACCATGTGGCTCGACGATCAGGCCTGGACGAGGCCGCAGGGGAGTGGTGGTTGGTGTGCCGTTTCGTGCTGCTGCACCACGACGCGCATCTGCGTCCTCCCTTGATCCGGGCATCCGCTACTAGACGCCAGCTCCAGCTCGAGGAGATCCAACATGTCCAAGCAGGGTACGATGGGCCGCACAAACGCTCGTCAGCGGGCCCGCGAACGAGCCCGTGTCGAGGCACGCGCGGTCGCGCGCCGGCAGGCCCGTCGACAGGGGCCCTGGTGGGTCCGGCACCGTGGGCTGAGCATTGTCGGCGTGCTCATCGTGGTCGCCGCGGCGGTTGTCGGCATCCGGCTTGGCACTAGCAGTGGCTCGGGTGCGGCCGCGACGGGATCGAGTGGACCTGCAGCAGTGGGTGTACCCGCACCGAACTTCCGGTTCACGACCGCCTCGGGCACCCCAGAGACGGTCGCATCCCTACGTGGTCACCCAACCCTGCTGTGGTTCGTGGCCACGTGGTGTTCGTCGTGCCAGGCTGGCACCCAGTTCCTCGCCCAGCAGGGAGTGGCGAGCCTGCGTGCGGCCGGCGTACGAGTGGTCGAGCTCGAACTCTACGACGACCTTGGCCAGTCCGGACCGACCATCGCGCAGTTCCAGCATGTCTTCGCGAGCCGTTCGACGAGCACCGACTGGCTGTGGGGTAACGCCTCGCAGGCGATGTCCGAGCATTACGACCCCAAGGCGTACCTCGACATCTACTACCTCCTCGGTCGTAACGGCCACATCCGCTACGTGAACTCCAGCCCTGCCAGCACCTTCTCCGAGCTGCTCAGCGCCGTGGAGCGGACGGTGTCCCCGTCCTCAGCTGCTCCCGCCGGCCATGCGTCGTCAACGACGGGAGTGGTGCCGGCGCCTACTGCGATGGTGAACGCCGTGACCCGCGTGTCTTCCGCTATCGCAGATGACGTCGGCCTGCCCTCGGCGGTCTTTGCGCCTCCGAAACGGCTCTCCGGCCAGCCCCCGCTCACAGAGGACGGAAAGCCTGCGGTGATCTACGTCGGTGCAGAGTTCTGCCCGTTCTGCGCGGCGGAGCGCTGGGCTGCCGTCATGGCGCTCAGCCGATTCGGGACTTTCACCGACCTCGGCGAGACGCACTCCTCGACGAGCGACGTGTACCCCGGGACGATCACCTTCAGCTTCTACGGTTCGCACTACACGAGCCCGTACCTCGTCTTCGATCCGGCCGAGACCGAGACCGACATCCCGGCTCCCGCCGGCGGGTACACGGCACTCCAACCCCTGACCGGCATCGCGAAGCGCACCTTCGCGAAGTACGACGCTCCCCCGTTCGTACCCGCGTCGAGTGAGGGCTCGATCCCCTTCTACGACCTCGGCAACAAGGTGCTCGTCTCGGAGGCGAGCTATTCGCCTCAAGTCCTCCAGGGGCTGAGCGCCCAGCAGGTCTCAGCCGATCTCTCGAACCCTGCGAGCCCGGTGACCCAGTCCATCGTCGGCACGGCGAACTACCTCACGGCGGGTATCTGCTCGATCACCTCGGGCCAGCCGGCATCGGTATGCCAGCAGCCCTACGTGGCAAAGGCGGCACAGGCCATGGGGGTCACCATCCCGTGAGTCTCGCTCCTGGCGCCGGGGACGGAAGGAGCAGGACGCCTCCATTGCCACTTCCCGGGCAGCCGTGGAGCCCGGACACCTCGGTGGTGGAACGATGACGGGCGTTATCGACGCTTCGGGGGTCGTCGGATCGACCGCGCTGCTGCTTGCGTTCGCCGGTGCTCTCGCCGGCATGATCACGGCGTTCGTGGGGATCCTCCGAGGTCGGGCGTCGATCGTGGACAACAGCCGGGTCTATGCCTGGCTCGTCTTGCTCGGGGCGACCGTCGCCTCGGCGGACCTCGTCCACGCATTCTTGGTCCACGACTTCGCGCTCTCCTACGTGGCCGACAACAACGCACGACAGACCCCGCTCCTCTACGACATCTCGGGGATGTGGTCCGCTCTGCAAGGGTCGATCCTGTTGTGGGGCTTGGTGCTCGCCGGGTATCTTGCCCTGCTCGCTCGGCGTCTCCGTCGCTTTGGTGATCACGTCCGATCGGGCTGGACCCTCGTCACCGCCTATGGCATCGCCGCCTTCTTCTTCGGGCTGATGCTCGGGCCCGCCACGCCGTTCGCCGCGACCCCAGGGCCGGTGCCGGTGAACGGGAACGGTCCCAACCCGCTACTCCAGGACAACCTCCTGGTCGCCTTCCATCCGCCGCTCATGTACCTCGGCCTCGTCGGCTTCACCGTGCCCTTCGTTCTCGTCGTCGGCCAGCTCGTGAGCGGGCGCGGCGACCATGCGTGGGTCGCCGATACCCGGCGCTGGGCGCTGTTTGCCTGGGTCTGCCTCTCGGTCGCCATCGTGCTCGGGATGTGGTGGTCCTACCAGGTGCTCGGCTGGGCCGGCTACTGGGCCTGGGACCCCGTCGAGAACGGCCCTCTCCTCGTGTGGCTGACCGCAAGCGCTTACCTGCATTCTGCGCTCGCAGAGGAGCGCCGGGGGCTGCTCCGAGCGTGGAACCCGTCGCTCATGTTGGCTGCGTTCGCTGCCACGATCCTCACGACTTTCATCACCCGTTCCGACGTGCTCGAGTCGGTCCACAGTTTCAGCAGAACCGGCGATGTCGGTCCGCTTCTGCTCGGCCTTCTCGGCGCCGTCTCGTTGGGCGGGGTCGTCTTGATCGGCTGGCGGGCCGACGCCTTACGCTCGGTGGTCCACATCGACGCGCCGGTGTCTCGCGAAGGGGCGTTTCTTGCCAACAATGCGCTCTTCGCCGCCTTCGCGGCGATGGTCCTGATCGGGACGGTCTTCCCGATCTTCTATGGATTCGCGACGCATCAGACGGTCACGGTCGGGTCGCCCTTCTTCGACGAGATGGCCGCTCCGCTCGCCCTGGCGCTCATCGGGCTCATGGGCCTCGGTCCGCTCCTGCCCTGGCGCAAGGCCAGCCGAGGCGTGCTCTGGCACCGCGCTCGGCTTCCTGCCTGGGCTGGCGCGCTCACGCTTGTCGGCACGGTCCTCGCCGGGCTCCGGGGGGTGGTGCCGTTGGCCACGTTTGCCCTGTGCGCGTTCGCCGGCACGGCCGCGCTGCGTCAGTTCGCGATCGGGGTTCGCCGACGGCGGTGGCGGGGGCTGGTCACGCGCGAGGCCGGCGGGATGGTCGTCCACGTCGGGATCGTCGCGGTCGTGGTCGCCATCGTGGCGAGCAGCGCGTACGGGCATCGCAGCGAGGTCGAGCTCACTCCGGGCAAGTCCGCGCAGGTCGCAGGGGTCCAGGTCACCTACCTCGGCAGCCGGACGATCACCTACCCGTCGCACATCTCGCTCGTCGCGACACTGCGCCTCGGGGACTCCCCGACGCGCTACACGCCGGCCATCAGCGACTTCTCGAACGACGTCGAGGGTGTCGGCACGCCGGCCGTTGTCTCGAGCCTCTGGCGGAACGTCTATCTGACCCTGGACGTCGCGCCGGCTCATCGAGGTGCCGAGGCAGCGATCGGTGTCGTCGTCCAGCCGCTCCTCGTCTGGCTGTGGATCGGCGGCGCCATCATCGCGCTCGGGGCGTTGGTGGCCCTGGTTGCCCCGGAGCGTTCCTCGGACACGGACGCGCGCCGGCATCGCACGGAAATGCCCCAATCCGAGAAGGGCGCACCTCGCATCGAGTCGGGCGCTGTGATGGCAGGCGTGAGCGGTGCTCGGGTTGACTCCAGCGACGGTGAGGCGCGATGAGCACGGCGGCAGCCCCCACCATCGCGCGACGACGCCTCCGCCACCCGGTACGCCGGCTCACCATTGTGCTTGGGCTCGTCGTGGCTGGCGGGTTGGCGGTGATGCTCCCGCGTCTCGGCCAGAACCCGAGCACCCAGGTAGCGGCAGACTCCCCCCTTCTCGGCAAGCCCGCACCCCCGTTCTCCCTCCGCGAGGCGAACGGGGGTGCCACCGTCTCGTCCGCGACGCTGCGTGGTCACTATTCCGTCCTCTACTTCTTTGCCACCTGGTGCCCGGTCTGCGTCGCCGAGGTGCCCAACCTCGTCTCGTTCTACTGGCACTGGCACACCCGCGGCGTCGAGCTCGTCGGCATCGGCTACGAGGACCCCGGTGCTGCCGAGGCTCAGTTCGCCCGCCAGGACGGGATCAACTGGCCGCTCCTCGTCGATCCCGACGAACAGGTCGCGCTGCGCTATGGCATCTTCGGGATCCCCGAGACCTTCGTCATCGGCCCGAGCGGAACCGTCCTCGCCAAGCTGGTCGGGGCGGTCGGGACAGGCCAACTGGGCGCGGTGGTCGAACGCGTGATGCAAGGCGGCACCAACGTGTCGGTGCGAGGTGGTGCAGTCGTGCCGGAGAGTCCGGGACAAAGGACGGGCGGTGGCTGACCAGCCAACCCACCACGAAGCGCCTCGCCGGGTGCGTCGGCTGCGTCTTGTGTGGTCGCTGCGCCCTGGGGCAACGAAGAGTCGATCGCATGTGTCCAAGGCGCTATGGGTCGCGCTGTTCGCCGGCGTGCTTGGGGTGAGCTTGTGGCAGGGGGCGCAGCGGCCCGTGCCGTCCACGCCGACCGCCCGGATGGAGCAGGTCGCGTCCCAGCTGCGCTGTCCGGTGTGCATCGACGAGTCTGCTGCGCAGGCGAACACCGCAGCCGCGCGAGCGATCCGTGCCGACATCGCGACGCGGCTTCGCAGCGGCCAGAGCGAGCGACAGATCATCGACTACATGGTGAGCCGTTACGGGCGCTGGATCCTGTTGTCCCCACCGTCGTCGGGGCTCGGCCTCACGGTGTGGCTCGCGCCGATCGCCGTCACGCTCGGAGCACTCGCAGTCGTCGCAGTCGCGTGGGCACGCGCCGTGCAGCGGTTCCGAGCAGCAGACCCGGGGCCGACCGACACGCAGGTTGAGCTGAATGGTGAACGAGATCTCTCACTCGCCGACAGGACGCAGCGGGTTGAGGAGGAAAGGGCGTCGACGTGAGCTGGACCGTGCTCTCCTACGCCTTCGTCCTCGGGATGGTGGCGACGGTCAATCCGTGCGGGTTCGCGCTGCTGCCGGTGTACCTCACCTCGCTTCCGAGGTCTGGTGGAGACGCACCCTTGGGGGCAGTCGCCCGGGTCCCCCGTGCGGTCGCGGCGGGCCTCGCGGCGACCGCGGGCTTTCTCGCAGTGTTCGGGATCGTGGGCGCGCTCGTGAGCGCGGGGATCAGCGTGGTCATGAACTGGGTCCCCGAGATCGGCATCGCGGTCGGCGTCGCCCTCGTCGTCGTCGGGGGGCTGACGGCCGCCGG
>JAKAQW010000153.1 GCA_021819525.1 Actinomycetes bacterium
GTGGAAGACGATCGGGTCCCGACCGGGATCCTCCGGATGCTCCTTGCGGCGGAAGATCCGCTCACAGTCACGGTCCAAGAGACCCGCTTTCGCCAGCTCGGCAGGCGTGCCTCCCGAGGCGAAGCTCGGGTTGAGCGACAGCCAGGGATCGGGCCACTGGTCGGCATTGGCGAGCCGCTCCTCCAAGAACGCCCGGATCCGCACGTCCCGTGGCTGCACGAAAGACCCCGTGAACGACCGGTAGTCGTCGACGAGCGCTTTGCGTAGCGAAAAGATGTCCATGCCCGCTCTCCCAGGTCGAAAGCTACTCGGTCCGGGTGGGGCGCCGCCCGGAGCGTGGTCGGGCCGGAGCGTGGTCGGGTGGCTACGGACGCCGCCGGGCCGAGGAGGAGGTGGCGGACCTTACGAGAGGTCGACGCGCCGGATGTCGCGTTGGTTGACGGCGTACAGGAACGGCCCGGGGGCAGCACACGCGTCGACGATGGCGTCCAGGTTGTCGAGGAAGCGGTCCGCCATCGCCTGGGCAGTCAGATCCTGCCGGGTGAGGTAGAAGCCGCGCACGCCGAAGGCGACGACCGCAGCCTTCTCCGCCGAGTTGTATCGGATGCGCTCGTCCTTCTTGAACGCCACCTCGCCGCGCTCGCCAACGTCCTGCAGCCACCGCACGTCCTCGATGCCCTCGTCTTCGGGCACGCCGTACCGCTCGGCGAGGGTGACAAGTCGAAGGCCGGCCGAGCGAAGGAGCGCGGGTACCTGGCGGCGCCCCAGACTTCGATCGAGGAAGAGGTCAGGCAGCCCGTCGGGATGCGACACGAACCACGTCTTCGATGTCCGCCAACCGAAGGCCGTAGTCATCGGCTACATCGGCGAGGTCCTCGCCCGCCCAGAACCGGCCGAGCACATCAGCGACGCGTACGCCGCCGTGAGCGAGGATCGGCTGGCCGAAGCTCCGGGTCGGATCGGCCACCACCTCGGCCACCTGGTACCCAGGGAGGCGGATGAGCTGGGCGTACCCGTCGACCGGGGAGTACTCGATCTGGCGGAGGTACTGCTCGATCACGTCCACGAAGACGTGCTGGCCATTTCGAACGACGACGAGCTGCATCGTGTCGCTGGCATGGGGATCGGACGACCTGCCGGCGTAGTCGAAGAGGAGCTCGGCCCCATCGGTGTAGAGCCGCTTGGAAGCAAGGGCATGGTCGATCCCCATCTCCTCGGACAGGGCGTCGAGCGCTGGACGGATCCGCTGCATCGGGACCCCGGCGTGCCGCACGGCGGCGAGCACCATCCCCTCGGCGAGGCCGATGAACGGGATCGAGGGCTCGCCGGGGCGGGTTCCAGAGACGGCAGTGATGATCGGGGCGCCGACGACAGGGAGGCGGCCGGCTGTCACCCGCTTGTAGCCTCGACCCCAAGTCACCAGCGTCGTGGGGCTGACCTCGAGCGCCCTTGCCGCCTCCGCGAACGTGTAGAGCGGCACGTCGTACCGCCTGTCACCGGTGACCTGCATCGTCGCTCCCACCTCCATGCTGCACTCGCCTTGGCACGCCCCACTGGAGCATAGACGTGCGACATCTATGATGCTGGCCCAGCGGAGGTGTCGCACCGCGCATCGAAGCGAGGTTCGTCGGGCGAGCCACAACCTACCCGCAGGCCTGCCACCCTGCCTTCGACTCTGATGTCGGTGCTCGTTACGGCTGAGCGATACCAACCCATTGCTCACCCCTGTTGCCAAAGGCGTCATCCCCCTGCGGCCATGAGCTCTCTGTTCAGTGGTACGGGTCAACGCGAGATTCCGAGATGTCGGGGCTGGGCGCCCACTGCCAGCGGCCGTGTCCGACATGCCATGCGTTGATCTCGGCCAGTGCGTTCCCGTTGCTCCACAGCTGGACACCGATGGCCGGCCCCAGGTCAGGGCCCGTGCCAGCGTAGACAAGCACCCAAGCCTCGGGGTGAGCCGCAGCGGCTCCGATCGCGACGCGGACCTCCGCGTGGCTGCCGACGACCTCCGCGACGATCCGGTCCTTGTCGTCGGCGTCGGTGACCACGAGGCGGCGGGTCCGCAGCTCAGAGATCCGGAGCCGGTGGTGGCCGTCGCCATCTGCGCCAGCCCACGATCGGTCCTGTGTGGGCTCTACGGTGTGGCAACAACTCGACCGTCTGACCCGAGCTGTAGTTGGTGTACGTGGCCAACCGCACGGCCGTTACGAGGTCGCCAGACCAGGGGATGGAGTATCCTTGCTGGAGATCGCGACTACCACATCGGCCTCGTTCTGGTCGGTCACGGTCAACCGCTTTCCAGTGACCCACTTGGTCGTGATTTCATCGATGCCAGGGGGTGCGTTCCAGACCGACACGCCAGTGCGGCCCCGAACTGTGTATGCGCCCGTCAGGGTCTCGCGGTCTCGCTTGAAGTGGACCCAGCCCTGCGCCAGGCCGATCTCGCGCAGCTTCCGCAGGATGCGACGGAGATCGGTCAGATCGCGCCAGTCCCGCGCATACACGATCACCACGTGGGCGTCGGGCCCGCCTACCGCGTTCGGGTTCGGCCTTGCCGTAGACACCTTCGCCGAAGGGCCCAGCTCGCCAGCGAGGACGAGAGCGGCAACGTTCGTCCACGCTTTGTCCACGTGTGCTCGGTCCACGAAGATCTGCCACTTGCCGCCCCAGCTCTCATCATAGGGCGGCTGGTTAGTCATCTCGACCCACACCCAGAACTCGTCGGTGATCTGTGATGGCCTGGCCGCCCGGGGTTTCGTCGAGCCCATCGAGCAGATAGTAGCGCTACGGTGTGGCTCCAGAGTGTTCGCCGGAGCGCTGCGGCAGGGCACCCCTTCACGCGTGCCGAGGTACAGGGCTCTCGCGGCAGCACACTACCGATCAACTCTCCGAATGTCGGCCCACGTCACCGCTGCTCCCGCGACATACCGCCGGTTCTGGATCCGACCAATTTGTCGGCGGGCCACGTGTTTACGGCCGGCGGAACCAGGGCAGCTCGAGACCCTCAGTTGCTGCCCGCCATGTGGCTGGCCGCATCGTTGCCGGCCTGGCAACGACGATCTATTCTGGGTGTGAGGCCCTCCGAGCCGTGTGCCTCAACTCTCCCAGTCGATTATCATGAGGTGGCATCCGGCCTCGTCGGCCTTTTCCCGGGCGACGGCCCGCTGTGCCTGGCCGATGGCACCGGTGCTCGCGACGACGTAGACGTCGGCGCCCACGGCCACCGCAATCTTCAGGTCCTTGTCAATCTGCTCCGGCGTAAAGTCCTCGGCCGAGGTCTTCACCTCACCCGCGACGACCTCTTGACCGAGGAAGCCGAGGATGTCGATCTCGCCTATGTGCTGATCCTCGACGTACACGTCAGCACCGGGGACGAGGTGCATGACCTCGACACCACGCTCCGCCGTCGCCTGCTCGAGGTGACCAGCCGCGGCGAGGGTGGGCAGCACGCCGCCGTTGGCGGCCCGATCCAGCAGAGCGTTGAGCGGTAGTGCACGCTCAACCCAGACTTGCGGCGCTGATCGATGACGTACGAGGCGTCGGCACCGCATCCCGGACAGGTGGGCCGGGCACCGGTTGCAGACAGCTCGACAAACGACTGGACGAGGCAGGTCCCGCAGCGCAAGGCAAGGCCTCGATACATGAGTCCGACGCTCGTCAGCCGCTCGAAGAGATCGGTGGTCTCTGCCGCCTGCTCTTCGGAAACGAGCTCCGACACGGAGCGGAAAGGTAGGGCGAAGTGCTGCTGAGCCAGGTCGATGATCTTGCCCGCCAGAACGCTGTCAATGCCGATCTTCTCCAGACGCTTCGTGAACGCGCTGGTGCTGGCGTTGGCCAGCTGTCGGATCCACCTGATCTTTTCCGGCTGATCGATGAGTTTGGCGATCTCCGGGACGCGCTCGAGCAGTGCGACGCCGTACTTGCCTTTGTCCGACAGCTTGTAGCGAGCCCGACTCGCGCTCGGAGCGAGCTTCAGCACCTCGACGTTCGTCGGGACGTGCAGCGATGCCGACACCGTCGGAGGACCGAGGGGCGCCGGGAACGAGAGCACGGGCTGGTGCTCGCCGGGCTGCCAGTAGGCGTCGGACTTGAAGGCTCGTGCCACAGCGGGCCGTCGTGGCACCTCGAGGTATGCGAACTGGGAGACACTGGTACGCACGACACCTCCCCGCGCGAGCTGAAGGTCACGGGCCACGGGGTGTCGATCGTCGTGCGGCGTCGGAACACTTGAACCAGCTGTTGGACGCCGACGCCGTACGACCTCGGATAGGTCAGCCAGGGCGTCGGGTCGAGACCGACGGTGGCGCACAATGGCGCCTCGAGATCGTTCTCGTCACGTTCTCCGGTGGGATAGGTGTCTATATACGGGAAGCCATCGGTGATGTCGAGGAGTCCCAGATGAGCCGCAAGCTCTCGGAGCCGCTCTGTCGCCACCGAGCAGCTGTAGATGGCCGTATCGGGCCGACAGCGACGAAGGAAACCAGCCATGTACAGCTCGTAAGCCACCTGGTCCTCGAACTTGAGCCAGGGCTCGATCGCCGGTGGCAGCAACACCGCCACAGGATTGGGGAACATGAGAGCGATGAGCGCGCGAGCGTTCCAGAAGCCGACGACGTCGTCGATCGAGTCCGGTTCGGCGAACCAGATCAGGCCCGGCACCGGCGGGGCAAAGAGAGTGCCTTTCGGCTGCTCCTTCACCCCGCGCAAGGTTGCCCACAGAGGAGTATTTCGGGCGAGCTGTGATCGGTAAGCCTGGTCCGGCAGCCTCTCTTCATCGAGGTACGGTTCCTGTCGAACGTCTGGTCGCTGGAAGAAGTTCCAGCCGTTACTGGGATCGGGAGCCCCTGATCCTGCGAGATCGCGAAGCGGTCCGTTGGC
This sequence comes from Actinomycetes bacterium, assembly GCA_021819525.1. Lineage (GTDB taxonomy): Bacteria > Actinomycetota > Acidimicrobiia > Acidimicrobiales > UBA8190 > JAKAQW01. The sequence goes on from JAKAQW010000153.1 coordinate 4,879, forward strand.
GACAGCGACGAGCATGGCATCCCCGCTTGACTCGACCTTCGCCGGATGGCACCAGCGAGGCGGCCACGAGTCATCCGGTCGACCGAACATGGACCACGGGACGACACTGTTGCCAGCGGCTCTGCTGAGGATGTCGAGGTCTCGGTCGTCATCGACGGCAACGAGAAAATCCGGCGCCAGCGTCTCGGCAACCCGCATGTCGAGAGGCGCGACCGAGCCGTCGTCTCCGATCGGCAGGATGGGCTCGGTGATGCCGCCCCAGCGACGGGTGGCGGCCGAGAGGGCGCGGTGCATCCCCTCCCGGTCACCCGGACGTACGATATAGCCGACCCTCTGGGGCGCCACGGTTACCCGTACCTGTTCCTGCCCGAGGTAATCGTCAATGACCACGGTCATAGTGTCGCAGATCTATCCCGGCAGTTCCGTAATCGCCACCCGCTTGGCGCAGCACACGAAATCAGGCCGCGGATCACGCATTGGTGCCCTGCGCCCATATTCCCGTCGCGGCCTGGCGGATCAGGTGCTCGACCTGTTCACGCTCCCCGCTGAGCTGTGACGCATCAGGGCGCGTCGCCCGCCCTCGCGAATCGTTCCTGTACGAACGGGAATGGCGGACTGGTCGCTACGGAACGCCGCCAGCGCCGCGGCATGCAGCTTGAACACGACGACCGGTCGTTCTTGGCGGGCTCAAAGGCCGACGACGAGGTCTTCGTAGAAGACCCGGTCGCCTGCCTCGACGGTGACGGTGAGGCGGCCACCGAGTGCTTGCACGTAGCCCACCAGCGTTGCCATCTCCACACCGGCAACATCGCGCTCGACCCGAGAGACGAACGACTGCGTGTGCCCCCACCGCTCGCCGAGCTCCGTCTGGTTGAGGCCGACAGCCCGGCGAAGCTCTGCCAGGCTCGTCACGATGGCGTGGGTGGCCTCGCTCTGGCGGTGAGCTGCAGCCAGCGCCTCTCCGAGCTCCGGGTCCGGGTGCGACCACCCCTGGTCGCGCACCCACTCGTCGGGTGCCACCTCGGCGCTCCAAGAAGCCAGCTCCGCTTCGTCCTGGGTTGGTTCGTTCATCGCAACGCTCCCTTCTTGTAGCTGTCGACCATCCGAAGGCCCTGCCCCCCTGCCCCCCATGAGCCCCCGAAACCACGGTGAACGACGAGAACCACAGTACGTCCTGGTACCAGCGAAGGTGCTGCTCAGCGGCTAGATTAGCCGGTTATGACTGGTCAGGACCGGCCTGGTACTCGCACTGATAATGCTGAGGTCGCTGGTTCGATTCCAGCTAGCCCGACAAAAGCCCTGGCAGGAGGCCATTTCCACGACCGGGCGCAGTCCCGTGGGCGCAGCATCCATCCTGCTTCAAACCGAGCTCTTGTCCGGCTAGGACTCAGTGGAGTTGGCGTTCGTGCAGGTCGTGTGTCCTGAAAGGAGAGTGATGGTGACGTAGAAGCCACCAGCACGAACCGTGCTGTGCCAGTGATGGAGGTCGGCCCTCCGGGCTCGCCGTGCAGGCGGAGAGCCCAAACCACCGGAAGCTGCGGCGGTCAAGAGCCGTCGTGGTGAGCGTTTCGGAAAAGGCCCGGCAGGACCGGGTCAGGTGAGCGACGAGAAGACGAACATGTGTGAACCACTGCTGACGCATCGAAACAAACTCAGACGACGTCGAAACCGGGGAGTGGACCTGGTCCCCGGGACAAAGGCGGGCGGCACCTCCGCTCGTCCTCAGCCGGGGAGCGGCCTGCGTGTGGCCCTGGTGGCGTCCGGTGTATAGGTGGCGTGAGCTCGTCGTGGGCGCTGGCATGGAACAGGAGAACCTGTCGCCTCGAAACCGTCGGTCAGTCGAAATGAGGCGATGTCGGCCTCCCTGGCTGCGAGAGAGAGGACCCCAAGCGGCAGACACCGCGAGGGGCAGAGTATCGCGAGGCACAGGGGCGGGACGGCCCATATGAGCGATGAAGGCCCTGTAATGGGGTCCGAGCAAAGGGGCCGTGCAGGCCAGATCGACCCGAGGTCAACCCCGACGGGGGAGGAGCCGACGGAGGGATCAAAACCGAAGGCGAAGTCGTTTGAGATTCGAAAGCGCCTCGTGTACGAGGCGTGGATGAAGGTCCAAGCGAACGACGGAGCGCCGGGCGTGGACGCCGTCAGCATCAAGGAGTTCGCAGCCAACGAGAAGAACAATCTCTACAAGCTGTGGAACCGCATGGCTTCGGGGAGCTACTTCCCTGGGCCGGTGCGGGCGGTGGAGATACCGAAGGATCACGGGTTGGGGGTCAGGGTGCTCGGGGTGCCGAACACGGCCGATCGAATCGCTCAGACCGCAGCAGCGATGCTGTTGGAAGAGAAGCTGGAGCCGATCTTCCACCAAGACAGCTACGGCTACCGTCCTGGCCGAAAGGCCCAGGACGCACTGGCCGTGACTCGACAGCGGTGTCGCAAGCAGGACTGGATCTTGGATTTGGACGTCCGGGCCTTCTTCGACAGCGTTCCCCACGATTTGCTACTCAGAGCGGTCGCTCACCACACCGACGAGCGCTGGGTCCTGTTGTACATCGAGCGGTGGCTGAAAGCCCCGATGCAGATGCCCGACGGTACCATTGTGGCACGGGAGAAAGGGACCCCACAGGGTTCTCCGATCTCGCCGTTACTCGCTAATCTCTTCATGCACTATGCGTTTGATAAGTGGATGGACCGGGAGTTCCCGGGCTGTCCATTCGAACGCTACGCAGATGACGCGGTTATCCATTGTGACACCGAGGCACAGGCCCGACATCTGTGGGCTGCCCTCGCTGAACGCCTTGGGTCCGTTGGGCTCGAGCTGCATCCCGTGAAGACCAAGGTCGTGTACTGCAAGGACACGCACCGCCGAAAGGAATCGGAACACACCAGTTTCGACTTTCTCGGCTACACCTTCAGGGGACGGGTCGTTCTTGGTCGGAGAGGCTTCTTCGTGGGCTTCAACCCGGCCATGAGCGACAAGGCGATGAAGGCGAAGGGCACGCAGATCAGGGACTGGCACCTCAACCGTCGCAGCGGAGCGGACCTGTCCGACCTCGCTGAGGAGATCAATCCTCAGGTGCGGGGCTGGGTCAACTATTACGGGGCGTTCTACCGCTCCAGGTTGTACATCCTCGCAAGGCGCATCGACCAGCACTTGGTCCGATGGGCCATGCAGAAGTTCAAGCGACTGCGAGGCAGTCCCCGGCGGGCATGGGCCTGGTTGAGCGCTGTTCGTCAGCGGCAGCCCCGACTCTTCGCCCACTGGGTTCTGACCTCACCCGCCCAGGGTCGGCCTGTGGGAGCCGGATGACGGGAGACTGTCACGTCCGGTTCTGCGAGAGCCGGGGGGTGCGATTCCCCCCGGCCACTCACCAGCGGCCTGTCGGCGTGGCGGCCTGCGACCCCGGGATTCGTGCG
>JAKAQW010000021.1 GCA_021819525.1 Actinomycetes bacterium
TTCCGATCTCGGACCCCGGGGGTCTCCGACAGCGCCTGCTCGACCCGATCGAGGCGGTCGTGGGGACTGGTCCAGGTGGCGACGGCCGAAGGCCCGAACCCGAGCTACGACAGATTGTGTCGCAGCCGGTCCCGCTGCGCCGGTGCTGCTGGCCATGGCGTAGACGACCATGCGCCACTGCCCGTCCCACGGCCCGGGGGCGTGGGAGAAGATCCTGGCCCGCCCCTCATCGAGCAGCCACCAGCTCTTCTCGGTCAGGGTCCATGCCACCTGGCGCGCCTCGCGGTGGGTCGCGAACCAGCCCTCCTTTCGCATCCGGGCCAGCGCGATCCGAGCGGTCGGCTCGCCGATGCCGAACACGTCGAGCAGCGCAACGAGGCCCTGGGGCCGGGCACCGCCGCCGTGGTAGCGCAGGTGATCACCGAACAGGTCGAAGATCACAGCACCCGGCTTCATCTTCCTCCTTGCCCCCGCGGCCCTGCCCACGTCGACCGAGGCGACCCGTCGCTCGGGCATCTCGACCCGGCGACCATCGGCTCCGACGGCCAATCTCTGTGACCGGCGACCCGGCGACCATCGGCTCCGACGGCCAATCTCTGTGACCGGCGACCCGGCGACCCGGCTACGCGAGGTTTGTCCACCCGCGAGATATATGTCACTCTTTCGTAGCGCAGCATACAAGTGACATATTCACGCATCAGGGAGGGCTCGCGATGCGCGTGGCGGTAGTGGGCGGAGGCCCCGGAGGGCTGTTCGCGGCGACCCTCGCCAAGGCCAGCGACCCGAACCGGCAGGTGACCGTCTTCGAGCGCAACCGCGCCGAGGACACCTTCGGCTTCGGCGTGGTCTTCTCCGACGCCACGCTCGAGGGAATCCACGCGGCCGACCCGGTGCTGCGCACCGCCCTGTCGGAGCACGGGGTGCACTGGGATCCCATCGAGGTGCGGCTGCACGGTGAGCAGTTCTCCTGCCGGGGCAACGGCATGGCCGCGGTGGAACGCCGAACCCTGCTGCGGCTGATGCAGCAGCGCGCCCTCCAAGCCGGTGTCGACGTCCGCTTCTCCACCGACGCCGACCCCGCCGAGGTGCTGGCCGGCGGCTACGAGCTGGTCATCGCGGCCGACGGGGCCAACTCCCGACTGCGCAGCCGGTTCGCCGACGGCTTCTGCCCCGAGGGCGACACGGCGGCGACCAAGTTCATCTGGCTGGGCACCACCTACCCGTTCAGCGGACTCACCTTCGTCCACCAACGCAGCCCGCATGGCGTGTTCGCCGTGCACGGCTATCCGATCGGCGCCGGCATCTCCACCTTCATCGTCGAGACCGACGAGCACTCCTGGCGCAGCGCCGGCCTGGACGAGTTCGACGTCACCCAGCCGCCCGGGCCGAGCGACGAGAAGACAAGGGCCTACCTGCAGGAGCTGTTCGCCGAGCAGATCGACGAGCATCCGCTGCTGGTCAACAACTCCCGATGGAGCAGCTTCTGCACCCGCCGGACCCGTCGCTGGTACCAGCGCATCGGCGCCAGCGCCGTCGCCCTCCTCGGTGACGCCGCCCACACCGCCCACTTCTCGGTCGGCTCGGGCACAAAGATGGCGATGGAAGACGCGGTGGCGCTGGTGGCAGCGCTCGACGCCCACCCCGCCGACGTCGACGCCGCCCTGGCCGACTACGAGACCACCCGGCGCCCGCAGGTGGGCAAGATCCAGCGCTCGGCCCGACCCAGCCTTTCGTGGTGGGAGCACTTCGGCCGCTACCACGACACCCTGGAGCCGTGGCAGTTCGCCTACCACTTCTTCACCCGCAGCCTTCCCGAATCGAAGCTGCGCCGCCGCGACAGCACCTTTGTCGACGCCGTCCATCGCCGCTGGCGCCAGGCCCACGGCGCCGAGCCGCTCGACAGCCCGATCGACGTCGCCGGCCGCCACCTCGACGGCCGGCTCGTCACCGTTGGCCACGGCGCGGCCCGCCTGGCCGGTGAAGCCGTCCCCTTGCGGTCCGGGCCCACCGGGGACACCGGCACCTGGAGCCTGCAGGTGACCGCCCCTGAGCGGGAAAACGAGCTCTCTGCCGCTCTGGACGCCGTCGCCGGCGGTGTCGCAGCCGGCGCCGCCCTGGTCGCCGTCGACGGCGGCACGGCGCTGACCCGCCGGCTGCTGTGCGAGGCGGCACGGCTCGAGCATGGTGCGGTGAGCCTGCTGGTCGAAGACGTCGAGCCCGCCCGGGCCGAAGACGTCGCGGTGACGGCAGTGCTGTCGGGCCGCACCGATCTGGTCGGCATCCCCGCCGGGCAGGAAGCTCGGTGAGCCGGCTCGAGGCGCGGCGCACACCCGGCGCCCCGGTGCCGAGCAGCCCCACCGCCCTCAGCGCGGCGGCGGTGGTGGCGCTGGCCGACGACGCGCGGACCCGGGCCCGCCCATGACCCGTCGCCGCGCTCCCACCCCGATCGCCGAAGGCGTCGTTCCCTGGCCCGAGGAGCTCGCCCACCGCTACAGCGAACGCGGCTGGTGGCGGGGACGGGCGCTCGGGGCCGAGCTGCTCGCAGCCGCCGACGACAACCCCGACGCCGTGGCTCTGGTCGACGGTGATGTGCGGCTGACCTACCGCTCGCTCGCCGCTCGCGCCGATGCCCTGGCCAGCCGGCTGGTCGACGACCTGGGGCTGGTCAGCGATGACCGGATCGTCGTGCAGCTGCCCAACTGCTGGCAATTCGTTGTGCTCACCGTCGCCTGCCTGCGTGCCGGGATCGTGCCGGTCATGGCCCTCCCCGCCCACCGCCAGCACGAGCTGCACCACCTGGCCGAGCACAGCGAGGCGGCGGCCATCGCCGTCCCGGCGGTCCTGCGCGGCTTCGACCACGCGGCGATGGCCCAGGAGCTGCGCCAGGTCTCGCAGACCCTCGAGCAGGTCCTCGTCGTGGGCGACGAGATCCGCCCCGGGCACGTCGACCTGACCGCGCTGTGCGCCGAGCCGGCCGTCGCCGACGCCGTCCGCCGCCGCTGGGACATCGACCAGCCGGCGAGCCGCTCGGTGGCCGTCTTCTTGCTGTCGGGGGGCACCACCGGGCTGCCCAAGCTCATCGCCCGCACCCACGACGACTACGCCTACAACGCCCGAGGCAGCGCCGAGCTGTGCGGCCTCGGGCCCCACACCGTCTACCTCGGCACCTTGCCCGCCTCGCACAACTTCCCCCTCGCCTGCCCCGGCATCCTCGGCACGCTGCTGGCCGGCGGCCGGGTGGTGATGCTCCCCTCGCCCGAGCCCGAGCGGGCGTTCGCCACCATCGCCGCCGAAGGCGTCACCGTCGCCACCGCGGTCCCCGCCGTGGCGCAACGCTGGCTCGCCCAGGCCGCCGACCGCGGTGCTGAGCAGCTGGCCACGTTGCGGTTGCTGCAGGTCGGCGGAGCCCGGCTGGCAGACGAGATCGCCCGCACCGTGCGACCGCTCCTGGGCTGCACCCTGCAGCAGGTCTTCGGCATGGCCGAGGGCCTGGTCAACTACACCCGCCTCGACGATCCCGACGACGTCATCTGCACCACCCAGGGCCGACCGATGAGCGACGGCGACGAGGTGCGCATCGTCGACGAGCTCGACCAAGACGTGCCCGACGGCACCCTCGGCATGCTGCTCACCCGCGGCCCCTACACGCCGCATGGCTACTACCGGGCACCTGAGCAGAACGCCCGCGCGTTCACCTCCGACGGCTGGTACCGCAGCGACGACATCGTCCGCCGTCGCCCCGACGGCAACCTCGTCGTCGAGGGTCGCGGCAAGGACATGATCAACCGTGGCGGCGAGAAGATCAGCGCCGAAGAGGTGGAGAACCTCGCCTACCAGCTCGCCCCCCCGGTCGCCCACTGCGCCGCCGTCGCCATGCCCGACCCTCAGCTCGGTGAACGGGTCTGCCTGTACGCGGTCGTCAAACCCGGCGCCACGCTCACCCTCGACGACCTGCGCGGGGCCATGGCCGCAGCCGGTGTCGCCGCCTACAAGTGGCCCGAGCGGTTGGAGATCGTCGACGAGCTGCGCACCACCAAGGTAGGAAAGATCGACAAGCACGCCTTGCGCCAAGACATCGCCCAGCGCCTCGGCGCCGTCTGACGCCGCCGCGCCCCGGCTCGGCGCCACCGCACGAGCATCACACCGCATCCACCGCGGGAGGCAACTGCCATGACCACTCTCGACGGCCGCTCTGGTCTGCGGTCGACGACGACGTGGTGGCCGACGGGCCAGACGGCTGGTAACGACCGCCGGATCACCGACCGCGGAAGCTCGGCGGTCGCCGCTCGACGAACGCCCGCATGGCCTCGGCGGTGTCCTCGCTGTGGAAGTTGAGGGCCTGGGCCCACGCCTCGCTCTGCAGAGCCTGAGCCATGGACACGTTGGTCCCGTCCTCGAGCAGGCGCTTGGTCATCGAGAGCGCCAGCGGCGGTCCTGCTGCGAGGCGCGCGGTCCACTCGTCGACCGCCGCGTCGAGCTCCTCGTCGGGAACCACCCGGTTCACGAGCCCCATGCCGGCAGCGTCCGCGGCCGAGACCATGTCGCCGAAGAAGGCCAGCTCCTTCGCGCGGTGCAGTCCCACGAGCCGGGGAAGCAGCCACGAGGCGCCGCAGTCGAGGGACAGACCACGTCGGCTGAAGATCACCGACAGCCGTGCCGACTGCTCCGCCAGCGTCAAGTCGCAGCCCAGCGCCAGGCTCAACCCGGCTCCCGCCGCCACGCCCCGGATCTTGGCCACCGTCGGCTTGGGCAGCTGCCGCAGCGTCAAGATCACATGACCGAGGAGCTCCATTTGGAGCACGTGCGGCGTGTCGGGATCGCCGCTCACACCCGCCGGATCCGTGATGTCGGCCCCCGAGCAGAACTCCCCACCGGCGCCGGTGATGACCAGCACCCGGTCGTCTCTCCGGCTGCGCACCTCGTCGAGCACCTCGAGCAGCCCCGCCCACACTGCGGCGTTCGCCGCGTTCTTCTTCTCCGGCCGGTTGATGGTGAACGTGACCACCCCGCCCGACCGCTCCACGATGACACTCGATGGCTCCACATCGAGCACCCTAGCCACCACCGAAGGGCCTGACAGGGGGACCGAGCAGGAGGGGGACGAGCAGGAGGGGGACGAGCAGGAGGGGGACGAGCAGGAGGGGGACGAGCAGGAGGGGGACCACCAACGGGACACAAGAGCACCAGGGAAGCGGACCGCCACAGGATCCAGCGACAGGGATCGGCGAACGACGCGTGGCAGGCGGGAGCGAGCAGCACACGACCACCACCACTTGTGCCCCTGCCGAGGAGGCAGGTCTGCCCGTTGGCCGCTCAAAAGGCGTGCCGGAAGATCTCGACGGTCGCGTCGGCCCCGACTCCGCTAACTGCCACCACGTCGAAGCGGACTGCTCCCCACCCGCGGGGGCCCGGGGGGTCCTGGTGCACCGCCAGCCACGCGCCCGCCGCCCGGCGCACGCGCCGCTGCTTCGCAACGGTGACAGCCTCCGCCGGGGTGCCGAAGCGATCCGAGGCTCGGGTCTTCACCTCGACGAACACCAGCGACGGGTGCGGGGCTCCGCTACGCACCACCAAGTCCAATTCCCCGGCTGGACACGACCAGTTCCGGTCGATCACCTCGTAGCCATCATGACGGTAGCGCTCCGCTGCCAGATCTTCACCCCACCGGCCCGCCTGCAGCCGGCGACGGACAGGAGGCTCAGCTCTCTCGTTCGGGGAGTCGTTCGATGTTGACATCTCGGAAGGTGAGCACTCGGACGCTGGGGACGAACCGGGCCGGCCGGTACATGTCCCACACCCACGCGTCGGCCAGCTCCAGCTCGACGCAGGTCGGGGTGCTCCCGTCACGCACGGTCACCTTCACCTCGTTGGCCAGGTAGAACCGCCGCTCGGTCTCGATGACGTACTGGAACAGTGGCAGGACGGTCCGGTACTCCTGCACCAGCGCGAGCTCGATCTCCGCCTCGTAGCGTTCCAGATCCTCTTCGCTCATCGCTGCTGCTCCGTCGGCCTACAGGTCCCCGTGCACACGCCCGCCGCCACCGCGGTGCCCCGGCACCGGCAGCCCCCCTCGCTCGGCACCGGCCTAGGACGTCCGGACAGTCCGCTTCTCCTTGATCTTCGCCGCCTTCCCGACCCGACCACGCAGGTAGTACAGCTTGGCGCGGCGAACAGCGCCCTCGGTCACCCGTTCGATGCGGGCGATGACCGGCGAGTGGACCGGGAAGGTCCGCTCGACACCGACGCCGAAGCTCACCTTGCGAACGGTGAAGGTCTCGCGCGCACCGGTTCCCTGGCGACGGATGACGGCGCCCTGGAACACCTGGACCCGCTCGCGGTTGCCCTCCACCACCCGGACGTGGACCTTCAGCGTGTCGCCGGGTCGAAACTCAGGGACGTCGTCACGCAGGCTGTCGCGGTCGACGATGTCGGTCGGGTTCATGAGGCGAGTCCCTCCACGGCTCGAACGGGTGGGCCGGCAGCTCCCTGGCAGGGGCATCGACCGTGGCCGACCGCCGGGCTCGACGCCCGCGCTCCGGCTCTTCAACCATAGCCGCTGGCAGCAGGCCCGGTGCACAGGATCAGCCGCAGTGCCCCAGGGAGGGGTCCGGATCACGGGCTGTCGCCTCGGTCGACCTCGTCGTCCAGCTCCTCGAGCAACGCCGCCTCGTCGGGTGCCAGGCCACCGCGGGCGGCGATCAAGTCGGGGCGGTGCTCGAGCGTGCGCCGCAGGGCCATGGCCCGCCGCCAGCGGGCCACCCGGGCGTGGTCCCCGCTGAGCAGGACCGGTGGGACCCGCCAGCCCCGCAGCTCGGCCGGACGGGTGTACTGGGGGTACTCGAGCAGGCCGTGGGTGAAGCTCTCCTCGTCGACCGACCCTTCGTTGCCCATCGCGCCGGGTAGCAGCCTGGTCACCGCCTCCACGACCACCAAGGCAGCCAGCTCTCCACCGGCCAAGACGTAGTCCCCCACCGAGATCTCACCGTCGACCACGTGGTCGAGCACTCTTTGGTCGACACCTTCGTAGCGGCCGCAGAGCAACGAGAAGCCCCCGGAGCCCGATCCCGATCGAGATCCCGGCTCCGACCCGGATCCCTGTGCCCGAGCACCCATCGGCGCCTGGCCGCGAGCCAGTGCTCGCACCATCGACTGGTCCAGGCGCCGGCCGCCGGGACCGAGGAGGTACAGCGGCCGGCACGGGTCGACGGCTTCGACGATGGCCACGATCGGCGCAGCACGAAGGACCATTCCCGGACCTCCGCCGAAAGGGGCGTCGTCCACCGAGCGTCGGGCGTCGGTGGCGGCCGATCGCAGGTCGTGCACCTGGAGGTCCAAGAGGCCGGCCGAACGGGCCCGTCCGATCAGCGCAGCAGAGGCGTAGTGCTCGACCAGGTCGGGGAAGATGGTGATGACGTCGATCCGCACGATGGCGTCAATCCACCAGACCAGAGGGGACGTCCACTACCACGCGGCCTGCCGCGTGCTCGACGACGAAGCGCAGCGGCACCAGCGCACCGCTGTCGAGCTCGAGCAGATCGCTGGCCGGGTTGGCCAGCACCGCAGTCACCGTCCCGAGCGTCGAGCCGGCCAGGTCGAGCACCGTGGCCCCCACGAGCTGGTGGACCCACAGCACCTCGGGATCGTCGATAGCCGCGGCCCAAAGGCTTCGCCCACACAGGCGCTCGGCCTGCGCACGCTGCGTCACCTCGTCGAGCTCCACCAGCCATCGCGCCCACGGGCTCCTCCCCGCTCCAGGCAGGGGCCGAGCCCGATCGACGGTCACCTCCGTCCCGGCGTCACGCAGGCCCTCACCGCCGCCACCTTCCCAGCCAGCGGGCGCCACGACCAGGCGTGCACCGCACCCGGTGCGCTCGGGACGGTTGCTCAGCATGTCGATCACCACCGCGCCGCGCAGGCCGTGTGCCCGAACCACCCGGCCCACCTCGAGCCAAGGTGGATCCGAGGAGAGCTCGGCTGCCGGTCCTGGTCGCGCCGGGGGGTACCGGTCGTCGGGCTCACGCGCTCGAGCAGTCGGGGGCAACCCGGTCGTCCTCGCTGTCGTGCTCGGCCCAGTCGTGCTCGGCCCAGTCGTGCTCAGCCCAGTCCTGCTCGGCCTAGTCGTCCACGAAGTCGACGGAGGTCTCCACCCCGTCCCGGGCGCCGCCGACTCGGACCATGGTCCGCACCGCCTGTGCGACCCGGCCACGCCGACCGATGAGCCGCCCCATGTCGCCTGGGGCCACCCGCACGCGGAAGCGCACCGAACGACCGCGGTCCTCGGTCTCGATGCTCACCTCGTCCGGTGAGTCGGTCAACGATCGGGCGATGTGCTCGAGCACGGCCAGCGCGGTCGGCGCCCGCACCGGAGCCCCACCGTCGGCATCGACGTCGTGAGGGATGCTCGAGGAGCCCGTGGCAGCGTCATCCTCGGCGGTGTCGTCGCTCATGGCGCTCCGGCGCTCCCTCCAGTTCCGGCGCCGGCGCTACTGGCGGCCTCCGCGGCCCCCGCACCGACACCGGCACCGGCACCGGCGGGCTCGGAGGCAGCCGGAGCGCTCTCGACGCCGCTGGCGTCCGAGCGCTCAGCAGGCTGTGCCCCCGGCGCGCCGATCACGTCGCCGCCAACGGCACTGTGCAGCGCACCAGCACCAGCACCAGCACCAGGAGCGGGCTCCCCGGACGCCTCGGCCGGCGAGCTGCCGCCAGCGCCGTCGCCGGGCACGGTGACACCAGGAGCGCCGGCGTCACCAGCCACCGCGGCACCGGCCCCGGTGGCGGGCGGTGCCGGGGCGCCCGTGCCTGTCGTCTCGGCGCCGGTCGCCAGCTCGGCACCATGGCCACCGACCACCGGGGGCAGCCCGTTGCGGAAACGCTCCCAAGTCCCGGACTGTTGCAGCAGACGTTCCACCCGGTCGGTGGGCTTGGCCCCCTGCGACAGCCATCGCATGGCCTTCACGTCGTCGATCTCGACGACAGCATCGCGGTCGGACCTCGACCGCCCCCGGGGGGCGTACACCCCCACCACCTCGATGAACCGCCCATCGCGCGGGGAACGGCTGTCGGCAGCCACCACCCGGTAGGTCGGCTGCTTCTTCTTGCCCATCCGCATCAGGCGGAGCTTCACGGCCACGGTCGACGTCCCATCCTTCCTCGTGCGCTCCCAGAGCGCGTGCACGGACCCACCAGTCTGCCTGCTTCGCGGCGCCTTGGCCAGCCAGCCAGCTCATGGCCGTGCCGGCGGCAGCCACGGCGGGGCCCACCGAGCCCGCGCGCTCCTGCAGCATCCCGGCGCCGGGTGGTCAGCGTCCCCGCTTGGGGGTCGTCCGGCCGCCCTTCTTCTTCTTCCGGCTGCCACCTTTCCCGGTAGCCCGCCCAGTCGAGGCAGCCCCCGGTGGCCGAGCCGTGGCTCCTGGACGTCCGAGGCCACCGACCCCTGACAGCCCACCCGCGCCCGCCAACCCGCCACCGAGATCGAACCCTTCTCCGAGGTCGAGGCCGGCCGCATCAGGTCCACCGGTCATCTGTGCCAGGGCACGCGCTGCCCGCCCGCCGCGGGCCCCACCGAGCATGCCACCGAGCATGCCAGGGGAGCGCATGAGCTGCTGGGTATCGCGGAACTGCCTGAGGAGCTGGTTCACGTCCTGCGTGGTGGTCCCGCTGCCCCGGGCGATCCGCAGGCGGCGCGATCCGTCGACCGTGGCGGGATCTGCCCGCTCGGTGGGTGTCATCGAGCGGATGATGGCTTCCACCCGGGCCACGTCACGGTCGTCGATGGCGGCGTTCGCCTCCTTCAGCTCTTTGGGCACCCCTGGGAGAAGGGACAGCAACCCACTGATCGAGCCCAGCTTCTTCACCTGCTGGAGCTGCGCCAGGAAGTCTTCCAAGGTGAACTGGCCTTCGAGCAGCCGTGAGGCGCCCTCGGTGGCGATGTCGTGGTCGAACTCACGTTCGGCCTGCTCGATGAGGGTGAGCACGTCACCCATCCCCAGGATCCGGTTCGCCATCCGGTCAGGGTGGAACAGGTCGAAGTCAGCCAACCGCTCACCGGTCGAGGCGAACGCGATCGGCCGCCCGACGACCTCCTTGACACTCAGCGCGGCTCCCCCGCGGGCGTCACCGTCGAGCTTGGTGAGCACGACTCCGTCGAGATCCAAGGTGGCATGGAACGACTCGGCCGTCGTCACCGCGTCCTGGCCCGTCATGGCGTCGACGACAAGCAAGGTGTAGTCCGGGCGCAGGACCGCGGAGACCTGGCGGACCTCCTCCATGAGCGCGGCGTCGACGGCGAGGCGCCCGGCGGTGTCGACGATGACCACGTCGCGGCCCAGGCGCTGCGCTTCGCCGCGTGCCCTGCTGGCCACCGATACCGGATCGGTGGGCTCGCTGAACACCGGCACCTCGGCTTGGCTGCCGAGCACCCGCAGCTGCTCCACTGCAGCTGGCCGCTGCAGGTCGACGCCGACCAGGAGGGGCTGGCGCCCCTGCTGGCGGAACCAGCGAGCCAGCTTGGCTGCCGTCGTCGTCTTGCCCGACCCTTGCAGTCCAGCCAGCAACACCACCGTCGGTGGCGCGGAGGCGTGCACGATCCGCAGCGGCTCCCCGCCGAGCACCCGGATGAGCTGTTGGTGGACCGCTTTCACCACCTGCTGGCCGGGGCTCAGGCTGCGAGACATGGCTTCGCCGACCAAGTCGGCTCGCACCCCGTCGATCATCGACCGCACGACCGCCAGATTGACGTCGGCTTCGAGCAGCGCCGAGCGGATCTCCGCCAAGGCGGCATCTACATCGGCCGGTGACAGCCGACCCCGGCTGCGCAGCCGGCCGAAGATCCCTTCGAGGCGGTCGGAGAGCGATTCGAACATGGCGCTCGTAGGCTACCGGAGCTTCACCCTGCGTCGCTGCCAGGTCAGCTGGTGGTGCGCTCCTCGTCGAACAACGCGGCCACGAACTGCTCCGCGTCGAAGGGGACCAGGTCGTCGGGACCTTCTCCGATGCCGACCAGCTTGACCGGAAGCCCCAGCTCACGCTGGATGGCCACCACGATGCCGCCCTTGGCGGTCCCGTCGAGCTTGGTGAGCACGACCCCGGTCACGCCCACCGCGTCGAGGAACTGGCGGGCCTGGACCAAGCCGTTCTGCCCGGTCGTGGCGTCGAGCACCAGCAGCACCTCGGTCACCGTGCCCGGTGGCCGCTCCGCTACCCGGCGGATCTTCTTGAGCTCTTCGACCAGGTTCACCTTGGTGTGCAACCGGCCAGCGGTGTCGGCGAGGACCAGGTCGTTGCCGCGCGCCGCCGCCCGCTGGACAGCGTCGAACACCACCGCGCTCGGGTCACCGCCCTCCGCGCCCCGGACGATCTCCACCTCGGCTCGTGCCGCCCACAAGGCGAGCTGCTCGGCGGCAGCAGCCCGGAAGGTGTCGCCCGCCGCCAGGAGCACCGAGCAGCCGGCGTCGACCTGGCGCCGGGCCAGCTTGCCGATCGTCGTGGTCTTCCCCACCCCGTTGACCCCGACGAACAGCCAGACGTTGGTGGCGCCGGGCTCCAGGTGCAGCTCTGGGTCACCGGCGCCGCGCAAGGAGCCTGCCAGCTCGTCGCGAAGAGCTCGAAGCACGCTGCCTGCGTCGCGCAGCTGACCTGACGCCACCTTGGATCGCAGGCCGTCGAGCAACGCTGTGGTGGTGCGCACGCCGACGTCGGCACCGAGCAGCGCTGCTTCGAGCGACTCCCACGTCTCTTCGTCGATGGCCCGCTGCGCGGCGAGCCCACGGAAGTAGCCCGACAGCCGGTCACGGGTCCGGCCCATCCGGTCACGCAGGCGCGGCGGCTCTGCGACGACCGGCTCGACAGCAAGCTCGTCGGCAGCAGGAGCCTCGCCGGGCACCGTGACATCTGGCGGCCCTGTGCCCGGCCCGCGCCCCGTCGGGCCACCAGGAGCTGGACCGGCCTCGACCACGGGATCTGGGCCGGTTCCAGAGACAGCACCTGGGTCGACATCGGTACCCGGCGGCGGCGCACGAGGTGCTCCGGGGGCCGTCGGCTCGGTGGACGGTTCAGTCGGCGCCGGCGCGACCGGGGGCGCCGCCGCCTCCCCCACCACCGGAGCGCGGCGGAGCAGGCGCCAGGCCACGAGACCCACGGCGACGACGACGACAGCGACCGCGACGACGACGAGCAGCACCAGCATGGACCGGTCAGCCTATCGAGCGGGTCTGCCCGCGGGCGTCGGACCGGGCCTCGTCGTCGACCGGCCGGGCTGGCAACGACGAGCCACGCGCGCCGTCGACCGCACCGCCGAAGCCGCCGCTCACTTCACGGCCGAAGCCGCCGTCCGCATGACGGCCGAAGCCGCCCCCTGCTCCACCGCCGAACCCGCTGCCCGCTTCGCCGCCGAAGCCTTCCCCGACTTCACCGCCGGCGGAGCCGTCCGCTCCACCGCCGAACCCGCTGCCCGCTTCGCCGTCGGCGGCGCCTTCCACCTCACCCTCGGCGGCGCCGTCCACCTCACCCTCGGCGGCGCCGTCCAGGTCACGACGGACCTTCTGGCTGACCACCTTGGACGAGCCGCCGGCTTGCATGGTGACCCCGTACAGCGCATCGGCCGACTCCATGGTCCGCTTCTGGTGGCTGACGATGACGAGCTGGGCCTCACCTCGGAACTCGTGGACCAGACCGAGGAAGCGATGCAGGTTGACGTCGTCGAGGGCGGCCTCGACCTCGTCCATCAGGTAGAACGGCGAGGGCCGGCTGCGGAACACGGCGAAGAGGAAGGCCATGGCCACCAGCGAGCGCTCCCCTCCCGACAGCAAGGTGAGCTTGCGGACGTTCTTCCCGGCAGGCCGTGCTTCCACTTCGACGCCGGTGTGCAACAGGTCCTCGGGCTCGGTCAGCGACAACCGGCCGGTCCCGCCAGGGAACAAGGTGGCGACCAGGCTCTGGAAATGCTCGTTGACATCGGCGAACGCCTCGTCGAACACCCGGACCACCTCGTCGTCCACGGTGCGGATGACCTGCTGCAGCTCGCGGCGGGCCGCCCGGACGTCCTCCACCTGGGCATCGAGCTGTCCGTAGCGCTCCTCGAGCGCTGCGAGCTCTTCGAGCGCCAGCGGATTGACCGGCCCCATCTTGGCCAATTGGGCTTCGATGACCGCCGCCCGCTTCGCGGGGTCGGTGCCCTCGGGGAGCGCTGGGCACGACGCGGCCATGGCTTCCGCCTCGCTGCAACCAAGCTCGCGCTGGAGGGACTCCACGGCACCTTGGCGTCGCACCTGGGTCTCGGCCAGCTCCAGCTCGAGGCGCTGTGCCTGGTCTCGCAGCGTCGACAGCTGCTGTTCCGCCGAAGCCCGCTTGGCGCGCAGCTCCTCGATGCGAGCACCGCCCTGGCGTAGCTCGGCGAGCTGCCGGTCCCGCTGGCCCTGGAGCCGCTCCGTCAGCTCCGCCAGCCGCCCCGCGTGCCGGTCGACGATCGCTCCCAGGCGATCCACCACGCCAACCTCCGCCTCGAGACGCCGGCGGCGCATGGCTGCCCGTTCGCGTTCGGCGACGTGCCCGGCCAGGCGGCGCTCCACGTCGGCCAACCGGTCGGTGAGCACCGCTCGGCGCTCGCCCAACCCGGCCACCCGCACGTCGAGCTCACGGCGCGCGTCGGCCAGCGCGGCGCGCTGCTGCTCGAGCCGGCGCCGGGCAGCGTCAGCCGTGCGCAGTCGCTCGCTCGCCCGCTCCGCCGCCAGCTGCAGCTCCGGCAGCCGAGCCTCGAGCTCACCTGCGCGCGCCTCGTCGCGAGCCAAGCGGTCGGCTGCTTCGCTCCGGTGCCGACGGGCCTCGGCGATCTCCTCGTCTACCACGGCCAGCTGCCGCTCGACTCGTTGGGCAGCCGCCTCGAGGGTGTGCCGACGGTCCTTCGCCCGCTCTGCTGCCAGCGAGGCGCGCCTGGCCGCCTCGCCGAGCTCGTCAGCTCCCACCCGGGTCTTGCGGCGCTCGGCGGCCGCTTCCTCCGCAACCTTGGCGACTCGAGCCGCCGCGGCCGCCGCCTCGTCGGCTGCCACCTGGGTGGCCACGGTGTCGGCTGCCGCCAGCCGCCAGCCGTTCGGAGCGAAGCGGGCTCCTGCTCGGGTCACCACCACGGTGCCCGGTGCGGCCAGCGCCACGTCGACGGCCACTTCCCAGGTCCCGTCGACGGCCAGGGAGGATCCCACCAACCGGTCCAAGAGCCGCTCCACAGCAGCCGAGCGGCCGCGGACGTGCCGGCGGACCTGCTCCACTGCGCTGCCGGCACAGCTCGAGCCGACACTCGAGCTCGAGCCTCCCGAGCCGCTCTCGAACGCCGCCGCCTCCTCGGGGCCATGACCACCTGGAGCTGGCGCCGGGAGCACCACCGTGCCAGCGACACCTTCTTCTTCCATCTGCTCGAGGACGCGGCGCGCGGCGGGTGCTCCCTCCACGACCAAAGCAGCCAGCGAAGCCCCCGCGGCTGCCTCGAAGGCCAACCGCCACCCGGCGTCGACGTCCACGGCGTCCCCGAGCAACCCGAGCACCCCGTCCAGGCTGCCCAGGGCGTGCAACCCGGCGGCACCGCGCACCTCGGCGACCGCGCTGGCCAGCGCTTCGGCGCGTGCCTCGTGGCGATGTCGCTCACGCTCGAGCTGGCGGGCTGCCGTCTCTGCCTCACCGGCAGCCATCGCCGCGGCCGCCGCCTCGGACTTCGCCACCGCCGCCTGGTGCTCGAGGACGGGAAGCCGACCCAAGAGGTCGTCGAGCTCTGACACCACCTGCTCGCGCTCGTCGAGCAGGCCTTGACGGCGAGCCGCGGTGAAAGCCAGACGCTCGTCCATCCGGCCGAGGGCCGTCCGATCACGGGCGATGCCGGCCTGCAGCGGCTGCAGCTGGCTGCTGGCCGCCGTGAAGGCTTGCTGCGCCGCTCGTAACTGCTCGGTGTCCTGGACTTCGGTCGCCGCAGACGCAGCCTGGTCGACCAACGCCGCCTCTGCCGCTGTGAGCTCGTGCGCCTGGGGCTCCAGCGCCTCGGCTTCGGTCTCCGCCGCTCGAAGATCTGCCGCGAGGCGGGCCGCTTCGGCCTCCAAGGTGGACACCACGTCGGTGTCGGCCGCCTGCTCGAGATCCCGCTCGAGCGAACGGCGCCGTTCGGCCAGGACACCTCCGAGCCCACGGCAACGTTCTCCGAGACCCTGGGCCCGGGCCAACACAGCGGCCAGGTCGTCGCGCCGGTTCGAGGACAAGTCCGCGGTAGCGAGCTCGAGCTCGGTCTCGATGGCACCCAGCAGATCGCGGGCATCGAGCTCGCGCCGGCGCAGCGCGGCTCGCTCGCTGTCCACACGGCGAGCCCGGTCCGCCGATCGGGCCAGCTCGCTTCCCACCAAGAACAGGCGCAGGCCCCGTAGCTCCTCGCTGAGCCCCGCGTGGGAGCGGGCTGCGACCGCCTGTCGCTCGAGGGGGCGGATCTGACGCTTCACCTCGCGCACCAGATCGCCGAGGCGCTCCAGGTTCTCCTCGGTGGCAGCGAGGCGACGCTCGGCCCGCTCCCGGCGGCGGCGATGCTTCAGCACCCCTGCCGCCTCCTCGATCACCGACCGGCGGTCCTCGGGCCTGGCTTGGAGGATCTGGTCGAGCTGGCCTTGGCTGACGATGACATGCTGCTGGCGCCCCACACCCGAGTCCGACAGCAGCTCTTGGACGTCGAGCAGCCGGCAAGGCTGTCCGTTGAGCGCGTACTCGCTGTCGCCGGAGCGGAACAAGGTGCGGGTGATGGTGATCTCCGCCAGGCCACCCGGTAGGCGCCCGGCCCCGTCCTCGAGGGTCAGCGACACCTCTGCCCGACCGAGCGCCGGGCGGTCGGCCGAACCGGCAAAGATGACATCCTCCATCTTCGACGACCGCATCGTCCGAGGTCCCTGGGCGCCGAGCACCCAGGCCACCGCGTCGACCACGTTGGACTTGCCGCTGCCGTTGGGGCCGACGACCACCGTGACCCCCGGCTCGAAGTGCAAGGTGGCTGTGTCGGCGAACGACTTGAACCCTTTGATGGTGAGTGCCTTCAGGTACACCGGGCGCCACCCTATCCGCCGGCGTGCGAGGCGGGCCGTGGGCCAGGGCTACTCACTGCTCCCTCCAGGCCAAAAGTACGGCCCGCGCGCTGCGAGCTCAGGGGCGGGCGCCTGCGCTCACTGAGGCAGCTCTCGCCCGTGCGGCCCGCGTGCTGCGAGCTCAGACCTGGCAGCGCTCGCAGAAGAACGTCGAACGGCCGTTCACCTTGGCCCGGCTGATGGTGTGCCGGCAACGCCGGCAAGCCTGCCCCGCCCGCTCGTAGACCTGGTGCTGACCTTGGAAATCCCCCACCTCCCCGTACAAGTCGCGGTACTGCTCGTCGGCCAGCGACGAGCCGCGGTGCTTCACCGCGTCCGACAGCGTCTCCACCATGGACCGGTACAACCGGCGCACCTCTTGCGGAGACAGCGAGTCCGCCGGTCGGTCGTAGCGCAGCCCTGCGGCGAAGAGGATCTCGTCCGCGTAGATGTTGCCGATGCCGGCGACGAAGCGCTGGTCGGTGAGCAACACCTTCAGCGCCGTGTGCCGCCCGGCCAGCAGCTGCCCGAACGCAGCCCAGCTCATGACGTCGAGGATCGGGTCGAACCCCAAGTGCGCCAGCTCGGGCACCTCCTCGGCCAGCGAGCCGCCGCCGGCTACGAAGAGCTCGCCGAACGTCCTCGGGTCGACGAAGCGGAGCTGGCCGCCGGTGACGAAGGTCACCACGACATGGCAGTGGCGCGGCAGCGGCTCCTTCGCCGAGCGCACGTGCAGGAGCTGGCCGCTCATCCCGAGATGGACGACGAGCACGTCGGCACTGTCGAGGTCGAGCACCAGGTACTTGCCGGTCCGTCGCACCCCGGTCACCTTGCGACCTTGCACCCGTGCCACCAGCTCGGCCGGATCCGGGTGCCGACGCACCGATCGGGCGCCGAAGACCTCGACCGACTTCACCTTCCGCCCGACGATCTCCTTGTCGAGATCGCGCCGGATGGTCTCGACCTCGGGGAGCTCAGGCACGGTCCCCCCCGCCGACGTCGATCGTGGCGCCCGAGCCCCCACCGACCTCGATGCCGCCGTCCGAGCGGCGATCGGCGCCAGAGCCGTCCACCATGACCGAAGCCCCCCCGCCGACGTCGATCGTGCCCTCGGTGCTGCCCAGCCGCGGCATCAGCTGGTCCCATGCCACCCGAGCGGCGGCCTGCTCCGCGTCCTTCTTGGAGCGCCCCTCACCTCGGCCCATGGCAGTCCCGGCGACCCGGACGGTAGCGGTGTAGCGGCGGGCGTGGTCCGGCCCGCTACCGTGCACCTCGTAGCGGGGTGGCTCGCCGGCGTGGTGCACAACCACTTCCTGGAGACGGGTCTTGAAGTCGTCGGCGCCGGGCCCTGCCGCGGCATCGGCGATCCGGTCGTCGAGCAGACGCAGCACCAACGGTCGTGCTGCCTGCCACCCGCCGTCGATGTACACCGCGCCGATGAGGGCCTCCACCGTGTTCGCCAGGATCGACGGCTTGTGACGCCCCCCTGAGGCGCGCTCGCCGCGCCCGAGGAGCAAGAAGCGCCCCAGATCCATCTCGGCACCGATCTCCGCGAGCACCGCTGTGTTCACCACCGCCGCCCGCACCTTGGCCAACCCGCCTTCGGGCAGCTCCGGGTAGCAGCGAAAGCAGTGGTCGGCCACCACGAGGCCCAGGACTGCGTCACCGAGGTACTCGAGGCGCTCGTTGGACGCCGCGCCGCCGGCCTCCGCGCACCACGACCTATGAGAAAGCGCCTGGGCGAGCAGCGAGGGATCGACGAACTGGTGACCGAGGCGCGCAGAGAGCTCGAGGAGCCCTGGTGCGGCCCTGGTCGACATGGGCCGCACGCCGCCGAGCAACGAGGCCGAAGCCAGGCTCGGTTCCTCGTCCACCGGTTCGCCGGAGGCTGGACGGGCACGCCCCATATCGAAAGAAGAACGCTACCCCTCAGCTCGGGCCCAGCTTCGCCACGACGTAGTCGACGGCATCACGGACGGTCCGGAGCTCCTCGAGATCCTCGTCGTCGATGCGGAAGCCGACGCTGCGCTCGCCGAGCTCTTCCTCGAGCGCTTCCACCAGCTCGATGAGCGCCAGCGAGTCCGCACCGAGATCCTCGGCGAACGACGACGACTCGGAGATCGCGCCCGGCTCGATCTCCAAGATGTCGGCCAACTGGTCGCGCACCAGCTCGAAGACGCCGTTGCGGTCCAGCGGCGCGTGTTCGACATGGGTCTCTGCAGGCACGTCGTCTCCTGTCGTCACCTCGGTCGCCTCGACGCCGACCGGCTCACCTCGAGCGCCGGGCGATCCGCCCCCATGCTAGTGCGCTCCCAGCGCCCCCGCCCCGCAGCGAACCGGCCCGGCGAGCCCTGGCCGGCCGGCCGCTGCCAACACCCCGCCCCGCAGATCAGCGGTCTGTCGCTGCCAGCTCGCGGACGCGGCTCACGAGACCGCTGTCGACCGCGTCGAGCGCCACTCGCACTGCCGACACGATGGCCTGCGCCGAGGAGGATCCGTGGCTGATGACGCACACGCCGTCCACGCCCAGGAGGACCGCCCCCCCGGTGTTGTCCGGGTCGAGCTCGGCGGCCAGGGGAGCCAGGAACGGCAGCAGCACGTCACCGGCTCGGCGGGTGGCCTCGTCGGTGGCGAAGACGCCGAGCACCGCATCGAGCATGAAGCGCAGCGATCCTTCGAGCGCCTTGAGCACCACGTTGCCGGTGAACCCGTCGGTCACCACGACATCTGCGGGGCCGCCGAGGAGATCCCGGCCTTCCACGTTGCCGAGGAAGCGCAGGCCTGGCACGTCCGCCAGCAGCTCGGCGGTCTCTTTCACGAGCGGTGTGCCTTTACCTGGCTCCTCGCCGATGGAGAGCAGGGCCACCGAGGGGTGCTCGGTCCCGTAGCGGGCCGTGGCGCAAGCCGCTCCCATCCGGGCGAATTGCACCAGCATGGCCGGTGTGCACACCGCGTTCGCCCCCGAGTCCAACAGCAGGCTCGGCGCCACACCCGGACGGGGGATCGGCGTCGCGATGGCCGGGCGGGCGATACCCCGGACCCGTCCCATGCGCAGCAGAGCGCTGGCCATGGTGGCCCCTGTGTTCCCTGCGCTCACCATGGCGCAGGCCCGCCCGTCGCGCACCGCCTCGGCTGCTCGCACCAACGAGGAGTCCTTCTTGGTTCGCACCGCGCGACCGGGATCCTCGTGCATGTCGATCACCTCGGCACACGGCCACAGAGCCAGTCCCTCGGTGTCGCCAACCTGGTCGGGCGGACCGACCAGCGTCACCTCCACACCCAGCTCGTCGGCTGCCCGGCGCGCTCCGGCCACGATCTCTCGAGGAGCACGGTCGCCACCCATGGCATCGACCACGACCGGGAGGCGCCGCCCGGCGAGGTGCTCGGCGCTCCCGATGCCGTCTCCGGCGGCCACCGTCAGTCGTCGACGAGGACGGCGTGGCGCCCCTTGTACCAGCCGCAGGTCGGGCACACCACGTGGGGCACCTTCGCCTGGTGGCACTGGGGGCAGACGCTACGCGCCGGCTCGCGCAACACCCAGTTGCTCGCACGCCGGCTCCTGCTCTTTGCCTTGGAGGTCTTCTTCTTCGGGACGGCCATCGTCGCTCACCTCGTTGTGGGGCCCGCTGCACGATAGCTGCTCCGGAGGTCCTCGCCGGACACCGCCCGCGGCGCGCGGCGGGCTGGCGCCGGGTAGAGCTGGTCCAGAGCCGCCCATCGACCGTCGAGCGCCGGGCCGCAGCGGCACGTCGCGACGTTCCGGTCAGTGCCGCAGGCGGGGCACAGGCCACGGCACCCCGGATGGCACAGCGGGGCTGGCGGCAGCTCCAGCAGCACGGCGTCTCGTACCAGCGGCTCCAAGTCGACCAGGTCGCCCACCAGCGGATAGGTGTCCTCGCCGTCGGAGCCTGGCGTGAACATCTCGGCCACGGCGACCTCGACGGATCCGGCCGCCGGCCGGAGGCATCGACGACAAGCTCCTGCCCAGCCAAAGCGGACGACCCCCAGGGCGCGTACCCCGCCGAGCACGGACTCGAGCACGACGTCGAGCTCTACTGGCTGCCCAGCAGGCACGGCACTGCCGGTCACGACCAGATCCGCCATGGGCTCGCGCCACGTCCGGTGCCACTGCAGGCCTGGGCTGCGTCGCAGATGACCGACGTCGACGACGAAGCAGCTCACCGGCGTCACCGAGTGTCCTGGTCGAACAGCGGATCGACCGCCTCGGCCGGTGCCGGTGGCCAGCCGTCGTCACGGCTTGTCGCCGGCGAGCGCCCCGAGCGGCTCCATCTCGCGCCTCCCGGGTGCGGCGGCGCTGGCCGGTCCTCCGGTCCATGGCCTTCGTAGGAGCCGGCGCCGGCGTCCGACCCGGCTCCTGGCCCTGACGCGGTCGCTGCCGGCGCTGCCAATCGCTCGCGGCCGGCTCGCACCGTCTTGGCAGTGCGCTCCAGCACGATCTCGAACGCGGCCAGCTTCTTGTCACAGAACTCCTCGGCTTCGTGGCGGAGCCGGCGAGCCTCGTCACGGGCGTCCTCCACCACCCGCTCGGCCGCCTGGTTCGCATAGCGGACGATCTCGGTGCGCTGCACCATGCGCTGTGCCTGGGCTCGCACCTCCTCCAAGAGGGCATCGGCCTCGCGTTGGCGTTGTGCCAGGAACTCGTCGCGCTCGCGCAGCAGCCACCGAGCTTGGCGCAGCTCGTCCGGCAGCACGTCGAGCGCCCGCTGCAGCAGCTCCAGAAGGTCGTCGCGAGCGACCAGGACCGACGCGGAGAGCGGTGCCCGGCGGGCCGACGCGACCATCTCCGCGGCCTGGCGCAGCAGGTCCTCCACCCCCATGTCGAGCGCCGCGCCACCGGACCATGCCAACGGCGCCATGCCTGGCCGTGCACCACCGTCCATGGCACCTTCCACCGCGCCGTCTGCGAAGGGGTCGGATCCCGGAGCGGGCCCGAACAGCTCGGCGGTGAACGGATCCTGGGCGAAGGGATCCTCGGGGGCCGCCGGCACCTCGCTCACGTGTCGAACCGCCGATCGAGCCGGGCCAGCACCGCTTTGGGGACGAACGACGACACGTTCCCCCCGTAGCGAGCCACCTCGCGCAGCAGCTTGGAGGCGATGAACGAGTAGTCGGAGCTGGTGGGGATGAACAGGGTCTCTACCCCTGCGAGGTGCCGGTTCATCTGCGCCATCTGCAGCTCGTTCTCGAAGTCCGACACTGCCCGAAGCCCCTTCACGATCGCGGTGGCTCCGACATCGCGTGCCACGTTCACCACCAAGGTGGCCACCGACACGATCCGCACGTTCGGCAGGTGGACCACGGACTCTCGCAGCATCTCCTCGCGTTCGGCCAAGCTGAACAGCGGCTCCGCCTTGCCTGGATTGCGCAGGGCGGCCACCACCACCTCGTCGAAGAGGCGAGCCGCTCGTTCCACAACCTCCAAGTGGCCGTTGTGGAAGGGGTCGAACGATCCCGGGAACAGTGCGACGCTCACCTCACACCTCTCTCCATGCCTCGCGCCATGGCCACGGCGCCGGTCCGCCCGCCACCGTCAGCCACGGCCTCGGCCGTCACGCCGCTGGTGACCACGGTGACGAGCGTACCGCCGTAGCGCTTGCGCCGGTGGACACGCCACGGCTCGGGGACCACCAGCTCCTCGCTGCTCTCGGCCACCACCAGCGAAGCCCGCAGGCCGGTCCACAGCTCGGGCCAGCAGTCGCTGGTGTACGGCGGGTCGCACAGCGCGACGTCGAACCTGGTGAGCCGTCCGGCTCCGGCCAGCCACGTCGCCACGTCGCCGCGGTGCACAGCGGTCCTGGCCTCGTCGATGCCGATGGCTCCCAGGTTCGCCCGGACGGCGGACAGCGCTTTCGGATCTCGCTCGACGAACGTCACCTGGCTCGCTCCACGCGACAACGCTTCGATGCCGAGCGCCCCGGAGCCGGCGAACAGGTCCACCACCGTGCGCCCACGCATCCCGTCGGGCCCGAGGATGCTCCCGAGCATGTCGAAGATCGCTTCCCGGACCCGATCCGAGGTCGGCCGGGTCTGGCGCCCGCAGGGCGCCCGCAGGTTCCGGCCCCGATGGACCCCACCGATGACACGCACCAGGACCAGGCTAGTCGCCGTTCAGCGCTTGGCCGGGAATTCAGCCACCGTCCCTCGCAACAGCAGGTCGAGCTCGTCGGCCAGGAGCGGTGCCCGCTCCAGACGTGGATCGTCCTCGAGGAGGGCCGACGCCACCTGGCGGGCCCGGCGGACGAGCGCATGGTCCCGGCGCCGCAGCGTCGCCAGCTTCAGGTCGTTCCTGCCCTGCTGGCGCGTCCCGAAGAGCGTGCCTTCCCCTCGGAGCTCGAGGTCCACCTCGGCCAGTGCGAAACCGTCGCTCGTGGCGGCGACGGCCTCCAATCGCCGCTCGGCGTCGTCCGCGCCTCTGACCTCGAGGCCGCTCGCACATGCCCCGGCACCGCCTGGAGCGCCGTCCTCTGGCGCCGCAGGAGCCCCTGCACCACCACCACCCGAGCCAGCACCAGCACCAGCACCAGCACCAGCACCAGCACCAGCACGACCAGCGCCCGAGCCGGTATCGAGCCCTGGCCCGTGCAGCAAGAAGCACCATGACGCCAGTTCGGCACGCCCGACGCGGCCGCGCAGCTGGTGCAGCTGCGCCATCCCGAAGCGCGCGGCGTCCTCGACGACCATGACCGTGGCTTCGGGCACGTCGACCCCGACCTCGATGACCGTCGTGGCTACGAGCACCGGGGTCTCACCGCTACGGAACCTGGCCATGGCCAGCTCTTTGCTCGCCGGCGACATCTGCCCGTGGAGGAGGCCCAGCGACAGGCCGGCCAGCTCCTCGTCGGCCAGACGCTCCCGCTCGTCGGTGGCGGCGGCCGCCTCGGTGCGCGCCGAGGCCTCCACCAGCGGGCAAACCACGTACGCGCGGTGCCCGGCGGCCACCTCGCTGCGCACTTTCGCCCACGCCTGCTCCCGCTCGACCTCGCTGCGTGCCAACGCCGTGGTGACCGGTGCCCGCCCCGCGGGCAGCTCGGTGAGCTCGGTGACGTCGAGGTCGCCGAGGAGGACCATGGCCGCCGTCCGAGGGATCGGCGTCGCCGTCATCACCAGGAGATCCGGTGTCGGCCCTCCGTGGCTGCCCGCTCGCTCGCGCAGGAGTGCGCGCTGCTCGACCCCGAAGCGGTGCTGCTCGTCGATGACCACTGCCCCGAGGGAGGCGAAGCGGACGTCCTCGGTCAAAAGCGCATGGGTCCCCACCACGATGTCCACCTCTCGGCGCGCCAAGGCGTCGACGGTCCGCCGGCGTGCTGCGGCAGGCACCCGCCCGGTCAGCAGCGCGACCCGAAGCGCTCTCCGAGCGCCGAGCGCTCGAGGACCGTCCTTCTCCAACGGCTCCACCATGGTCCGCAACCCCAAGAAGTGCTGCTCGGCCAGCACCTCGGTGGGAGCCATCAGCGCACCTTGGAACCCACCCTGGACCGCCGTCAACAACGTCGCGACTGCCACCACCGTCTTTCCCGAGCCGACGTCCCCTTGCAGCAGGCGCTGCATCGGCCTCGGCGCTGCCATGTCCCGGCGTATCTCGTCGATCGCTCGCCGCTGCGCGCCGGTGAGAAGGAACGGGAGGCCCGAGACGAACCGACCTACCAGATCGCCACCTCCCGTCCCCGGTGGCAACGGGTGGGCTATGGCCTGCCCCAGGCGCTCGGCGTCGTAGCGGCGTTGCAACACGTCGAGCTGCAGACGGAGCAGCTCGTCGAAGGCGAGCCGCTGCCTGGCCGCCGGCCAGGCGTCCAGCGTCGCCGGCTGGTGGATGGCCCGCAGAGCAGAGGTCCGGTCCATGAGGCCCAGACGCTGTCTCCATGCTCCGGGCAACGGATCGGCGAACCGGCCGGCCCGGTCCAAGGCTTCGGCCACCAGGTCGGCGATCTGCCAGCTCGCGATCGATGCCTGCCCCGAAGTCGGGTACAACGCCACCACCCGACCGGCCCGAGCGCCGATCAGGTCGACGTCCGGGTTGGTGAATTGGCGCTGACCTCGGAACAGCTGGAGCCGCCCGAAGAACAGCGCTCGGGTGCCCACCGGGAGCTGCTTGGCTCGGTACGGCTGGTTGAAGAAGGTCACCCGAAGTGTCCCCGTCCCGTCGTCCACGATCACCTCGACCCGGCTGCGGAGCCTGCTCGAGCCGCGTCCTGCTCCCCGGCCGGCGCCGACCAGATGCACTGTCGACACCTCGCCGATCACCCAGGCTGCCTCACCCACCGCCAGGTCGGCCACGGCCACCTGGCGAGTCTGGTCGAGGTACCGGTAGGGATAGTAGGTGAGCAGGTCGAGCACCGTGTCGATACCCAAAGCGCCCAGCGCCCGTCGCCGGGCAGGGCCGACCCCGTGCAGCACGCCGACGTCGATGCCGGCCAACTGTCGCAGCCGCCGACCGGCGCTTCGGGCACCCGCCACGTCCGAGGTGCTCGTGCCGTCCCGAGCGTGACCCGAGCAGCGCCCCGAGCTCACTCGATGCTGAGCAGGTAGGGGTAGAGAGGCTGGCCGCCGTGGTGCACCTCCACGGCGACGTCGGGGTAGCGCTCCGCGAGCCACTCGGTCACCCTGCGGGTGTCGCCGGCTCCGGCGCCCTCCCCTTCGATCAAGGTGACCAGCTCGTGGTCGTCGCCGAGCAGCTTGTCCACCAGCGAGGTGGTGGCGGAGACCACCGAGTCGCCTACCACCTCGATCCCGTGGCTCGACAGCCCCAGCCAGTCCCCGGTGCGCACCGGGCCGTCAGGCCCCTCGGCGTCGCGGACCGCCTGCACCACCTCGCCGGCCACCACCTGCCGGGCCGAGGCCGCCATGGACGACGCGTTGTCCGCCGCGCTCGCCTCGGGGTCGTACTCCAAGAGGGCGGCGAAGCCCTCCACGATGCTGCCGGTCGGGACGACGTGCACCGGACGATCAGCCAGCTCGCAGACTTGGCGGGCTACAGGGTGGATGTTGTCGTTGTTCGGCAGCAGCACCACCTCGGGTGCCTCGACCTCCGCCAGAGCCTCGAGGATCTGGGCGGTCGACGGGTTCAGGGACTGGCCGCCGGAGACGAACTGGCGCACACCGAGCGATCGGAAGATCCGGCGGATCCCTTCGCCGCTGGCCACCGCCACCACCGCTGTGCGCCTCGGCGGGCCTCCCGAGGGTTCGTCGGCGACCCTCGCCACGTGCTCACGCACCCAGCGAACCTCGTCGACCTGCTCGCGCAGGTCGGTGACCCGGATGTCACGGGGCCTGCCTCCGTCGAGCGCCGCCTCGATCGCCGGTCCGACCTCGTCGGTGTGGATGTGGCAGTTCCACAAGCCATCACCACCGACCACCACGATGGAGTCGCCCAACCCTGCCCACACCTCCTTGAGCGCACCGATGGTCTCGTCAGACGCCTCCAGCAGGTACATCACCTCGTAGCGGGGGCCTCCTTGCCCGCCGATGTCCCCACCGGCGTCAGGCGGGACCGGAGGCTGTGCCCCGAGCTCCGTGGGCAGTCGTGCGCCGCCGGCGAGGCGCAAGGGCGGGATGGTCCGGCCGTCGACGACGTGGAGGAAGGCGTCGATGAACAGTAGGAACCCCGACCCCCCCGCGTCCACCACCCCGGCCCGGGCCAGGACCGGCAGCTGCTCGGGGGTCCGCGCCAAGGCCTCGGCGGCCGCGTCTCGGGCTGCTTGGAGCACCGTGAGCAGCGTCACGTCGTCAGTCGCAGGTGTGCCAGAGGGCTCGGTGCCAGAGGGCTCGGTGCCAGAGGGCTCGGTGCCAGAGGGCTCGGTGCCAGAGGGCTCGGTGCCAGAGGGCTCGGTGCCAGAGGGCTCGGTGCCAGAGGGCTCGGCGCCGACCACACGCTCGGCTCCCTCGGCAGCGGCTCGAGCCACGCTCAGGATCGTCCCCTCCACCGGCCGCAGCACCGCTTCGTCGGCTGCCCTGCTCGCCGAGCGCAACGCCCGGGCCATCTGGCCACCGGTCACCGTCTCCTGCTGACCCAGCACCTTGGCGAGCCCGCGCAGCAGCTGCGACAGGATCACCCCCGAATTGCCTCGTGCCCCCATGAGCGAGCCGTGACTGGCCGCCTGGCACACGTCGGCCATGACCGGCTCCGCTCCGCGCTCGTCCAGCTCCGCCAGCACGGCCTGCACCGTGAGTGCCATGTTCGTCCCGGTGTCGCCGTCGGGCACGGGGTACACGTTGAGCGCGTTCAAGGCAGCTCGATGGTCCCGGAGCGCGCTGCCGAACGCCCGGAGCGCGCCGGCCACGTCGCCCGCCGACATCACCGCCAACGCTTCCATGGCCCGGGATGCTAACCTTCGGCACCGTCCCTGCGGATTTCTCGAGGAGTGTGAGCGCGCCGTGGCTGCCGTTTGCGATCTGTGTGGCAAGCATCCGTCTTTCGGTATGCGGCTGAGCCACTCCCACCGACGGACCAAGCGCCGCTGGAACCCGAACATCCAGCGCGTCCGAGCGGTCGTCGACGGTTCGCCACGGCGGCTGTCGGTGTGCACCTCGTGCATCCGCGCCGGCAAGGTGACCAAGCCCGCCCGCCGAGTGGTCCCCAGCGCAGCCGGCGACGCCTGACCGCCACCGGGAGGCCGGCAGCGTTCAGTGCCACGGATGCTCCCAACCAGCGGCACCAAGCGGTCGCCCGTGCAGCGTCCGCTCAGCACGGTCAGCGACGCAGGTCCCGATGCGGAGCGGTGGAGCCAGACCAGCCTCGGCGAAGCTTCGGTAGAGGGCGTCGGGGTCGCTCGTGGCCATGACCAGCTCGTAGTCCTCGCCGCCGCCGACGGCTTCGTCCTCGGTGGCAGCCGGTGCCACGGGGAGATCTTCGAGACGGAAGCCCACGTCCGAGGCGTCGGCCAGCCGGCCGAGGTCGATCCCCAACCCGTCGGAGATGTCGATCATGGCCGAGGCTCCGGCGCGGGCGGCAGCGGCTCCTTGCCCCAGGCGGGCGAGGGGCCGGCGGTGTGCCTCCATAGCCGCCGCCTCGGCCCGATCCCCCCTGTCGTCGTGCGCTCCAGCGTCGAGTGAGCACCGGCGGGCCCGCAAGAGCCGAAGCCCTGCACCAGAAGCTCCCAGCGGACCGCTCACCAGGAGCACGTCGCCCGGCCCGGCCCCGTCGCGGCCAACAGGCCTCACCAGCCGCCCGTCGGCACGCCGCGGCATCCGCCCGGTCACGGCCACCGTCACCACCACCTGCGGCCCGGTGGACAGGTCGCCCCCGACCACCACCGCACCGTGGCTCGTCGCCGCACCCAGCACGCCGTCGTACAGCGCTTCCAGATCGGTCACCGGAGGTCCGACCACCGAGACCAGGAGGTGCTGCACCTCTCCCCCCATGGCGGCCACGTCGCTGATCGCTCCGGCCACGGCCCGCCAGCCAAGGTCAGCCACGCTCAGCACATCGAGATCGCCATGCACGCCGGCGACAGCGGTATCGATGGTGAGCAGGAGGATCTCGCCGCCGACGGAGACGGCGGCGGCGTCGTCGCCCGCCCAGCGCTCCGCTGCGAGCAGGTCGTCGCTTCCTGTGACGAGCCCGGCCCCACCGGGCGCGACCGGCAGCCGTGCCATCAGACGGGCCAGGACTGCACGCTCACCACCCTCCACGCGCACCACCCTCCACCAAGTTGGGCTCGCCCACCCGCTATGCCTACCATGACCGTGACGTCGGCAGGAGGGCGATGCCGCCAAGACCTGGCGCCGTGGGTTGCGAGTCGCTCGCGCACCGCTCAGCCAGCGCCGGTCGGGCCGACGGCGTCCAGCCGGCCTAGGCTTGGAGCGGGAGACCGGTCCGGTCGTCGACCAGCCAGCCGGTCGGGGTCACCGTCGAGTGCAGTGGCCAGGGGAACGAAGCTCTACGAAGCTCTACACCGAACGCAGGGTCCGAGCCGCAGTCAGGACAGTCAGGAGAAGACCAGCCCGATGCCACCGACCACGAACCGCAAGCTGATCGCCTGGGTCGACGAGATCGCCGCCCTCACCACCCCCGACACCGTCGAGTGGTGCGACGGCTCCGCTGAGGAGTACGAGCGGCTCTGCCAACTGCTGGTGGACAACGGCACCTTCACCCGCCTCGACGAGGCGAAGCGGCCCAGCAGCTACTGGGCCTGCTCGGACCCCGGCGACGTCGCTCGCGTGGAGGACCGGACGTTCATCTGCAGCGCGGACGCGGCCGGTGCGGGCCCCACCAACAACTGGGAAGACCCAGACACCATGCGCCGAACGCTGAAGGGGCTGTTCGCCGGCTCGATGCGCGGGCGGACGATGTACGTGGTGCCGTTCTCCATGGGTCCGCTCGGCTCTCCTATCGCTCACATCGGGGTGGAGATCACCGACTCCGCCTATGTGGCGGTCTCGATGCGGATCATGACCCGGATGGGCGAAGGGGCCCTGCGCGTGCTCGGAGAAGACGGCGACTTCGTCCCGTGCCTGCACTCCGTGGGTGCACCACTCGAGCCTGGACAGGTCGACGTGCCGTGGCCGTGCGACGCCGAGAACAAGTACATCGTCCACTTTCCCGAGACCCGCGAGATCTGGTCGTACGGCTCCGGCTATGGCGGCAACGCCCTGCTGGGGAAGAAGTGCTTCGCCTTGCGGATCGCCTCGGTGATGGCGCGTGACGACGGCTGGCTGGCCGAGCACATGCTGATCCTGAAGCTGACCGCTCCCAGCGGTGACGTCCGCTACGTGACGGGCGCCTTCCCCTCCGCCTGCGGGAAGACGAACCTCGCCATGCTGGTGCCGAGCCTGCCGGGATGGAAGGTGCAGACCATCGGCGACGACATCTGCTGGATGAAATTCGGTGACGACGGCCGCCTGTACGCCATCAACCCCGAAGCCGGCTTCTTCGGCGTCGCTCCTGGCACGAACGACTCCACCAACCCCAACGCCATGAGGACCATGGCCCGCAACACCATCTTCACCAACACCGCTCGCACCGACGACGGCGACATCTGGTGGGAGGGTATGACCCCCGAACCGCCGGCACACCTCACCAGCTGGCGTGGCACCGACTGGACACCGGGCACCGACGGGCCGGCGGCACACCCCAATGCCCGCTTCACCGTGCCCGCCGACCAGAACCCGGCGTGCGCGCCGGAGTGGGAGGATCCCCGCGGCGTGCCCATCGCCGCCATGCTCTTCGGCGGGCGTCGACGCACCGTAGTGCCGCTGGTGACCGAGGCGTTCGACTGGAACCACGGGGTCTTCCTCGG
Source organism: Actinomycetes bacterium (assembly GCA_021819525.1). Taxonomy (GTDB): domain Bacteria; phylum Actinomycetota; class Acidimicrobiia; order Acidimicrobiales; family UBA8190; genus JAKAQW01. Next base: position 29,333 of record JAKAQW010000021.1, read on the forward strand.
GGCCATCATGGCCTCGGAGACCACGGCGGCTGCAGCAGGCGCGGTGGGCAACCTCCGACGAGACCCCTTCGCGATGCTGCCGTTCTGCGGCTACAACATGGCGGACTACTTCGCCCACTGGCTCCGCATCGGTGCGAAGGCCGATCCGGAGAAGCTCCCTCGCCTCTACTACGTCAATTGGTTCCGCCGTGACGAAGACGGCCGGTTCCTCTGGCCCGGCTACGGCGAGAACGCCCGGGTGCTGGCGTGGATCTTCGACCGCGTCACGGGCACCGGCCAGGCCCTGGGCACGCCGATCGGGAACCTGCCGGCGCCAGGCGCCATCGAGACCACCGGGCTGGACGTCTCGGCCGACGACATGGCCGAGCTGCTCCGGGTGGACGCCGCAGGGTGGAGGGCCGAGGTGCCGCTCGTCCGCGAGCACTTCGACCGCTTCGGGGACCGCCTCCCAGCCGAGCTGGCTTCTCAGCTCGATGCGCTTGCCCACCGTCTCGACAACGACGTCGACTGAGCGCCGACGCCATGGCTGTCAGCGCGTACGTGCTCATCCAGACCGAGGTCGGCAAGGCAGCCGGCGTCGCCAGCCAGATCGCCGACATCGACGGGGTGATCTCGGCCGAGGACGTCACCGGGCCCTACGACGTGATCGTCCGGGTGGCCGCCACCTCGGTCGACGACCTGGGCCGCATGGTGGTGAGCCATCTGCAGCGGATCGAGGGGATCACCCGTACCGTCACCTGCCCCGTGGTGGACCTTCGCCCCTGACCTGCCGGTGGTGGACCTCCGCCTCTTGTGCCGCTCTGGCGAACCGCTCGCGCGAGATCTCTTGAATTCCCTGATGGGGTGGTCAGCCCGTGAGCGGGCACCGCGCAAGTACTCCCGAGGCGTGCCCCTGCCACCCCAGGAGGTCCCGTTCCGACCTGGACCGGGCCGTTCCCGGTAGCCGTCAGGACACCACCCCAGCCCCACGCAGCTCGGCCACCCGGTCGGCTGGAACGCCCCACGAGACCAATGCCCGGTGCCCGGATCCAGGAGCCGGCGGCGGGCACCGGACCACGGAGGGGGTCCGGCTGAAGCGCGGCGCAGGGGCGGGCTGGACCACGCCTGCCACCTCGACGAACGTCGCGCGGGCGACGTTGTGGGGATGGGTCGGCGCCTCTTGCGGAGAGAGGACCGGGGCGACGCAGGCGTCGGTCCCCTCGAAGATCTCGGTCCACTGCTCCCGGGTGCGGGTGGCGAACCTGGCCGCGAAACGGTCGCGCAGCACCGGCCACGTCGAGCGGTCCATCTGCGCCGGCAGGTCATCGTCGGCCAGGTCGAGGCCCCGGAGGAGGGCGGCGTAGAACTGGGGCTCGATCGCTCCGACGGCCATGTAACGACCGTCGGCCGTCTCGTACACGTCGTAGAACGGCGCGCCACCGTCGAGGAGGTTCGATCCCCGCTCGTCGCGCCACAGCCCGGCGTGGACGAGGCCATAGGTCATGGTCATGAGCGAAGCCGAACCGTCCACCATGGCGGCGTCGACCACCTGACCACGGCCTGAGCGGGCTGCCTCCAGCAGTGCGGCGCAGACGCCGAAGGCCAGCATCATGCCACCACCGCCGAAGTCACCCACCAAGTTGAGCGGTGGCACAGGACGCTCTCCGTTGCGACCCACCGACCACAGCGCGCCGGAGAGCGCGATGTAGTCGATGTCGTGCCCCGCCCGCGCGGCGAGGGGCCCGTCCTGTCCCCACCCGGTCATGCGGCCGTAGACGACTCGCTCGTTGCGCGCCCAGCACGCCTCGGGCCCTACACCGAGACGCTCGGCTACTCCTGGTCGCCACCCTTCGACGACTGCGTCGGCACCAGCGACGAGCTCCAGCACCAGCGCCAAGCCCTCGGGGCGCTTCAGGTCCACGCCCACCGACGGCCGGCTACGAGCCAGCAGATCCCATGTCGGCCCGGCATCGGCCGACGCCTCCCGGTTCGTGCGACGGTCGACCCGGATCACGTCGGCCCCGGCATCTGCCAGCAGCATGCAGGCGTAGGGTCCTGGGCCGATGCCGGCCAGCTCCACGATCCTCGTTCCGGTCAACGGTCCAGTCATCACACGCTCCGAGGCACGTCGCATCCGCCTCGGTCCACCCCGTCCCAGTCACGCGCGACCGCGGGAGAGCTCAGCACCGTCGGATGCTCCACCGGCCGAAGCCTCGACGTCAATTCGACATCTGGCATCGCCATCTCGCGTCTCGACCGCAGGATCTCACAGCTGGCGCAGGATCTCCGCCCGCTTGGCCGTCAGCTCGGCGTCGTCGACCAGGCCTCTACGGTGCAGCTCAGCCAGGGTGGCCAGTCGCTCGGCGACGCTCGCACCCGGTGGGGGTCCCCCGAACAGCTCAGGCGTCCCCCCAGCACCGACCGCGGCCGTGCCCGCCGGAGGTGTCGCCATGTCCCGCACACCGCCCCAGGCACGCCGCTCACCCCAACCCCACTGGCCATCGCGCCCCGGCTGGCCGCCCCGGCCCGCCTGGCCCTCGGATCCGTACTGGCCGCCCCAGCCCGCCTGGCCCTCGGATCCGTACTGGCCGCCCCAGCCCGCCTGGCCCTCGGAGAAGCCGCGGCCGTCTTCTCTGGGGGTCGCAGGACCGTACCAGCCTCCGGACGCGCCAGACGGCGAGGACCGGTGACGCGTCGCGATCTGTTCGGTCACGATGCTCTGCACCCGAGCTGGGCGCCGTACGTGGTCCAGGATCGCCGGGTCGGCGGCGCCGGTCTCGACGACGAGCTGGCCACCGCCGAGGGCCAGCGCGAGCAACGACTGGTGGGTAGACAGCTCGGCGATCCGCTCCAGGCGGATCTCCGTGACCCGTCGTGACAGCACCCCGGCGCGCTCGATCACCCGGAGCGTGCTGACCGTGAGCGAGCTCGACAGCCAGCGCACGATCCTGCCACACAGCCACAGCGCCATCAGGCCCGTCACTGCCCCCATGGCCTCGGCAACCCGCAGCGGCGTAGCGGGAACCGTCACGACCAACGCCGCCAGGGCGATCGGCAGCACCACGACCCACACCAGAGGCCACCCGAGCGCCATCCAGTGCGGGCGGGCCTGGTAGACCACCTCCTCGCCGTCAGCCAGGACACGCCGAGCAGCACCCATGTGCGAAGGGTAGCGCCGGCACCGGCCGGCGCCGCGTCTCAGGCCAACTTTGCGGCGATGGCCCCCGCTCCGCGCAACACCGTGCCGTCGGCCCCGGCCACGCTGTAGCGGGCGGTCGGGCGCTCGAGCGCCTCGGCGATCATCTCCCCGAGCAGGTCCTCGAACGGCACCACCGGGTCGACCCACAGGTACCGCGCGAGCGACCCTGGCACGGTGTTGATCTCGTTGACCCAGACGTCGGTGCCGTCGGAGAGGAAGTCCACACGGGCCACCCCGCGCACACCACACAGCTCGGCGATACGACCGGCGAGAGTGACGATGCGGGCGGTGAGCTGTGCTGGCAGCTCGGCAGGCAGCTGCCTCGGCGCACTGGCCATGCCCTCGCCGCCCACGTACTTATCGGCGTAGCCGAGGATGTCACCGCCGGTCGAGCTGCGCAAGGGACGCTCCACCGCCGACACGGCCAGCTCCGGCCACGACCGGACCGCGACGTTCAGGTCGAACAGCTCCGGCCGGTACGGCTCGAGGACCGCTCCCCGACGCAGGTGCACGTTGGCGGACAGGCGAGCCCGGGCAGTGACCAGGTCGGCCACCACGTCGATGCCGATGGACGACCCCCCGAACCGCGGCTTCACGATGTAGGGGCCGTCGAAGCCGACCTCCTCGGTGGCTGCTTCGAGCCCCCGGCGCTCCAGGCAGGGAAGCCCGGCGGCGGCCACGATGCCGGCGAACGCCAGCTTGTCCATGCCGAGCGCGGCACCGGCCACGTCGGGGCCCGTGTAGCGCACGCCGGCCAGGTCGAGCGCTCCTTGGAGCGAGCCGTCCTCGCCGGGCCCGCCGTGGCAGCAGACCACCACCACATCCACCGGCAGGGGCCGGGGACGCCCCAGGCGGCCGGGAACCGACGTGAACCCTCCGCCCTCGCCTACCCCCAGGCGCAGCTCCTCGGCTCCGCGCGGCACACCGGCGACGAACGCCTCCGCCTCGAGATCAGGCGCCACCCGGTACCACGTCCCGGACTTCGACCAGTACAGGGCTGTCACCTCCCCCCTCGCGCGCAGGGCGCGCGCGGCTTGGAGACCGGTCAGCACGCTCACGTCGTGCTCGGGGGACGGTCCGCCGAAAGCGACGGCGACCTGGGCATCGGCTGGGTTCACGGCGGCAGCTCCTCTGCGGTGCGGATAGATCCTCGGGGCCATGGGCGTACGTGCTGCGTGCGCGATCGGCTTCGTCTGGCCGCGTGCAACGGCATCCGGACCGGCGGTTGGACGGCGAGAGGGTCAAGGGTAGTGGTCCGGCAGATCGTTCTCGTAGAGAACGACGTCGCCGGGACCGAGCACACCGCGAACCCAGGCCACCGCTGCAGCCCTGGTCGACGCGAGGTGCACGGTGGCTCGCCCTCGGCGAGCCCCGGCCACCAGGGCTCGGCGGTTCGTCCGCCCCACCACCACCACGTCGGTTGCGACCGCGGCAGCCGCCGCCGCGAACCGTTCGTTCTCGGCTCGCTGGCGTCGGCCGAGCTCGACCATGCCAGGGGTGACGACCACCCGGCGAGCCCCCGACCCTCCGCTGGCTGCCAGCCGCTCGAGCGCCGCTGCCGCCCCGGCCGGGTTGGCGTTATAGGTGTCGTCGAGCACCACGGACCCCGACACCGCCTCGGTGACCTCGAGACGGTGGGCGGCCACCGGCAGGCCGGCCAGCCGGGCGGCGATCTCGGCGGCGGGCACCCCGAGCTCGAGCGCCACCGCCACGGCGCAGGCCACGTTGGACGGTTGGGCGCTGCACCCCACGTCCTCGGCCACGAGCTGCCCGGCCGCCCACACCGTCATCCCGCCGGATCCGGCGACAGCCACCACCCTCCGCTCGCCACGACCGGTCGTGGCCGAAGCGCGCGCCGCGGCTGCCACCGCCTCGTCTGCGCCCCTGGCGCCGCACGGCTCGGTCCCCCCCACCGCCTCGGCCGCCACCGCCTCGTCTGCGCCCCTGGCGCCGCACGGCTCGGTCCCCCCCACCTCGGACTCGCGCCGTGTCCCACATCGCCAGACCACCTTGCCAGCGGCCTGGCAGCGGTCGGCCACCTCGGCGAGGCGTGGGTCGTCGACCATCAGCACGACCACCGGAGCCCGTACGAGGATCTCGGACTTGGCGGCCACGATACGCTCCTCGGAGCCGAAGCGCTCCAGATGGACCGGCCCGATGGCGGTGATCACCGAGATGTCGGGCGGCACCCACCGGCACAAGTCGGCGATCTCCCCGGGGCCGAACGTGCCCATCTCGGCCACGAAGACCTCGGTGCCGGGTACCAGCTGCTCATTGATGGTGCGGGCCAGTCCGGCCCGGTTGTTGAAGCTGGCCGGGCTGGTCACCACCGTGCGGGCGCCGGCCACCAGGTGGCCGACGTACCCCTTGGTACTGGTCTTGCCGTAGGAGCCGGTGATG
>JAKAQW010000022.1 GCA_021819525.1 Actinomycetes bacterium
ATCTCCGGGGATGGGACCGCGGGCCCGATCTCGGTCTCGGCTGACTGCTACCGCCAGGTCACTGGCCCACCACCCTCCTCCTCGTCGAGCACCAGGGCCACGGCGAGCCCGTCGTAGCCCTTGGTCCCGACGGTCTGCAGTGCGGTAGCAGACACCCGGCGTTCGGCTGCCATGGCTTCGAAGAGGCGGCGGGTACCGAGCACCCCCGGGTCGTCGTTCGACTCGTCGACGATTGCCCCGTGGCGTACCACATTGTCCACCACGATGAGCGCGCCGGGTCGGGTGAGGCGCATGGCCCAGGCGAAGTACTCGGGGTTCGACGGCTTGTCGGCGTCGACGAAAACCAGGTCGAAGGGGTCCGATCCGTCGTCGACCAGCTTTGCGAGCACATCGACTGCCCGACCCTCCCGCACCTCTACCACTTCGGCCAAGCCGGCCCGTTCGAGGTTGGCCCGTGCCACCTCGGCGTGTGCGGGTTCGAGCTCGATGGTGAGGACCTGTCCGGTCGGCCCGACGGCTCGACCCAGCCAGATAGCGCTGTAGCCGCCGAGCGTGCCGATCTCGAGCACCCGTCGGCTGCCGTGCGCCCTGGCGAGCAGGTGCAGGAGCTTGCCTTGGGTGGCGGAGACGTTGATGGCCGGCAGACCGGCGGCCTCGGCTCGCTCGAGCGCCTCGTCGAGCACAGGGTCGGCTCCGAGCAGGTGGTCTGCGATGTAGTGGTCCACGGCGAGCCACTGCGGATCCTCCATGGGCAGGATGCTAGACACGAGGTGTGACTCCGGGAACCGTGCCGGGGTGTGGTGCGTCTCAGAGATGTGGGAGCAGATATGTCAGGCAGGAGGAGCGCCGCCGGGGCAGGGTCGCCGTGGCCGGTCGACTTCGACGCGCTCTACCGCGAACGGTTCGACCCGATGGTCAGGCTCGCAGCGCTGCTCACCGGATCGGTGGCTGTCGCCGAGGAGATCGTGCAGGACGCCTTCGTCCGCTGCGCGCTCGCGCTCGATCGAGTCGAGCAGCCTCGAGCCTACCTGCGCGTCGCCGTGGTGAACGGCTGCCGGAGCTATCACCGGCGCCGGGTGCTGACGCTCGGCCTGCGGCCCCGTACCGGGGCGCTGTCGGAGGCCAGCGAACCCGAGCTGCACGAGCTGTCCGACGTCCTCGCCTTGCTCCCGGTGCGCCAACGCACCGTCTTGGTCCTGCGCTACTACGCCGATCTGAGCGAGGCGGAGATCGCGGAGGTCCTGGAGTGCCGACCCGGCACGGTGAAGTCGCTTGCCCATCGCGGTCTCGAGCGCCTCCGGGCACTGGTCGAGCTGTGACAGACGAGCTGTTCGAGCAGCGTCTTCGCCGGGATCTCCGCCGCCTGGCCGACGAGCTGGTCGACGGCCCGGGCCACGGCCGGCCGCCTGGTCGGGTGGGGGCGGTGCGTAACCGGGGACCTGGTCGCCGGATCCCCTGGCGGCGAACCCGGCGGCTGCTGTCGCCCGCTGTGGGCCGGACGCTGGTGGTGATCTGGCTGCTGGTGGGCGTCTGTCTTGTCGGATCGGGTGTGGTGGCCGGCCAGGTGCTCGCTCACCGCAGGGGCGAGGCGCCACTGCGCCACGCGCAGCAGGTGGCGGCGATGTCGAGCGTGCCGGGCCCGTACGCCTACTTCTCGCACGGGTCGCTGTGGACGGCCCAACCCGGTGAGACGCCGAAGGCGGTGGTCCGCGCGGCGAACCCGGGATCGGCCCCGCAGTGGTCGGCTGACGGGAACTGGGTCGCCTACCTGGGCGCTGGCGACCACCTGCACCTGGTGCACCCCGACGGCAGCGGCGCTCATCTGGCTCTCGGCGCCACCGTGGCTGCGATGACCTGGTCACCGGTGACGGATCTGCTCGCGGTGGTGCCGAGCTCGGGGCCCGACCAGGGCGACCTGCTGCTGCTGACCGTTCCGCCCAGCCCGAGTGACGCGCCCGGCGCCGCTGCGGGCACCGGGCAGGCGTCGTTGCCGACGATGGTGGCCTCGTCGGTGTCCTCCTTCGTCTGGTCGGCGGATGGTACCCAGATCGCCTACAGCGTCGCCGGCACCGGCGCGCAGCCGGACCGGATCGTGGTCTACGACGTGGTCACGGGGACGAGCCGGCCGCTCGCCTACGCAGCGCCCGCCGGTGACGGCATCGAGCTGGCAGGCTGGTGGCCTGACGGGGCTGGCGTGCTGTTCTGGGTGGATCCGGGTCGCTCCTTGGCGGCGGAGGCTACCGGACTGGTTCTGGAGAGCCTGGCGCTGCGGGCCTCGTCGGCAGCGGTGCTGGGCCGCAGCTTCGTCTACCTGCCCTGGCTGGCCTGGTCGCCGAGCGGGGACCGCCTGCTCATGGTCGAGATGACCGGCGCCTTTCCCTGGCGGGGCAGCCAGCTCGCATTGTGTGAGCCGACGTCGGGCACGTGTCATCGGTTGCCCCAGCCGCCAGGGACGGTGAGCATCGACCCGACCTGGTCGCCGAGCGGCCACAGCATCGCCTTCGTCCGGGCTCCGGTGCTGCGCGCCTCGTCTGCGGGGTCCGGTCTCGACGCCTGGTACACGCAGCGCCGGTTGTGGGTGTCGGCACCCACCGGGGCAGATGCCCACCAGGTGCCAGGAGCACTCGCCGGCGCGGCCGAGCCCCAATTCGGCGCGTCGGGGAAGATCATCGACTACGTCACGGGCCAGGCCATCGACAGCGTGGCCTCCTCGGGGGGCGTGTCCACGCCGATCGCCTCGGGGCTCACCGGGGCCCTCTACACGGCCGGGCCCGACGGCTACGGCAAGCTCCCCTGGGGTGGCACGGCGGCCTGGGGCCCGTAGCGCGAAGGTCTGGCCACGACGCCGGCGCAGGTCGCCCGGTACCACCACTCGCTCAAGACGTTTCGGGGGTGGCGGCTGACCGGCGGGCCGGGCAGCTGGCAGTTCGGGCCACCGCGGGCGGCCAGCCGGACGGCGCCTGCTAGCCGGCGGGCACCTGCAGGTAGACCGCGACCGAGGGCTCGCCCGTCTCCAGCACCTCCCTGACCAGGCCACCTCTTGCGACGCCGCCGGCGTCGGCGACGTCGGAAGCCACCTGCGCGAGCAGCGCCAGTCGGTCGGCGCGTGCCCGGACGACCAGGCGCTGCACCGGGGCGCGCATCGACTGCTTGGCGTCGCTCTTCGCGCGGCGTACCTCGCCGAGCACCCACGCCGCCACGTCGAGCGCGCCGGTGTCCTCGTCGGCTGCTCCTGCCAGCTCGGCGGCTATGGGCCACGGAGCCCGGTGCACCGAGGCCTCGGTGGCGTGCCACCAGGACCAGACCTCCTCGGTGACATAGGGCAGCACCGGGGCCAGTAGCCGAAGGACCACCGACAACGCCAACCCCAGTGCGCCGCGCGCCGAGGCCGCGCCCGGGTCGAGAGGGTCTCCGTAGGCGCGGGTCTTCACGAGCTCGACGTAGTCGTCGCAGAACGACCAGAAGAACGACTCGGTACGGTCCAGCGCCCGGGCGTAGTCGAACGAATCGAAGGCGGCAGTGGCCTCGGCTACCACGACGCTCAGCGCGCCCAGCATGGCCCGGTCCAGCGGTGCGACGATCGCCTCGGATCCCGGCACCGGCGCCCCGCTCAGGCGCCCGAGCGCGAACTTCGAGGCGTTCAGCACCTTCATGGCCAGGCGCCGGCCCACTTTCATCTGGCTCTCGTCGAAGGCGGTGTCCACCCCCGGCCGCCCGCACGCCGCCCAGTACCGCACGGCGTCGGTGCCGTGCTTCTCGAGCAGGTCGATGGGGGTGACCACGTTGCCTTTGGACTTCGACATCTTCTTGCGGTCCGGGTCGAGCACCCAGCCCGAGATGGCCACGTCGTGCCAGGGCAGGCTGCCGTGTCCGAGCTCGGCTCGCACCACGGTCGAGAACAGCCAGGTCCGGATGATCTCGTGGCTCTGTGGCCGCAGCGACATGGGGAAGACCCGGGCGAAGAGATCCGGGTCGTCCTCCCAGCGGCCGGCGATCTGCGGGGTGAGCGACGAGGTGGCCCAGGTGTCCAAGACATCGGGGTCGCCGACGAAACCGCCGGGCGTGCCACGCTGCTCGGCGCGATACCCCTCGGGCACGTCGTCGGAGGGATCCACCGGCAGCGCGGGCTCCTCGGGCAGGATCGGGTGGTCGTGGTCGACGGTGCCGTCTGGGCGAAGCGGGTACCACACAGGCACCGGCACCCCGAAGAACCGCTGGCGGCTCACGTTCCAGTCGCTGTTGAGCCCCTCCACCCACGCCTCGTAGCGGTGCACCATGTGGGCGGGGTGCCAGGCCAGCTCCCGTCCCCGCTCGAGGAGCCGTCGGCGCAGGGCAAGGGTCCGGACGTACCACTGCCGGCTCGACACGATCTCGAGCGGCCGCTCGCCGCGCTCGTAGAACTTCACTGGGTGGGTGATGGGCCGGACGTCGCCGACGAGGTCTCCTGAAGCTTCGAGGAGCTCCACCATGCGGCGTTGGGCCTGCTTGACAGTGCGTCCGGCAAGCTCGGCGTAGGCTGTGGTCGCTGTGGCGGGGTCCTGGCACTCCCAGCCGGGCGAGCCCCACGGCACCGGCAGCAGTCGCCCGTCACGCCCGACGATGGTGCGGGTCGGGAGCTCGAGCTCGCGCCACCACTGGACGTCGGTCACGTCGCCGAAGGTGCAGACCATCGCGATGCCCGACCCTTTCTCCGGGTCGGCCAGCGGGTGGGCCAGCACCGGCACCTGCACCCCGAACAACGGCGTACGCACCTCGCTTCCCAACAGCGGCTGGTAGCGGGCGTCGTCGGGATGCGCGACCAGCGCCACGCAGGCGGCGAGCAGCTCGGGGCGGGTCGTCTCGATCTCGACGTCGGCCCCGGTGCGCAGCGCGGTGAACCGGAGGCGGTGATAGGCGCCAGGCAGCTCCCGGTCTTCCATCTCTGCCTGGGAGACCGCTGTCTGGAAGTCGACGTCCCACTGGGTGGGCGCCACCGTCGAGTAGGCGTGGCCGTCGCGCACCAGGCGCAGAAAGCCACGCTGGCTGGCGCGTACCGCAGCGGGGGAGATGGTGGTGTAGGAGTACTCCCAGTCCACCGACAGCGCCAGGCGCCGGAAGAGGGACTCGAAGACCTGCTCGTCTTCGACGGTGAGCTGTCGGCACAGCGAGACGAAGTCGGGTCGCGAGATCGCGACATGGTCCCGGGCCTGCTTGGCGGGCTCGGCAGGGGGTACGAAGTGAGGGTCGTGGTGCAGCGACGGGTCGCAGCGCACCCCGAAGTAGTTCTGGACCCGGCGCTCGGTGGGCAGGCCGTTGTCGTCCCAGCCGAGCGGGTAGAACACCGTGTCTCCGCGCATCCGGCGGTACCGGGCGATGGTGTCGGTGTGGGTGTAGGAGAAGACGTGGCCGATGTGCAGCGAGCCCGACACCGTCGGCGGGGGGGTGTCGATGGCGAAGATCTGCTCGGCCGGCGCGCTGCGGTCGAACCGGTAGGTTCCCTGGGCGTCCCAGCGCGCCGTCCACTTCTCCTCGAGCCCCTCGAGCGCCGGGCGGTCGGGGACGACGGGTGCACGGGTGTCGTCTGTGGGTGCGGTGGCGTCGGTCACGGTCGGATTACCGTATCCGAGTGGCCCTTCCCCCTGTGAACGACCCGGCCGAGCAGGCCGGGATCCGGCTCTTCGACAGCGCCTCGGGAGCGGTCCGGCCGCTGCGCAGGCGAGAGCCGGGACGCGTGTCGATGTACGTGTGCGGGCCGACCGTCTACGACGTGCCGCACCTCGGGCACGGGCGGTTCTCCCTGGTCTTCGACGTGCTGCGCCGGTACCTGCGGTTCTCGGGGCTCGAAGTCCACTACGTGTCGAACATCACCGACGTCGACGACAAGATCCTGGCTCGCGCCGCGGCCGAGGGCCGCTCGCCGCAGGCGGTGGCCGAGGAGTTCGAGGCGATCTGGTGGTCGGTCATGGACGCTTTGGGCGTCGAGCGCCCCGACGACGTCCCCCACGCCACGGCCTGGGTGCCGGCCATGGTGGAGATGGTGCAAGAGCTGGTCGCCCGGGGTGTGGCCTACGAGACCGACGACGGGGTCTACCTGGACGTCGGCCAGGTTCCCGGCTACGGGCTGCTGGCTCTGCAGCCGCTCGACACGCTGCGCGCCGGCGCCCGGGTCGTCTCCACCGACGCCAAGCGCTCCCCCCACGACTTCGCCCTGTGGAAGAAGGCGGCCGACGGCCACAGCTGGCCCTCCCCGTGGGGGCCAGGGCGTCCCGGCTGGCACACCGAGTGCGTGGTGATGTCGCTCGGGCTGCTCGGGGAGGGCTTCGACCTGCACGGCGGCGGCCAGGATCTGCGCTTCCCCCATCACGAGAACGAGCGGGCCCAAGCGGTGGCGGCGGGGCGTGCCTTCGCCGGGCACTGGGTGCACAACGGCTTCGTCGAGGCCGGCGGTGAGAAGATGTCGAAGTCGCTCGGCAATTTCACCTCGCTCACCGAGCTGCTCGAGCAGGCTGATCCCCGGGCCTTTCGGCTGCTGGTGCTCCGCTCGCACTACCGACGAGGCATCGAGGTGAGCCCCGCGACGGTCGCCGACGCCGGTGACGCGCTGGCCCGCCTCGACGCGCTGGCCCGCCGGTTCCCCGACGCCGCTGGCCAGGGTCGCCAGATCACGTCGGTGAGCGAGCTGCGAGCCGAGTCCGAAGCCGAGGCCGCTACCTTCGTCGAGCGCATGGACGACGACCTCGACACGCCCGGTGCGCTGGCCGCGGTGTTCGACATCGTGCGCCGCGCCCATGGCGCAGCCGATGCCGGCGAGGTCGCCGACGCCGATCGACTGGCCCGCTGCGCGGTGTCGTTGTGCCAGGCCATGGGGCTCGAGCTCCACGGCGACGCGCTCGACACCCCCGACGCCGCCGCGGCCGAGCTGGTCACCCGGCGCGACGACGCTCGGGCGAAGCGGGACTGGCCCCTGGCCGACGCCCTGCGAGCGCAGCTCGAGGAGAGCGGCTGGGTGGTCGAGGACAGCCCTGCCGGCACGCGGCTGCGGCGCGCCTGACGGTGAGCGTCGAGGCAGCTGGCGCCTGCCCGCCTCGTAGGTTACTGTAGAGTAACTACTTCGTACCGGGGCCGAGCTCGGCGCCAGGAGGAGACCACCATGTCGCAACCGTTCTCGCTGGATCTCTCCGAGGACCAGCTGCAGATCCAGAAGTGGGTCCACGACTTCGCCGAGCAGACCATCCGGCCCGCAGCCCACGAGTGGGACGAGCGAGAGGAGTTCCCGTGGCCCATCGTGGAAGAGGCAGCGAAGATCGGTCTGTACTCCTTCGAGTTCGTGAGCCAGGGCTATCTCGACGAAGGCGGGCTGACCATGCCCATCGCCTGCGAGGAGCTGGCCTGGGGTGACGCCGGCATCGGCCTGGCGATCTTGGGCAGCACGCTCGGTCTGGCGGGCATCGCCTCGAGCGGCACCCCCGAGCAGCTCTTCGAGTGGGGTCCGCAGTGCTACGGCACCCCGGAGAAGATCCAGCTGGCCGCGTTCTGCGTGTCGGAGCCCGATGCCGGATCCGACGTGAGCTCGCTTCGGACCCGCGCCGTGTACGACGAGGCCAAAGACGAGTGGGTGCTCAACGGCACCAAGACGTGGATCACCAACGGCGGGATCGCCGACATCCACGTCGTGGTGGCCAGTGTCGACGCCGAGCTGGGCGCCCGTGGCCAGGCCAGCTTCGTGGTGCCACCGGGCACCGCCGGGCTCAGCCAGGGCCAGAAGTTCCAGAAGATGGGGATCCGCGCCTCGCACACCGCAGAGGTGGTCCTCGACGACGTGCGGGTGCCGGGGCGCTGCCTGCTCGGAGGCAAGGAGAAGCTCGACGAGAAGCTGGCCCGGGCCCGCGAGGGCAAGCGGTCGAGCTCCCAGGCAGCGTTGGCCACCTTCGAGGCGACCCGCCCGGCGGTGGGCGCCCAGGCACTGGGCATCGCCCGGGCGGCCTACGAGTACGCGCTCGAGTACGCGAAGGAGCGGCGGGCCTTCGGCCGGGCCATCATCGAGAACCAGGCCATCGCCTTCAAGCTGGCGGACATGAAGACCAGGATCGATGCCAGCCGGCTGCTCGTGTGGCGCGCCGCGTGGATGGCCGGCAGCGGCAAGCAGTTCGAGTCGGGCGAGGGCTCGATGTCCAAGCTGTACGCCGGGGAGACGGCGGTGGCGGTCACCGAGGAAGCCATCCAGATCATGGGCGGCTACGGCTACATCCGCGAGCACCCGGTGGAGCGCTGGCACCGCGACTCCAAGATCTTCACCATCTTCGAGGGGACCTCCGAGATCCAGCGCCTCGTGATCGCCCGGGCGATCTCCGGGGTGCACGTCCGGTAGCTCTGACCTGCTCTTGCACGTGCTGTGGCAGCTCACGGCGCGTGACCGTTGGCTGGTATCGCGCGGGATTGCTGGATAACGACTCCCCTCGGTCTCATGACCGAGAGGCACGTGCGTCGTCGCTTACTCGAAGTCGCCTCCGCACGCCTGGCCGACGAGGCCGTGATCGTGCTGCAGGGGCCACGCACGGTCGGCAAGTCCGTGCTCCTCGCCGAACTGGCCGGCACGGCTGGCGCGAGGTGGTCGACCTCGACGACCCAGCCACGGCAGATGCGGTCGCGGCAGGCTCGGCGCTGTTCGCCAGTGGCAGGGCGCCGGTGTGCGTCGATGAGCACCAGCACGTGCGCTGGTGACAGCGTCGACCTTGTCGTCGAGCGCGACGACGGAGGCGTCGTCGCCTTCGAGGTCAAAGCCGGCATCTGCGCCGGCTGCGCGAGGCCGCTGGAGACGCGTTCGTCGCCGGCGCCGCCTTCTACAGCGGCAAGCGCAGCTACCGTGCCGGCGATCGGCTACTGGTGCTGCCCATGGACCGGCTGTGGGCCACCGTCCCCGCCGGGGCCTGATGGCCGGCCCGCAGCCGGGGCTGCCCGGGCCGAACAGCGTTCGACCGCGATGGTCGGTGACGCTGAGGTGCGGAAAGATGGGCAGGTGCTCAGGGCCCGACCTGTGGTGCCAGCGACGGTGCCGCCGACTGCGTGTGGTGTCGCGGGCGAGAAGCTGGCCATCGCCACCAGTGGGCTCACCAAGCGCTTCGGGCATCGCATCGCGGTCGACGGGCTGGACCTGGCCGTGCCTTCCGGTGCCATCTGCGGGTTCGTCGGACCGAACGGAGCCGGCAAGACCACGACCATTCGCATGCTGCTCGGCTTGGTCCGACCTACAGCGGGCAGCGGCACGGTCCTCGGTGTCGCGCTCGGCGACCATCGCCGGTACTTGCCCCGCGTGGGTGCGCTCATCGAGGGCCCGACCTTCTACCCGTCGCTGTCCGGTCGCGAGAACCTGGCAGTGCTCGCCCGTCTGGGGGGGCTCGCAGCGTCACGCATCGACGCGGTGCTGAGCCGGGTGGGGCTCTCCGACCGGGCAGGCGACGCGCTGCGCACCTACTCGCTCGGCATGCGCCAGCGCCTCGGGATCGCCGCCGCGCTGCTGCCGGATCCTGCGCTGCTCATCTTGGACGAGCCCACCAACGGCCTCGACCCCCACGGCATCGCCGAGATCCGCTGCCTGCTCACCTCGTTCGTCGACGAAGGCCGCACGGTGTTCGTCTCGTCGCACCTCCTGAGCGAGATCGAGCAGGTCTGCCAGTTCCTGGTGGTCATCGAAGACGGTCGGCTGGTGTTCCAAGGCAGCGTGCACGCCCTGCTGGCCTCCCGGCGCGCCCAGCTGCTGGCCTGTCCCGAGGATCCGCTCGACGCCGAGAAGCTCCTGGCCGTGGTGGTGCGGGCGGGGCACGAGGCCCGGATCGTCCACCACCGCACCGGGCCGGTGGTGGAGGTCGACGCGGAGCGCTGCTGGGCGGCTGGCCTGAACCGGCTGGCCATGGAGGCGGGCATCACCCTGGTCCATCTCGCAGAGCGTCCGGTCAGCTTGGAAGAAGCCTTCTTCGCCATCACCGGGAGGATCGCCGGCGAGGATGTGCTCGCCGGCGGCGAGGACGGTGCTCGGTGAGCGTGACCGGTTGGGGGCGGGCGTTCGCGAGCGAGTGGGTGAAGATGCGCCGGCGCCGGCTGTGGTGGGGGGCCTACGGCGCCATCGTGGTCGTGGTCGCCATGACCACCGTGGTGGACGTGCTCGGCGCCCACTCCCGGCCCACCGCCGGCGGAGAGAGCATCGCGGCGCTTGCCGGACCCGGTGGGCTCGGCCAAGGGACCACCGGATCGGTGGTGCTGCTCGGGGCGGTGGCACTGTCCATCGCCGCCGCCCAGTTCGGCGGGGAGTTCACGTTGGGCACCTTGCGCTGCCTGCTGGTCCGCCAGCCCTCTCGCTCGAAGCTCATGCTCGGCAAGGGGCTGGCCGTGTTGAGCTTCCTGCTCGGCGCGGTGGTCGTGGCCTCGCTGTTCTCCATCGCGGTGGCGTTCCTCGCCGCCAGCGTCCGGGGGATCCCGACCGCGGCGTGGACCTCGGGAGACGGCCTGGCGCACTTCGGCGTCGACCTCGGCGACCTGGCCATCGCCACCTGCGGGTTCGGCGTGGTCGGCATGGTCCTCGGGGTGCTCATGCGGTCATCGGTCCTGGCTATCGGCACCGGCCTCGCGCTCATGCTGCCGGTGGAGTCGATCCTGACCGCAGCCGCGCCGGGCTCCGCGCGGTGGCTGCCGGGCCAGCTCCTGCAGATCGTGGCACAGGGGGGCAGCGCCGAGGCCGGGTTCTCCGCAGCGCTCGTCACGGTGGGGGCCTACCTTGCGGGCCTGGTGGCTGTGACGCTCGTGCTCTTCGCCTGGCGGGACGTCACCAGCTGACCGTGTCGTCGCCGCCGGCGATCGCCGGTGCGCGGCCCAGCACGAAGATCCCAGCCGTCGACGCGAGCAGGCCGAGGACCTCGCCGGCCAGCGCTGCAGAGGTGCTGGCCATGTGCTGATCGAACAGGCCGAGACTGATCCCGATCGCTGCCAGCGGCTGGGCCACGGTCAAGGTGGGGAGCGACCAGTGCAGCGCACCGGCAGCGAAGGCGCGTTGGGTCAGCACCAAGGCGGCAGCTCCGCCGGCAGCCAGCGCGTAGGGGGCAGGCGTAGCCAGTGTGTGCAGGGCACCGCGGTCGAGGACGTGCCCGGTGTGTGCGGCCACCGCGGCGACGTAGCCGAAAGCGGTGCCCGATCCGCCAGCCAGCAGCACCGCTGCGCGCGAGGGTGACCGAACGACCGCTGCTGCCCCAGCCAGGGCGGCGCACAGCGCGGCCACTGCCAGTGTCAACAGCGCCCATCCAGCTCTCGACGCGTCGGGCCTGACGTCGCCGGGCTGGGCTGCCACCAGGAACAGCGCCAGGCCTCCTGAGACCACCAGCGCCGAGACGACGGTCGGTGCCGAGACACGCTGGTGGTCGAGCCAGCTGGCGATCGGGAGGGCGAACACCAAGCTCAGGACCAGCAGCGGTTCGACCAGCAGCAGGGATCCGCGACGCAGGGCCAGGAACTGGAAGACGAACCCGACGCCGTCGAGGGCGTTGCCGAGCAGCCACAGCGGGCGTCGCACCAGCCCGCTCAGAAGCCGGGTCCCGGCGCGCTGCGCCGCTGCCGCATGATGCTGGAGCGCGGCAGCCACGCCGTACGCCGCCGCCGCCGCGAGAGCCAGGGCGATCGCCGCGCTGTGGTGGTCGCTCATGGGCCTCCTCGGTGGGCTGGACGCGCGGACGGTGCTTGGGCTGCCCCGGCCACACTACGGCTGTCCTGGCACACTACGGCTGAACCGGGCGCGAGGGGCAGGGATCGCAGGTGGTCCTGGTGGTGGTGGTCGCGCGGGTAGGGTGGGGCCGTGTCCAGCTGGTCTGCGTCGGAGGAGCAGTTGCGCTCGGGCCACCGCGCAAGTCGCACATGGCACGGAGCCGGTCGAGCGGTCTCCGGGTCCCTGGGGGTATCGGGTGCACGCTGATCGCGCGGAGGTTCCCCCCGTGCTGTGGCGACCATCGCCAGATGCAGATCGTGCCACGGTGATCGGCCGCTTCGCGCACTTCGTGACCGAGCGGGCCGGCGTCGACGTGGGCGCGCAGCGCGCCGACTACGACGCGCTCTGGCGATGGTCGACCACGGACATCGACGGGTTCTGGTCAGCGGTGTGGGAGCTCTTCGGTGTTCGAGCAGACGGCGATCCGACGCCGGTGCGGGTCGGTGACGACATGGCCAGCACCCGGTGGTTCCCCGGTACCGAGCTGAATTGGGCCGAGCACGCGCTGGGTGCGCAGTGGGCTGACGACCAGGTAGCGGTGATCGCTGCCAGCCAGACCCGATCGACCAGGTACCTCACTGTGCGAGAGCTGAGACGCGAGGTGGCCAGGGTCCGGGCCGGGCTGGTGCGCCTCGGGGTGGGTCGTGGGGACCGGGTCGCGGCCTACCTGCCGAACATCCCCGAGACGCTCGTCGCTTTGCTGGCCACGGCCAGCCTGGGGGCGATCTGGTCGTCGTGCGCGCCGGAGTTCGGGGTGCGCTCCGTGGTGGACCGCTTCGCCCAGATCGAGCCGACGGTGCTCCTGGCGGTCGACGGCTACCGCTACGGCGACAAGGTGGTGGACCGCCGGGCAGAGCTCGACGCGCTGCGCCGGGCCCTACCCGCTACAGCCGTCACGGTCGTGGTCTCCTACCTCCATCCGCAGCATCCCCCGCCGCCAGGGACGCTGTCCTGGGACGAGCTGGGCGCAGCTGAGGGTCAATTGCGCTTCGAACGGGTGCCGTTCTCTCATCCGCTGTACGTCTTGTACTCGTCGGGCACCACCGGCTTGCCCAAGCCCATCGTCCACGGCCATGGCGGGATCTTGCTCACGCACCTGCGAGACCTGGCCTTGCACCAGGACATGGGAGCCGGCGACCGGTTCTTCTGGTTCACCACCACCGGCTGGATGATGTGGAACTACCTGGTGTCGGGGTTGACCGTCGGCGCCACGGTGGTCCTCTTCGACGGCGATCCGGGCTACCCGGATCTGGGCACGTTGTGGCAGCTGGCCGAGGAGGAGGCGATCACCGTCTTCGGCGTCTCCGCCCCGTACCTGATGGCGTGCCGCCGAGCCGGCCTCGAGCCGGCACGCACCTTCGGCCTGCACCGGCTGCGGGAGGTGGCTTCCACAGGCGCGCCGCTGCCGGCGGCGGGCTACCAGTGGGTGGCCGAAGCCGTGGCGCCGGGACGCCCCCTGGCTGCCATCAGCGGTGGCACCGACATCTGCTCGGCGTTCGTGGGCCATGCGCCGACGGTGCCGGTGTGGGCGGGGGAGATGTCGTGCCGGGTGCTGGGCGCGGCGGTGGCGGCCTTCGATCCCGAGGGGCATCCGGTGATCGGAGCCGAAGGCGAGCTCGTGGTGACCGCTCCGCTGCCGTCGATGCCGGTCGGGCTGTGGGGCGACGACGACCGCAGCCGGTACCGGGACACCTACTTCTCCACCTATCCCGGCGTGTGGCGCCACGGGGACTGGCTGACGATCACCGAGCGCGGCTCGTGCATCATCAGTGGCCGCTCCGACGCCACGCTCAACCGGGGTGGGGTCCGCATCGGGACCGCCGAGATCTACGCGGTGGTAGAAGACCGTCCCGAAGTAGCCGACTCGCTCGTCGTCCACTTGGAAGATCCCGGCGGCGGCCCCGGGGAGCTCGTGCTGTTCGTGGTGCCCGCTCCGGGCCATGTCGTCGACGACGAGCTGCGCCGTGGCCTCGCTAGCGAGGTCCGCCGGTCGTTGTCCCCGCGCCACGTGCCGGACCGGATCGTGGCGGTGTCGGCGGTGCCGCGGACGCTGTCGGGGAAGAAGCTGGAGGTGCCGGTGAAGAAGATCCTCCAGGGGGCCGATCCGCAGACCGTGGCGTCGCCCGGCTCCTTGGCCAACCCCGGGTCGTTGGCCGAGTACCAGCGCGCCACCATCGACCGCTAGCGGCACCATCCCCAGCAGGCTGCGGGCGGGCGAGCTCGGTGTCGAGCTCGGCGCCGAAGAGCACGGCGATCGCCGTGAGGTACAGCCACAGCGCCAGCACCGCCACCCCGGCGAAGGTGCCGTACGTGCGGCTCTCGTGGCCGAAGTGGTCGAGGTAGAACGCGAACCCGAATGATGCCGCGAGCCACCCGGCCCCGGCAGTGACCGACCCGACGGAGATCCACCGCCATCGCAGGTGCTCCCGGCGCGGTCCGAGGCTGTAGTAGGTGGACAGCAGGATCATGACGAGCAGCGCCGCCCCGCCGAAGCGCAGGAGATCCCACAGTGCGTCGAACGCCGGCTGCACGAGCGGCACATGATGGGGCAACAGCTGGCGCACCGGGTTGCCCAGCACCAGCAGGACCGTCGCCGAGCCGCCGAGGACCACGGTTGCCGCGACGAGCGGCAGGGCCATCAGGCGCCTGCCGACGAACCCCCGGTCCCTTTCCACCTCGCAGGCGATGTCGAGCCCTACCTGTAGGGCGGCCGTCGCCTCCACCGTGCTCCACAGGGCCACGGCGACCCCGAAGATCAGCTCGAGGCGACTGGCAGCCTTCTGGTCGGGGTGACGGATCGCTTCGGACAGCACGGCCGATACCTGTTCGGGCAGCAGGACGCCGATGGCATGGAGCAGGTGGTGCAGATCGCTCGGGGACAGGTGCACCAGGCCTGCCAGCCCGATCGCAGCCACAGCCGCGGGGAACACCGCGAGGAACCAGTGGAAGGCCAGGCTGCCTGCGCTGGTGGTGATCCGGTCGCGAATCGACTCGTGCAGGGCACCGGCTACCACCTGCCCAGCTCGCCGGGCCCGGCGACGCGTCCAGCACCAGATGGCCGGTAGCGCTGCTTCGATGCGCTCGTCGATCGGAGTGGTCGGTTCTGCTGCTCCGGGGTCACTCGGCACCACAACCACAGCGTGCCACCGATCGCCGAAGACGGGGAGCCGCTACAGGGCTTTGCCCGGGTTCAAGATGCCGAGGGGGTCGAAGAGGGCCTTGATCTGGCGCTGGATGCCGAGCACGTCCTCGCCGAGCTGGGTCATGAGCCACGGGCGCTTCAAGGTGCCGACCCCGTGCTCGCCGGTGATGGTGCCGCCGAGCGACTGAGCCAGATCCATGACTGCCCCGAACGCTGATCCGGCCCGCTTCACGGCGTCGGGGTCGTCGCGGTCGAAGACGACCAGCGGATGGAAGTTGCCGTCGCCGGCGTGGCCGACGGTGGCGATGACGGTCCTGTGCTGTGCCGACAGGGCGGCGACCCCCTCGACGAGGGCTGCCACCTGGGGGATGGGGACACCGACGTCTTCGATCAGCACGGTGCCGAGGCGCTCCACAGCAGGGATGGCCATACGCCGTGCCGCCATGAACTGCTCGCCTTCGTCCTCGTCCTCGGTCCAGTACGTCTCGGTGGCGCCTTCGGCCCGGCAGTGTGCCACCATGGCCTCGATCTCCTCGCTGCCGGCGTCGGAACGTCCGAGGAGCAGCGCTCCGCAGTCGGTGTCGAGGCCCATGTGGATCCGATCTTCTACCGCGCGTACCGACACCTGGTCCATCAGCTCGAGCGCAGCGGGCCGGCTGCTCGCAGCGATGGCGGCCACCGCCCGCCCAGCTGCGCCGACATCGGAGAAGCCGGCCACCATGGTGATCGCCGCCGGTGGCGCCGGGCGCAGCCGCAAGGTGACCTCGGTGACGATCCCGAGGGTGCCTTCGCTACCTACGAACAGGCGCTTCAGGTCGTAGCCGGCCACGTCCTTCACCGTCCGGCCCCCCAGCTCGAGCAGCCGGCCGTCGGCCAGCACCACCTCGAGGCCGAGGACGTAGTCGGTGGTGACGCCGTACTTGACGCAGCACGCCCCGCCGGCGTTGGTGGCGACGTTGCCGCCGATGGAGCAGATCTCGAAGCTGGAGGGGTCCGGCGGGTACCACAGCCCTGCCGCGCTCGCAGCGGCTTTCACCTCGGCGTTCAGCGCGCCGGGCTGGGCCACGGCCACGCCGGCGGCCGGGTCGACGGTGATGGCCCGCATCCGCTCGGTGGACAGCACCACGCAGCCGTCGCAGGCGAGTGATCCACCGGCCAAGCTCGTCCCCGCGCCTCGGGGCACCACCGGGATCCGGTGGGCCGAAGCCCAGCGCATGGTGGTCACCACGTCGGCGACGTCGGCGGCTCGGACCACAGCGAGCGGCCATCCTGCGTCTGGGGCGTTGGACCGGTCGAACCGGTACCCGCCCACCACGTCGGGATCGGTCAGGACGGTCCCCTCGGGCAAGGCGGCCCGTAGGCCTGTGACGACAGGGGGTGCAAGCGGCGGGTGCACTATCCCCAGCATGGCACTTCGCCGGGCATGACGGCATCGTGCGCGCCGTCTCGGTCGACGTCTTCACCGACGAGCCGGCGTCATGAGCGGCAGGACGTAGGCGAGGATGGCGACGATGGCGCCGGCGAGCATGAGCCCGATGCCGGCGATGCGCAGCGCACCGGGCTCGGCGGTCGCGATGCCGCCGAGGGCCGCGGCGGCGATGCCGACCAGCCCCATGGTTGCTGCCAGGCGGACGTCACGGCCGATCTGGCGACGCACGGCTGAGAACACGCCCAGCGCACCGGCCGACAGCACCACCCCGATGCCCGCGTGCACCAGGTAGACGAGCTGCCCACGATGGGGGAGCACCCCTGCTGGGCGTGACACCGGCACCGTCACCAACGCCACCACACCGACGGCCAGCTCCACGCTGACCAGGCATATCAGGGTGGCCCACACCGCTTTGCCGACCACGAGACCCGCCGGTTCGCTGTCCGGCGGAGCTGCGGGTTCGGTCACTGGCTCCTCCGCCTGCGCGCTGGCGCCGAGCGGGCTCGTCGAGGCGAGCGGGGGCGCGGCCGGGGCGATGCCCACCAGCGCGAAGTAGGTGATCACCGCCACCGGCAGGTGCATGGCCATGAGCACGCCGGCGGCGTCGAGCGGCTCACCGCGGGCGAGCAGGTAGATGTCGGGCAGCCAGAGCACGACGGTGACGACGACCGCCATGCGGAAGAACAGCCAGCGTGGGGCCGAGGACACCCGGGTGACGACGGACCAGGCGCCGCTGGCACCCGCCACGCCGATCGCGGTCAAGCTGGCGTAGTCGTAGAACCGGAAGTGGGAGAAGCCCCGGGTGGCGGGGAACACCGTCTCGCCGATGGCCACCAGCGCGCCGTCGGCCACCAAGGACCCACCTAGGGCCAGGGCGGCGGCGATCACCACCGACACCGCCAACGGCGGGCGCGGCTCGGCGGGGAAGTCGACCCGGGCCCGTTCCAGCAGAGCGGGCAACGCCTACCCGGCGCCGCCGCCAGCCGCGGCCAGCTCGACCTCGTACGACCACAGCTCGCTCTGGGTCGACACCGGTGGGCGCTGCTCTCCGGCGCCGGCGCCAGGCTGGTGCCCGTGCCCGAAGGCGGGGGAGGCCACCCACGCCTCGAAGGCGGCCACGTCACGCCAGCGGGTCACCACCAGCCACGTCGAGCGGCCGTCGGTGGGGCGCAGCAGCTCGAACCCCTCGAAGCCGTCGGCTCGGTCGACGGCGCCGGCCCGTGCGGCGAAGCGCCGGGCCAGCTCGTCGCCGCCTTCTTCTGGCACGGTGATGGCGTTGATGCGGATCACGGTCATGGCTCTATTGTGGCCGCTCGCGCCGCAGAGGTGATCCTCGCCGATGGCGGCGACCGCCGGTACGAGCGAAGCGCGCTCGCGAGCAGCGATCCGAAAGCCACGACCGGGATCTCCATGACCAGGTACATGTCCCGGTACCCCACAGCGCTCGCCAGCCAGCCACACGCGAAGGGCACCGCGATGGTGACCAGGTTGGTGCTGGCCATGAGCCGGGCGTTCGCCCGTCCGAGGGTGCCCAGCGGCACGCCGTCGGCGAGGACTGCCGACGCCATCGGGAAGGTGAGCCCGTGGGGAACCCCGAGCACGGCCATGCCGACGAGCAGGACCAGGAAGCCGCTGGCGCCGCCCAAGATGGCGATGCCGGCCGCCGTGGCCAGCACCGCTCCGCTCAGCACCGCTCGTTGGTGGCGGATCGGCGCCTTGACAGCGACCACGCCCCGCACGGCCATCGACACGGCGAAGAACACCCCGAAGGCCAGCGAGGCACCGGCGGCAGACGCGCCGTCGACGTGGCGGGCCAGGAGCGCGCCGAAGGTGACCAGCGCGGCGAAGGGCGCCTGGTAGGTGAGCATGGTGGCAAGCGCCAGGCGGTAGGCGGGGAAGCTCAGCAGCCGAGTGCTCGGGCCCGGAGCACCGAAGTGGCCGGGGCCGGAGCCGTCGGGGAAGACGGCTGGTTCGCCGGACGGGCTCCGAGCGGGCGGGGCCGTACCGAGCGCTGCGGTCGGGGATGGAACGTCGGTCGAAGGCAGATCAGCGGCGCGGGTCTCCGTCCCTGGTACAGCACGCCCAGGGGCTTCGGCCGGCCGGGTCACCGGATCGGCTACCGTCGGATCGCCAGGACCACCCGGCACCGCCCGATGCTGGTGGATCGCGGCGGCGATGCTGATGGCGGTGGCAAGCGCCGGCAGGGGCACCATGGCAGCGAACGCCCCACGTAGGGAGCCCGACAGCAGGTGGAGGACCTCCGCCTCGATGAGCGGCCCCAGCACCAGCCCGAACGACAGCGACACGGCGAACACGGCCAGTGCTCGAGCCCGGCGCCCCGCCGACGCCGCCCCGATCGACGTCATGGCGGCGGGGAACACGAGCCCACCGCCGACCCCGAGCACGACGGCTGCCACCCACAGCCCGGCTCGGCCCGAGGGGATGGCGAAGAGCACGAACGAGGTCAGCACCAGGCACTGGCCCACGCTCAGCACCCGCAGCGCCGAGGTGGCGGTGGTCCGGGCGGCCAAGGTGGCGGCGGTGAGCACGCCGGCCAGGCCGGCCACCGCGGTGAGGGAGCCGAGCTCGGCGTTGCCGATGCCGAGCAGCTGGCGGGCGATGAGCGGGAAGGTCGTCTGCCCCATGTTCTGGGCGGCCCTCCCGAGCACGGCGATCGCCAGGAGGAAGGGTGCCACCGCGGTGACCGGTCCTCCGACCCACCACCACCGTCGGCGCGCCGCCAGGTGCGCTTGGCCGGGCTGTGACGGTACCGTCACAGCCCGCACCCGCTCAGGGCGCGCCGGTGGCAGGTTCGAGCTCGATCAATGGTCCCAGGCTACCGGCCGAGCCGACGTGCCGGCGCCGTCGCGCTCAGCTCGCTGGTCGTCTCCGTGGACTACGCGGCTTCGACAGGCGCTTCGTCCCCGAGCCCCTGGATGTGCAGCGGGCCGATGAAGCCCACGGGGAAGATCTTCTTCCCGAAGGTGGCGTTGATCAGCCCGGCCGCCGCGTGGTACCAGGCCAGCACGGCGAAGACGATGGTCACCCACCCGCCGGCCTCGGTGGCCTTCAAGATGTTGTCGCCGCTACCGATGGCCAGCAAGATGAGCGCTATGTCGATGAGCACGAAGACGACGACGAGCACCCAGTCGGTGCGGAAGGAGGCGATGACGAAGAAGAAGGTCAGCACCGCGAACATGGCCAGGAACAGCGCCACCGCGGTGGCGACCGTGTCCTTCGCCACGCTCGACGCGTAGAACTGGACGAAGAGCCCGTAGATGATCCAGAACGGTCCGTAGGTGCCGAAGACACAGGCGCCGAAGGTGTTCCCCCGAGCCACCTCCAGCATCGCCACCAACAACTGCGCCAGCCCGCCGAAGATGAGCGAGACCGGCAGCACGATGAACACCGCGCTCCCGCCGATCAGATGGGCGTTCACGAACCCGAGCATGAACGACGTGGTGGCGAACGCGAACACCGCCCAGTGCCCGGGATCGCACCAGTTGTCTTTTGCCGACATATCTCCCCCTTCGTGGTGGCCTTGGTCTCCGCCTGCAGCTTGGTGGGCAGTGCCGGCCGGTTCAAGGACCGGTGGTCGGGATTCGACGAGAGCACCGTTTCGAGCGACGAGCGGTGGCTCTCGTGCGCCGAGTGGTGGCCGCGGTCTGCGCCCTGCCAAGATGGCGCTGCACAGAGCGTGGGCCGCCAGCGTCGCTGTCGGGCTCGGGCTCGGGCTGGGGTGGAGGCAGGTGACCGAGGTGCTGTGGGTGGCTGTCGCGGGGGTGGTGCTCCTGCTCGTCGGCGTCCTGCGCTTCGCTGTGCGCGGTGAGCGGCGCCTGGGCACGCCCGCCCAGCGCGCCGGGTACGAGACGTTGCGTACGGCCAACCTGGTGGCCCCCGAGCTGCGCAGCGGCCTGCAGCAAGCCGGCAACAGCCGGGTCACCGGGCACCTGCGCTCGCTGCTCGGCACGCCGGGGGTGGTGCTGGCCGACCTGGCCGGGGTGCTCGCCTCGGAGAACGTCGACGAGGCGCACCGGCGGCTGCTCGAAGGGCCGGTCCAAGAGGCGATCGCGTCGGCTTCCCCCCAGGTCCTCGCAGCGAGCGACCTGGCGTGCCGCTCCGGGCCGGCCTGCTCGTACCAGGCAGGGGTGGTGGTGCCGCTCGCCGTCGACGACGCGGTGGTCGGGGCGCTCGTCGCCCTGGGATCCTCGGCACCCGCCGGCCTGTTGCGGCTGTGCAGCGAGGTGGCCCAATTCATCTCCACGCAGCTGGAGCTGGCCGAGCTGGACCGCTCCCGGCGCCGGGCCGCCCAGGCCGAGCTGCGGTTCTTGCGGGCGCAGATCTCCCCGCACTTCGTCTACAACGCCATCACCGCCATCGAGTCGTTCGTCCGCACCGACCCTGACCGGGCCAGGGAGCTGCTGGTGCAGTTCGCCGACTTCATCCGCTACAGCTTTCGCGGCCAGGACCAGTTCGTGACGGTGGCCGAGGAGCTGCGCCTGGTCGACACCTACCTGGAGCTCGAGCGCGCCCGCTTCGGCGAGCGCCTGTCGGTCACCTTGCGGGTGGCCCCCGAGGTGCTGAGCGTGCGCCTGCCATCCCTGATCCTGCAGCCACTGGTGGAGAACGCGGTGCGTCACGGGATCGAGCCGAGCGAGACCGTGGGGCATCTCGAGATCTCCGCCGAGGACGCCGGCGCCGACGCGTGCATCTGTGTGGAGGACGACGGGGCCGGCGCGGATCCCGAACGGGTGCGCCGGGTCCTCGCAGGGCGCGAGGACGGCGACACGGTCGGCTTGCACAACGTCGACGAGCGTCTGCGGACCGTGTTCGGCGAGGCCTACGGGCTGGTGGTGGAGACGGCGCCGGGGGCCGGGACCAAGGTGTCGCTGCGGGTGCCGAAGTTCAATGCCGTGCTGCGGGCATCGTGAACGGCCTCACGGTGCTGGCCGTCGACGACGAGGCTCCCTCGCTCGACGAGCTGGTGTACCTGCTCGATCGCTGCGAGGTGGTGAAGCGCTCGGCCGCTGCCGCCACTGCCACCGACGCGCTGCGGATCTTGCAGGAGGAGACCTTCGACGTGGTCCTGCTCGACGTGCGCATGCCTGGGCTCGACGGCTTGGAGCTGGCCAAGGTGCTTCGTCGTTTCGCCCACCCGCCGGCGGTGGCCTTCGTCACCGCCCACGAGGAGCACGCCCTGGCCGCGTTCGAGGTGGGGGCGTGTGGCTACCTGCTGAAGCCGGTGACCAGCGAGCGCCTCAGGGCACTGCTCGACCGGGTGGCTCCGGCCCCGGAGCCCGACGCCGCGCTGGACGTCATCGCCGTCGAAGTCGGCTCGACCACCCGCATGGTGCACCGTCGCGAGGTGGCCTGGGTCGAGTCTGCCGGCGACTACGTCCGGCTGCACACCGACGAGGGCGAGAACCACCTGCTGGTGCGCGTCCCCATGGCGGCCCTCGAGGCGCAGTGGGTTCCCCACGGGTTCGTCCGGGTGCATCGAAGCTACCTCGTCGACGTGGCGCGGATCCGTGAGCTGTCCACCGACGGTGCCCGCACCACCGTGCGCGTCGGCGAAGTCGAGCTGCCCGTGAGCCGCCGGCACGCGGCCGAGGTGCGGAGCCGGCTCATCGGCGGCGTCCACCGGCATCTGCGGTGAGCGAGGGTGGCGGTGACCGCCCGGCGCGCCAGGTGGTCCGGGCGCCGGAGCGTCCCTCGGCGGCCCGAGGGCCTGCGCCCGGCACCGGCGACGTGCTGCGCCAGGACGAGTACGGCCGGGTGCTGCTCGGCTCGCTGATGCGAGCCCAGCTCGGGGTGACGGCGAGCATCCTCGGGCCGGCCGTCGTGCTGTTGGCGCTGTACCCGCTGCTGGCGGTGCTGGTGCCGGGGCTGGCGCGCGACGAGGTGCTGGGTGTGCCGCTCACCCTGGTGGTGCTCGGTGGGGGCATCTACCCGCCGCTGGTGCTGCTGGGCTTCTGGTACGTGCGTCGGGCCGAGCACGTGGAGCAGCGCTTCTCCGAGCTGCTCCAGGACCGCTGAGGTGGCCGAGCCGTACACCATCGGGGCTGTGGTGGCGGTGACGGTGGTGACCGCCGTGGTCGGCCTGCGGGGCATGCGAGTGGCCCGGACACCGGCAGACTTCATGGTGGCAGCCCGCCAGGTCCCACCGCTGCTCAACGCCTCGGCGATCTCCGGGGAGTACCTGTCGGCCGCCTCGTTCCTCGGGATCGCCGGGTTGGCGCTGCTCGAAGGGCTCGGCGCTCTGTGGTACGCCGTGGGCTACGCGGCCGGGTACCTGGTGCTGCTGGCCGCGGTGGCCGCCCCGCTGCGACGGTTCGGGGCGTACACCATCCCCGACTTCGCCGAAGGGCGTCTCGGGTCGCCGCGGCTGCGGCGCTGGGCCACGGTCATGGTGCTGGTCATCTGCGGCTTCTACCTGTTGCCGCAGCTCAACGGCGCCGGGATCACGTTGCAGCTGGCGGTGGGCGGCCCGTACTGGATCGGCGTGGTCGTGCTCGGCGTGGTGGTCTCCGTCGGGATCGCCAGTGGGGGGATGAAGGGCATCACCGTGGTCCAGGCCTTCTTGTACTGGCTGAAGCTGACGGTCATCGCCGTGCCCGCGCTGGTCCTGCTGCTCGTGTTGCGCCACCCGCCGGTAGCTGGCATCGAGGGTCCCGCGCCGCTGCACTTCCTCCGCGCGACGCTGGTGCGCTTCCCCGACGCCGAGACGATATCGGTGCGCCACGCCGTGACGGTGCTGGCCAGGGGCGTGGTGGGTGGGCTGCGCCGGTCGGGCCCGCTGCTGCTCCACCCCGGCCGCAGCACGGTGGGCGCGGGCTCGGCGCTGCGGTTCCCGGCCGGATCTGCCGCACCGGCGGTGCAGCCGGGCAGCGTGGTCGGCGACCGCGCCTGGGCGTCACCGCTCGTGCAGTTCGGCGGCCGGGCGGACCATCCCTTGGCTGCCACCTACGGGGTGCTGGTGGCCACGGTGTTCGGCGCCATG
This sequence comes from Actinomycetes bacterium, assembly GCA_021819525.1. Classification (GTDB taxonomy): domain Bacteria; phylum Actinomycetota; class Acidimicrobiia; order Acidimicrobiales; family UBA8190; genus JAKAQW01. The sequence continues at coordinate 23,297 of JAKAQW010000022.1, forward strand.
GGCCTGCCGCACATCCTGGTGCGCTTCTACACCAACAGCGACGGCCGCTCCGCCCGGCGGACGACCGCACTGGTGCTGCTGCTGGTGTCGGTCTTCTACGCCTTCCCGGCGGTCTATGCGGTTCTCGGACGGATGGAGGCTCCGGGGCTGTACGTCTCGGGGCAAGCGGACTCGGTGGTCCTTGCCCTTCCGAAGATGGTGGCCGGCGGCCTGGGCGGAGACGTGCTCGGTGCGCTGGTGGCGGCGGGGGCCTTCGCCGCCTTCTTGTCGACGTCCTCGGGGCTGCTCATCGCCATGGCCGGCGCCCTCTCCCACGACATCTTGGGGCGCGGTGTGCGGGCATTTCGGCTGAGCGCGCTGGGAATCGGGGCGGCGGTGACGGCGGGCGGCTTGGCCGTGGCCGCCGTGCCGATCAACGTGCTGGTGGGCTGGGCGTTCGCCATCGCCGCCTCGTCGTTCTGCCCGCTGCTGCTGCTGGGGATCTGGTGGCCTCGGCTCACCCGGGTCGGAGCCAAGTGGGGACTGGCGCTCGGCGGCGGGGCCTCGTCGGCAGCGGTGGTAGCCGATCTGGCCGGGGCCGCACAGCGTGGCTGGCCGGCCCTGCTGCTCGGCGAGCCGGCCATCTGGACCGTGCCGCTGGCCTTCGGCGCCATGGTGGTCGGGTCGCTGGCCACGCCCCAGGCGGTGCCGGCGAACGTGACTGACCTGCTGGTCACCTTGCACCTGCCTGAACGGCTGCAGCTGCGCCACGGCCAGCCGCCGGGCGCGCAGCGGCTCGAGACGCTCAGCGCGCCGCCTGGTCCCCGAACACCCGCCGGTACACGTCCTCGCCGTACCCGGTCCGCCTGGGAGGCGCTTCGACCAGATGGAACGGGCGGCTCCCCTCGACGCCGCGCTCGGCGCGCAGGAAGCGCACCGGTGTCGCCGCCTGGCGGGCGAAGCCGTCTGCCAGGTCGAAGAAGTGGGTGACGAAGAACACCCGGACGTCACAGTCCACCAGCGCCTGGACGACCTGGCGCCCGATCTCCGATCCCTCGGACTCGTTCGTGGCGGAGAACGACTCGTTGCACAGCACTACCGAACCCGGTGCCACCTGGTCGACGATGGCCCGCATCCGGTACAGCTCCTCGTCGAGCTTGCCGTGGGTCATAGAGGTGTCCTCCTCCCGCTTGAAGTGGGTGAAGCACCCCTCGGCGATACTCAGACGCAGCGAGGTGGCCCCGGCGAAGAGGCCGCACTGGGCCATCAGCTGGGCCTGGCCCACGCTGCGCAGGAAGGTGGACTTGCCGCCTTGGTTCGCCCCGGTGACCATGACCAGCGGCACTGCGTCCGCGTCGACGTCGTTGCCGACGACAGGCTCGGTGGTGGTGAGCGACAGGCAGACGTCCACCAGGCCGCGGGCGGACCAGGCCTGTGCTGTCGTCGGAAGGACTTCGGGCACGCAGACCGGCTCGCCCTTGCTGGCCAAGACGCGGTGCAGCTCGGCGGCGCCGAGGTAGAAGCCGATCTCCATGCGTAGCAGGCGGAAGAAGGCGAGGATGTGGTCGACCGAGCGGGCCAGTGCGTCGGCCACCAGGTTCACGCCCCGGTCGCGCAGCTGCCCGAGGGTCTGCAGCCCGGCTTCGTCGCGATCGGCGACCACGACCGTGTGGGCATGTCCGGCGCCGAAGAGGTCCCGGAGGTGGCGGCGGCCGGTGGGCTGGTTGGGGGCACGCAGCACGTAGCTCGCACCGTGCGCGCCGCCGCCCAGCTCGGCGCTGACCAGCACGCCGCCGGAGAACCGGAGGCGCTTCAGGTGAGCGTCGACCTCGGCGAAGTAGTCGTCGCTGAGCTCCTTGGACAGCATCGAGAACAAGGTGGTGAAGGCCTCTGATTCGAAGCGGTCCGCGTGGTGCTCGGCCAGGGACCGAAGCTGGCGCAGCACGCCCACGAAGAACGCCATCACCTCCGACGACCGGTGCAAGATGGACTCCGGGGAGCGGGTGAACAGGCCGAAGAAGTTCCGCCGCTCGCCGTCGATGGCTCCGACGACGAGATCGTAGATGGCCTGCACCGCGTCGCGATGCACCAGGGTGTCGTGCAGGGCGGCCTGGCGGTAGCCGATGGTGTCCAAGTCGCCGAGCGGGGCCAGCACGACCTGGCGAGCCACGGCACCGAGGAACGCGTCGCCACCGGCCATGGCCGCGAACAGCTGCTCCAGGCCCAGATCCGCTACCAGGTCGACCGGTGCATCCAAGCGCGCGGGGCTGTTCGGAGAAGCACCATCGCCGGGGCGAACGCCCGGTCGGGCGCGGCCGTCGACGTCGGGGTAGACGATCTCCGCGTCGCGGTCACGGAACAGGAGATGGGCTTTCATCGGAGGTGGGTCCTCACGAGGCGAGCCGGGCTTTCATGTGCTCGTAGGTGAGACCGTAGCGCTCGGCGATGGCCAGCGCATAGGCCCGGCCGTCAGCCGGGCGCCGGAGGATGCGGAACGTGCGCACTGTGGGGTCGTCGGGGACGACGCTCGAGACCATGCTCACCGTGGACGGGCGCAGTCGCGAGAGCTCGTCGATGAACGTGACGCACACGCAGAGCATGTCGCGATCGAGGATCTGCTCCAGGATGCGCCGGCCGAGCAGGCGGGCGTCGTGGAGGGTGGTCGAGGCGAACAGCTCGTTCATGACGACCAGGCTGCGTTCGGTGGCCACCTCCAGGATCCCACGCATGCGCTCCAGGTCGTCCTGGAGCTTGCCGCTGTGGCTGGCCATGTCCTCCTGTCGCTCGAACTGGGTGAAGACACGGTCGCACAGGAACAGCCTCGCGGACGCGGCGGGAACCGGCACGCCCAGCCCGGCCAGGAAGTGGATCTGGCCCACCGCCCGGGCGAAGGTGGTCTTGCCGCCCTGGTTCGGCCCCGAGATCACCAGCGCCCGCTCGGGCCCGTCGAGCTCGTAGTCGTTGGCGACGACAGGCCGGGCGCTGGCCGCCAGCTTGCCCGCGAGCGCCGCGTCGAACATGCCTCGGACCGACTCCGCCTTCGACGTCACGGAGACCGCCGGGTGGCAGAAGGTCAGCCCGGCGCGCTCCAAGGCGCGTTGCCAGTGCCGAAAGGCCAGGTAGAACTGGATCTCCCGGTCGAAGCGGGCGATGGTCGGGTCGAGGAAGTCCTGATGCTCGGCGGGATGGCGCACCAGCAGGGCGAAGGTCTCGGCGTGCAGCTGGGCCACGTGGTCGAGGATGGCCGCCTCGACGTGGTCGAGGTCGGGGTACGAGCGAAAGCCGACCCGACGGTCGGTCACCTCTCCCTGGGCGAACTTCTCGAAGGTGGTGGCGACCATCTGGCTGTAGTCGGCCTCACCGTCGTAGAGGCGGACCTCGATGCGAGATCCGTGGATCCTCAGGCAGTACTTCACGGTACCGAGCGCGGCCCACAGCCGGTCCTGGTGCTCGGCCAGGGTGGAGAACCGAGGGCTCGCTCGGTACCCCTGCACGAAGTGCCGCAGTCCGCAGAGCCCTCGTGACGCCAGCTCGACGCCGGCCAGGTCGCCGTCGAGGTGCTCGATGGCTCGACGGTACGTCGTGGTCGCCGCGAGGTACCACCATGCCTGCTGGTAGCCGTTACGCAAGGTACGAGCTTGCGCCAGCTGCCGGCGCATCGCACGCATCTGCTCGGCGAAGCGCTGCACGGTCTCGACCAGCTCCGGCTGCTCGAGGTCCTCGAACACCTCGTGGCGGTACGCGACGGCGTCTTCGCTCGTGAGCCGGTCCCAGAACAGCGGAGCCAGGTCGTACTCCTCGAAGTCGGCGACGATCGACGCCACGAGCTGGTCCAGGTTGAGGTCGGTGAAGCAGGCCGGCTGCTCGTGGCCTCGGTCGCCGCCACCCGCGCCGTGGAGCGCCGTGCCGTGCCCGAAGAGGACGCTCGAAAAGTCGGTGATCACCGCACCGTGCGCCCAAGTCGCCGGCACGGGATCGATCTGGGGCTCAACGGCCCTGGACGGGAGGGTAGCTGCCCCCCGAGCACGTGTCGCGCAGGACGTGCACGTGACGAGGCTGCTGGCGCTGCGCGTCGACTCGAACGAGCTGGAGACGCCCTGACACCGATCGCCTGTCGGCCCTGGCGGTGCTGGCTCCCTTGGAGCTGCTGGCTCCCCAGCGTCTCAGGCGTGCGACCACTTCGTGCCACCGTGCCATCGGTCACCTCCGTAGCATCGGAGTAGAGGCCATCAGCATGGTCGCGGTTCGGGCCCGACGCCCACCGGGAGCCTCATCCCGGCGAAGCAAGTTTAGCAGGCCGGGTCGGCTGAAGGCTACGCTGCGTGCGGCGATGGGGCTCGCCGCGACCGGCCGACGGCTCCTCGAGAGCGCGAACGAGAGGAACGACATGGGACCAACCGGCCCGTGGGCGAGACCATGGCGGTAGGCGCGGTGGCTGAGTCGTGGGTCCGAGCCGGGCGCGGCCGGTCTCCTGCCGACGCGGTGTGGGTCACAGACCGCATCTTCGCCCTGGCCGACGGCACCGACGATGATCATCGGTCGGGGACGGAGGCTCTACGCCAGGTTCGGCGGCTGCTTCGCCCGATGGCCAACCCTCGCGACGTGGCCGGGACTTTACGGGCAGTGAACTTCGCCCTGTGGTCCGAAGGCAGTGGTGGGGTTGCCTCGACCATTACCTTGGCGGTATGGCTCGGCAGCTACCTCGTCGTCGGTCATATCGGCGATTCGCGGGCATACCTGGTCCGCGGCGGCGAGGTGCATGTGTTGACGACCGACCACGGAGACGGCATGGACGACGACAGGGTGCTCCGGGTCGGCATGCGCCAGGCGTCCCCGGTGCCTCAGTTGATGCTGCGCCGAGTCCTCGCCGGAGACCGTTTGGTGTTGTGCACCGATGGCCTGTGGCGATCAATTGTGCACCGCGACCTGCTCAGGGTCGCCAGGTGCTCGGCGAAGGTGGCGGGCTCGATGCTCCGGCGCCTGGTACCGGCGGGCGACGAGGACGCGGCCGCGGTGGTCGTCGCGTTCGACGACGACCGCGATACGAGCGATGGTACGGCCACCGCTCACCGTTCCCGGGAGGCGTCGTGACGATCACCGTGCGCGACGTGCATGCGCTGGAGATCCTCGATTCGAGGGCCCGGCCCACCCTATCGGTGGCGGTCACCGTCGAAGATGGTTCGACATGGGCCGCCGGTGTCCCCGCCGGTGCCTCGACGGGTTCGGGAGAGGCTGTGGAACGCCGGGACGGAGACCCGGCACGGTTCTCCGGTCATGGCGTGCTCGCAGCGGTGGCAAGTGTGAACGAGGAGATCGCCGGTGCGCTCGGTGGACGGCGTTTCGAGAGCCTCGCCGCCTTGGACCAGGCACTGATCGATCTCGACGGCACGAGTGACAAGTCGAGGCTCGGTGCGAACGCCATCGTAGGCGTGTCGATGGCGGCAGCACGTGCATTTGCTGCAAGCGCCGGCGTCGCACTGTGGCAGAGCTTCGCCGGGCTGATCCGTGAGCCACGTCTACCGGTTCCTCACTTCAACGTGGTGAACGGTGGGGTTCACGCGCCCAACGCGCTGGACTTCCAGGAGTTCATGATCGCTCCGCTCGGGGCGCCGAGCGCGGCTGAGGCGTTGCGGGCCGGTGCCGAGGTCTACGGCGCGCTTCGCAGACGCCTGGTCGACCGAGCGCTGACGACCGGTCTCGGGGACGAGGGAGGGTTCGCGCCCGAGATCGCCCAGCCCGAGGAGGTCCTCGCCCTGCTGGTCCACGCGATCGAGGATGCTGGCTACCGACCAGGACGCGACGGCGTCGCACTGGCGATCGACCCGGCGTCGAGCGAGTTGTACGACGAAGGCATCTACCACGTGGCCGGCGAGCGGTTCTCGAGCGACGAGATGATCGAGCGCTATGTCGCCATGGTCGACCGGTTCCCCATCTGGCTGATCGAGGATGGGCTGGCCGAGTCGGACTGGAGCGGCTGGGTCCGGCTCACGGACCGGTTGGGGGACCGCATCGAGCTGGTGGGTGACGACATCTTCTGCACGAACCCCACCACCATCGCCGATGCCGTCGGCCGAGGGGTGGCGAACGCCGCGCTCATCAAGGTGAACCAGGTCGGCACGGTGACCGAGACCCTCGAGGCCATGGCGGTCTGCCGAGGTGCAGGCTATGGCCAGTTCGTGTCGCATCGCTCGGGTGAGACGTGCGACGATTTCATCGCCGACCTGGCGATCGGCACGGGCTGTGGTCACATGAAAGCAGGGGCGCCCGCTCGCGGCGAGCGGGTGGCGAAGTACAACCGCTTGGTGCAGGTGGAAGATGCCGAGCGTCTGGATTACGGCCTCGGCTGATCGCACCGGGTTCGATCCGCTCGGCGATCGTGTGGAGGTGGTGCTCGCAGGGCTCGGCTCGATCCTGGGGGAGAACCTCGTCGGCGCCGATGACGTCACCGTCGGTGTGTGCCGATCGGCGATCCTCCGGAGCCGGCGCAGGCGTTTGGTGAGCGCAGGGAGGACTTTCACCGCCCGTCGGAGCATCCGTCGCGCTCGGTCCGCTCACCGCGAAGCCGAGGCGTTCGGCGGTGACCCAGTGGGGATGTCGCCATGCTCGAACATTGCATTGCTTGGCGGCCAGCGTTGTGAGGCATGTTCCGGAGCGTCACAGATGGAGGCCGACTGCCACGCCGGCAGCTGCCGCGGCCAGGCCGCCGGCGACGCTCACCGCGACGTTGGTGGCCGCTTCGAGCAGGTCGCCGTCTTCGACCAGGCGGACCGTCTCGTAGGTAAAGGTGGAGAAGGTGGTGTAGGCGCCGCAGAACCCGTCGCCGAACAGGGCACCGGCGGTGATGGGCAGGTGGCGGGCGAGCGAGAGGCCGGCGAGCAGCCCGAGCAGCAAGGAGCCCGATATGTTCACGATGACCGTCCCCCACGGGCGCTCCGTGGCGATGCGGGCGGTGATGGCTCGGTCGACCAGGTACCGTGTGGGTGCGCCGATCAGGCCGCCGACGGCCACGGCGACGAGCAGGCCGGCGGTCAACGGTCCACCACATCGACGTCGTGCACGGTGACGAGCACGTGGTCCAGGATCTGACCGAGCTCCGCGAGGAAGCGGTCGACGCGTTCGGTGTCGTCGACGATCACGAACGTGAGCGGCGCGCTTCCGCCGACCAGGTGGTGGCGCTGCGTGCTCCCGCTGCTGCCGTACCCCTCGACGGCCTCGAAGACGGTGGCGCCGGCCATTCTGGCTCGACGGGCCCGTTGGACCAGCTCGATCAGGAGCGAATGGTGATGGGCGTGGTCGTGGGTGTTGAGGTGGATGGTGAGCTGGCTGGCTCGGTGTCTGGGAGGTCCGGCCATCTCAGGCCATCTCCGCCAGCCAGCGTTCTGCCCGTATGGCCAACCGGCCGATGGCGATACCACTGGTCACGGCCACCAACCCGCAGACCACGCTGAGCACCACGTACAGCGCCGCCGCAGCGAGATGTCCGGCGCGAGCCACGGTGACTGCTCCGACCATGAAGGTCGAGAAGGTGGTGTACGCACCGATGATGCCCGTCCCGAGCACCGAGCGAGCCAACCGGCCACGGGGGAACTGCTCGACGAGGATCACCAGCAGCAGGCCCAGCAGCGCGCTGCCGGTCACGTTGATGGCGAGCACGACCCAGGGTATCTGCCCGGGTCCCGGGGGAAAGGTCTGTTCCAGGACGTAGCGGCTCAGTGCCCCGACGACACCGCCGACGCCGGTCGCGCCCACGATGACCAGCTGGGGTCCGTGGCGGCGCCGGGCTTGGCGGTCACGAGGGCGACCGGGTGCTCGCGGCGGCTCGCTCGGGACGGCGCTGGTGCCTGCATCGGGCGCGTGTAGATGTACCGGCAGCGTCGCCGGTACCGTGACCTCGTCGGACATCGATGGGGCTCCTCGTCGGCCGTAGCCGCGTCGTCTCGTGCTGAACCGAGGTAGGAGCCATCAGCCGTCCGGCGGCGGTCGCATCTGAGGTACGCGGCGAGCTCCATCGCCTCGAGCAGCCTACCATCGGCGGTGCCGACCGGCGCCAATTGGCGGGCACAGAGTATGCTTGGTTCGGCGATGGAGCTCGCCGGTGCTCGCCGACGTGGCTGATGGCTCCTGTGCGACAGGCTTCCTGCAGGTGCGAGACCTGAGGTGCACGATGAGAGCTGGTGCGAGCAGATGAGCGACATCGGACGTCTGCAGGTGGCGATCGAGTCGGTGGCCGATATGGCTTCAGGCCCCCGGCCCGACGTCGCGCGGCGCGCCGAGGCGTTGGCAGAGCGGGTCGGGTCGGGCCGCTTCCACGTGGCGCTAGCCGGGGATTTCAAGCGGGGCAAGTCGACCGTGCTGAACGCGCTCGTGGGCGAGGACCTGCTTCCGTCGGGTGTGGTGCCGGTGACTGCCATCGGCACCGAAGTGCGTTTCGGGCGGGGGCCGATCGTCGTCGTCGGGACCGATGGGACCGAGCGTCCGCTCGGGGCTGGCGAGACCCTGGCCGACTACGTGACCGAGGCCGGGAACCCCGGGAACATCCGTAACGTGCGGCGGGTGGTGGTGCAGCGACCGGCGCCATTGCTCGCATCGGGCCTGGTGCTGGTGGACACCCCGGGTCTGGGCTCGGTCCACGGGCACAACGACGACGAGGCACGACGTCAGCTCGACCACGCCGACGGGGCGATCGTGGTGCTGTCGGCCGACTCGCCGCTGTCGGAGCGCGAGCGCGCGGTGGTGGCTACCGTGGCCGCCCGCCAGGCTCGGCTGTTCATCGTCTTGAACAAGGTCGATCATCTCACCGCCGGCGAGCGTGACGAGGTCATGGGGTTCGTGCGTCAGGCGTTGGGCCCGGTGATCGGTCGCGAGCCGAAGATATGGTGCGTGTCTGCCCGCGCCGCGCTGTGGGCCAAACGCGACGGGCGCCCGCCGAGCCCAGAGGCTGGAGACTTCGTCGACCTGGAGGGAGCGCTGGCGCACTTCGTCGACGAGGAGCTGGCCGCCGCCCGGCTACAGTCCGCCCGGGTCGGGCTGACCGCCCTGCTGGGCCAGCTGGACGACGAGCGCGCGGTGGAAGCGGCTGCGGCGGACCTGGACGACGAGCGGTTGGCCAGCGCAGTGGCTGATCTGCGTGCGGCAGTTGCCGGCGTGCGCCAGGCGGTCCACGACGATCGGATCCTCTTGCGGCGCGAGGTCGATGAGCTGGCCGAGCAGGTGGCAGCCGACTTCCAGCGGGCGGCAGTCGAGGTGACGGGGCGCTGGAGCGAGCATGCAGAGCAGGTGGAGCAGGTGGTGGACACCACGGCCCGGCGTCGGGTGATGGCAGCGCTCGACGCAACTGTCGAGCAGCTGGTGGCGAGTAGCTTCGAACCTGTCCGCCAGAGGGAGCTGGCGCTCGTGGCCGATCGGTGGCAGCAGCTGACGGCCGGCGCCCGTGCACGGGCCGAGTCCCGGCTCAATGCCCTCCGGGCGACGGCGGCATCACTGTTCGACGTGTCGCTGGCACCCGTCGAGCTGCCTGAATTGGCCGCCGGCCGCCACGGGTTCTCCTACCAATTCACCTACGTCGAGGGATCGGCGTCGTTCGCGGTCGACATCGCGAGAATGGTGCTGCCGGCTCGGTGGTTGCGGCGGCGGCTGCTTCGCCGGGCCCGAGCCCGGTTCGCCGACGAGATCGACAAGCACGCCGGCCGGGCGCGCGCGGACCTGGCCGACCGGCTGCAGCAGGCCCAGGCGCGTTTCGAGTCGAACCTCGCAGAGCATCTCTCGGACGCGATCGATGCGATCGTGGGGGCAGCAGAGCGCGGGGAGACCCTGCGCCGGGAGACGGCAGCCGACCGCGAGCGCCGGCAGCGAGCCGACGACGAGATCCGCCGGCTGTTGGGCTCGGCGCTCGCGTTCGGGTAGTAGCCATGGTGCCAGGGGTCCGGATGACGATCTTTCTGACCGAGGACGACCGGCTCGGTCACCGGGCGCTGTGGTCGGTCGTCTTGGACCGTGCCCGCGAAGAGGCGATGGCTGGTGCCACCGTCTGGCGGGGGATCGAGGGGTTCGGCTCATCAGGCCTCCTGCGCAGCGGCCGGTTCCCCGACGCGGCGCAGGGGATGCCCGTGGTGGTGGAGATCGTGGACAGCGCCGAGCGGATCGATGCCTTCGCGGCGGTGGTGGCTCAGACAGCCCCAGGTGCGCTGGTGGTGCTGGCGGGCGTCGACGTGTCTCGCCGGGGTGCGGCGCGTGTCTTCCCGCTGGATGACCCAGTCGAGCGAACCGTGCCGTCCTGATCGACGATCGTCACGACCTTGTCGGACGTGGCCGCACGGCCTGCAGCCGCCCACGGTCCTGCAGACGGGCCGGGCTCGTGTCCGTCGAGCACGATGATCAACGCTTCGGTGGCATCCACGATGCTGCAGAGACAGTTCGCATATGTCGTCACAGGGTAGACGGCGTCCAGCAGCAGTCCGGCTCGCTCCCCGTGGTCCGACGCCGGATGCACGAACCGCCAGAGACCGAGGTAGTCGGCGAGCCGGTGGACCTGCACATCGGCTCCGGGGGTGTCACCGTGATGGACCTGGGTTGCCGCGTACCCGAGGAGCAGGTCCCGGACTTCGCGGTACTGGGCTGGGCTCATCGGAGAGCCGGATCCGACGAACCCGACTCTTGGTACCGTCAAGCGGAGCTGCTGCCAGGGCGGGGTCATCGGTAGCCGAAGTGTGCGACGTCGGGGTCGAGAAGGTCGAGAAGCCGGCTGCACGGCCACGACGCCCGGCGGCGCTCGGTCGCGTCGAGATCCTCGTCGAAGCTCGACGTCCGGTCGTCAGCCTGCTGCCACCGTGGACATCGCCCCGCGAGCGGGCAATCGCTTCGCGCGGAGCGTCCCCGTGGGGCGCAGGCCGGGTTCTTCGGAGAGCGGAAGCGTGACACTGCCCGCCACAGGAGCAGCACCTCCTCTGCGCTGACCGGTGCGGTGACTGTCGCACGGCGAGCGAGGTGCCGCGGCGACAAGGCGTCGGTGCGTCTTCGGTCCACAGTCGCTCCTCTCGACACCAGGAGCCATCAGGTCGACTCGGACCACTTCTGGCGAGCCCCATCGCCAATTCGAGTATAGGCCTCACGACGCACGCGCAGCACGTAGGAGCGGTGCGCCACGTCCAGGGCGGGTGACACGGCCGGCGGCTCGAGGAGCCTCACGTGGTCGCCGGGTGGCTATGGCTGTCTCGCTCGCCGAGCCAGCCACCGTGACGAAGGTAGAGGTCTTCGCCGAAACTGGTGGGAAGCGGCTCGGCCGCCGCCAGCTTGAAGCTCCGCTCGCCGTCGAGCTGGCGTTCGGCTCGGAGGAACAGGGTGGTGTCGGCACGCTCACGGTAGAAGCTGTGGGCGAAGTCGAATTGGTGGGTGACGAAGAAGACCTCGATCTCCGCCTCGAGCAGGGCACGCACGACCTGGCGCCCGATCTCTGATCCCTCACGTTCGTTCGTTGCGGCAAATGACTCGTTGAAGAGGATGAGGGAGTGCGGGCTGATCTGGTCTGCAATGGCGCTCATGCGCACGAGCTCCTCGTCGAGGCGTCCACTGGTCATGGTGGCGTCCTCCTCGCGAATGAAGTGCGTGAAGACTCCTTGGCACACCCTCGCGCGATATG
>JAKAQW010000154.1 GCA_021819525.1 Actinomycetes bacterium
TGCTGGGGGTGGTGTGGTGCTCGGCGACCAGCTCGAGGTGCTCGTCGCGCGAACGGGCGTCCACCGTGACCTGTCGTGGCCCTGGTGGGTGTGCCAGAGCTGCGCCCAACCGTCGCCGTGGCCTGCCGCGGTGCCGATCGTCGGGCTGCCGAGCCGCCTGAAGCCGTGCCCGAAGTGCGCCACCCGCGCCGAGCACCGGGTTCGTCCGGTCGTGCTGGCAGTGCTCTGCGCGCTGGCCATGGGGGCGTTCGCCGCCCGGATCGGTCCGCACCCGGTGCTGGCCAGCTACCTGGTCCTGGCACCGGCGCTGGTGGCCCTGGGCGCGGTCGACCTCGAACGGCTCATCCTGCCGAACCGGATCCTCTACCCGGCGGGCGCTGCGGTGGCTGGGTTGCTCGTGATCTCGAGCGCCGTCGAGGGGCAGTGGGGCTCGTTGATCAGGGCGGTCCTGGGTGCTGTGGCCAGCTTCGCGGTGTTCTTCGGCGTCCACCTGGCCTCTCCGCGGGGGATGGGATTCGGCGACGTCCGTCTGGCTGGCCTCGTCGGTCTGGTCACCGGCTGGTTCGGCTGGGGGCAGGTGCTCGCCGCGTTCCTGGCTGCCTTCCTGCTCGGGGCAGTGGTCGGCCTGGCGGTGATGGCCGTGTCAGGCCAGGGGCGCAAGACGCGAGTGCCCTTCGGCCCGTTCCTCGCGCTCGGGGCGGCGGCGTCGATCGTGATGGGCTCCCCGGCGGTGGGCGCGCTGCTCCACCACAGGCTGTGAGCGTGGCCAGCTCGTCGAGGTAGGTCTTTGCGACGGGCGGTAGATTGGCGCGATGCTCCGCTTCCTCACTGCCGGCGAGTCCCATGGAAGAGCGCTGGTGGTGGTGGTCGAAGGACTGCCCGCCGGGCTGCCTGTGACTGCCGATGCCATCGCCGGCGAGCTGGCACGTCGTCGCCTGGGATATGGACGGGGGCCGCGGATGCGCTTCGAGGCCGACGAGCTGACCCTGCTCGGCGGGGTGCGCCACGGGCGCACACTCGGGTCGCCGGTGGCGGTGGAGATCGCGAACACCGAGTGGCCCAAGTGGGAGCAGGAGATGTCGCCGCATCCCGGCGTGCCCGGCAAGCGGCTCACCACCCCCCGTCCCGGGCACGCGGATCTGGCCGGCATGCAGAAGTACGGGTTCGACGACGCCAGAGACGTCCTCGAACGGGCCTCTGCTCGCGAGACGGCCGCCCGGGTGGTGGCCGGCACCCTGGCCAAGGCGCTGCTGGCGGAGATCGGCGTGTCGGTGGTCAGCCACGTGGTCGCGATCGGCCCGGCCCAGGCGGCCGCCGGGCTCCGCCCCCGGCCCGAGGATCTGCCCACGGTGGACGCCTCGTCGGTTCGGTGCTTCGACCCCGAGGCCGAGGCCGCCATGGTGGCGGCCATCAAGGCTGCAGCCAAAGACGGCGACTCCCTCGGCGGGGTGGTGGAGGTGCTGGCGTACGGCGTGCCGGTCGGGTTGGGCAGCCATGTGCACTGGGACCGCAGGCTCGACGCGTCGCTGGCGCAGGCGGTGATGAGCATCCAGGCGGTGAAGCACGTGGAGATCGGCGACGGACAGGCAGTGTCTGGCGAGCGGGGCTCCACCGCGCACGACCCCATCGTGTGGGACGAGGTCAGCGGCGAGTACCGCCGGCCTACAGCACGTGCTGGGGGAGTCGAGGGCGGCATCTCCACAGGGGCGCTGCTGGTGTTGCGGGCCGGGATGAAGCCGTTGGCCACGTTGAACCGGCCAGTGCTCGGCACGGTCGACGTGGTCACCAAGGAGGCGACGGTGTCGTTCAAAGAGCGCACGGACGTCACCGCCGTGCCGGCCATGGGGGTGGTGGCCGAGACCATGACTGCATGGGTGCTCGCCGTCGAGACGCTGCGCAAGTTCGGAGGCGACTCGGTGGCCGAGCTGCAGCGCAACCACGCAGCGTTCCTCGACGCGCTCGAGGCCACGCCGTCAGCGGCGGTGAGACGGTGAGCGGCTGGATCGGACCCACGCATTGCCACGCTGCCCCGAGCTGCCCCGTGCCGCTCTCTGTCTGGAGCCCCGTGCCGCTCCCACAGCCGGTGGGGCCGTGAGGAGCGTTTCGGGCCGTGCAGCGGTCGTGCTGGTCGGGTTGCCCGGTTCGGGGAAGACGACCGTGGGGCGGATCGTCGCAGATGTTCTGCGCTGGCGCCATGTCGACACCGACGAGCTGGTGCGATCGGCTACCGGGCGAACGGTCAGCGACATCTTCGTCCACGAAGGTGAGGAGGCATTTCGCGACTACGAGCACCGGGCCATCGTGGAGGCCTTGACCCAGTCGGCGGTGGTGGTCTCGGCAGGAGGCGGCGCCGTGACGCACTTGCCCAGTCGAGCCCTGCTCGGCGAGGCGGCACCGGTCATCTGGCTCCGCGCGGATCCAGCCACGCTGGTGGCGCGTCTGTCCGATCAAGAGGCGAGGTCGAGGCCGTTGCTGGGCGCAGATCCCGCCGCAGCGGTGCGCCGCTTGGCGAGGCGCCGGGCTGCGTGGTACCGCCAGGTCGCCGACGCGGTGGTCGACGTGGACGGCCTGACGCCGAGCGAGGTAGCCGAGCGCGTGCTTCGCCTCGTGGGCTCCGCCGTCGAGGCGCCGACGGGCTCGGTTGTCGAGGCGCCGACGGGCTCGGTTGTCGAGGCGCCGACGAAGTTCGCGACAGCGAGGGCGACCGTGCCGCAGGACCGGCACGACGCCGCGATGACGCCGGCGAGCACGGTGATGACAGGTGCAGGGCACTCTGGGAGAGCGGAGGCCCCAAGTGCCAGGAGGACGCCGACTGGGGTGCCGGAGCCCAGACTGTGATCACGGTCGCGGTGAAGGCGGGCGACGCGTCGTACCCAGTGGTGGTAGGCGGGGGCGCACGCCATCAGCTCGGCGACACCCTGGCGTCGGTCTTCGCCGGGCGCGACGGGCGCGCCGTGGTGGTGACCCAGGCGGACATCGAGGTCGACGTGGACTGCGGGGTCCCCTGCGACCGGATCGACGTGCCCGATGGCGAGCAGGCGAAGTCGCTGGCGCAGGTGGAGCTGGTGTGCCGGCGCTTCTCCCAGCTCGGGTTGTCGCGCCGCGACGTCGTGGTGGCCGTGGGGGGCGGCGTCGTCAGCGACCTCGCCGGGTTCGCCGCAGCGGTCTACCACCGCGGTGTGCGCTACGCCACGGTGGCGACGACCTTGCTCGCGCAGGTCGACGCGGCCATCGGCGGCAAGACCGGTGTCAACCTGGTCGAGGGGAAGAACCTGGTGGGGGCGTTCTGGCAGCCGACGGCTGTGCTGTGCGATACCGATACCCTTCGAACCTTGCCCGATCGTGAGTGGGCGTCGGGGCGTGGCGAGATGGCGAAGTACGCGTTCTTGCCGAGCCCGGGGGGTGGCCGGCCGGGTGCGGGGGAGGCGGCCACGCTCCTCGGGATGGATCTCGAGCGCCAGGTGGCCCACTGCGTCGCGGTGAAAGCGGCAGTGGTGGGCGCCGACGAACGGGAAGGGGGGCGCCGCGCCATCCTCAACTACGGCCATACCCTGGCCCACGCGCTCGAGGCGGCAGCCTTCGAGCCCGGCAGACGCTGGGATCTTCGCCATGGCGAGGCGGTGGGGATCGGGCTCGTGTTCGCCGCACTGCTGGCCCGACGTCTCGGGCGCATCGACGACGACCGGGTCGCGGAGCATCGCCAGGTCGTGAGTGGGTTCGGGTTGTCCGATGCGCTGCCCGGCGGTGCTGATCCTGACGAGTTGGTCCGCCTGATGGCCCGTGACAAGAAGGCCGACCACGAGCTCACCTACGTCCTCGACGGTCCTCGCGGTGTGGAGCCGGTCCGTGGTGTTCCGCCACCAGCAGTGCTCGCAGCCCTGGCCGAGCACGCATCGCTCCGATGACCGATATTGGGCCGTGCCGAGCTGCGGTGACGGGATCCGCGGGCGATCGACACCGGCTGGTTTCGACGACAGAGGGTGGCGTGCGCCGATGACAGGTGCTGGCCCGGCCTCGCCGCCACTGGTCCTCTTGCTGTCGGGCCCGAACCTGGACCTGCTCGGGGATCGTGAACCGTCCGTGTACGGTACGGCGACCCTGGCCGACCACGTGGCAGCGGCAGCTGCCGAAGCCGCACAGCTGGGCCTCGTGGTCGAGCACCATCAGAGCAACCACGAAGGCGAGCTGGTCGAGCTGGTGCATGCTGCTAGGGGTCGAGCCGCGGCCATCGTGGTGAACGCCGGGGCGCTCACCCACTACTCGTGGTCGTTGCACGACGCGTTGGCGGCATACCAGGGAGTGGTGGTCGAGCTCCACCTGAGCAATCCGGCCAGTCGCGAGCCGTGGCGCCACACGTCGGTGGTGGCACCGGTGGCAGCTGGCACTGTGGCAGGGTTCGGCGGGCTTGGCTACCGGTTGGCCATGCGGGCTGTGGCCGAGATCCTCGGCGCCTCGGGGGTCTCGGAGGGGTCACCGTGAGTGAGCTGGCGGTGCTGGACGAGCCGGTGACGGTGACGCCACCACTGCTCGAGCAGGTGGCCGTCGGGATGACCGAACAGGGCGCGGCGAGCCGCCTGGCCCGGCTGCGTGGCGCGCTCGAGCAGGCCGAGGTGGATGCCTTGCTGGTCAGCAACCTGGCCAACGTGCGCTACCTGACCGGCTTCAGCGGTTCGGCGGGCTTGCTGGTGGTCCACCGCGAGGGGACTGTGCTCGTCACCGACGGGCGCTACCGGGTGCAGGTCGCCGAGCAGGTCGCGGCCGCGGGGGTGTCGGGAGAGGTCGAGGTGGTCGTGGCGGGGGCCCAAGAGCAGCGCGGCGCGGTGGCGCAAGCGTTGGCGGCGGCGCCTGGCTGCCGGGTCGGGTTGGAGGCCGAGCACGTGACCTGGGCGGCGCAGCGCCGCTGGGCCGAGACACTCGCCGACGCCGAGCTGGTGCCGACCAGCGGGGTGGTGGAGGCCCTGCGGCAGGTGAAAGACGCCGGCGAGCTGTGGACCATGGCCCGGGCGGCGGCGGTGGCCGACGCGGCGCTCGCCGAGGTGGTGCACCTGGTGGCACCGGGTCGAACCGAGCAGGAGGTGGCGCTGGCACTCGACTCGGCCATGCGGCGCCTCGGTGCCGACGACCGCGCCTTCGAGACCATCGTGGCGTCGGGTCCGAGCTCAGCGAAACCCCATGCCCGACCCACGGCGCGTCGCATCGAGCGCGGAGACGCCGTCGTGGTGGACTTCGGGGCCACCGTGGACGGCTACCGGTCCGACATGACGAGGACGTTCCTGGTGGGCGAGGCTTCAGCTGAGATGCGAGCAGTGTGGGGCTTGGTCTGGCGGGCCCAAGCGGCGGGCGTCACGGCTGTGGGGCCGGGGGTGGCCACCGGTGACGTGGACGCCGCCTGTCGCCAGGTCATCGCCGACGCCGGCTACGGCGAAGCCTTCGAGCACGGCACCGGGCACGGCGTCGGCCTCGACGTCCACGAGGCCCCGTCGGTGTCGGCCGGGTCGGCTGCTATCCTCGCTCCCGGCATCGTCGTCACCGTGGAGCCCGGCGTGTACGTCGCCGGCCTCGGCGGTGTCCGCATCGAGGACACCGTAGTGGTCACCAGCGGTGGGTGCCGGACCCTGACCCGGTTCCCGAAGGAACCCGTGCTCTCTAGGACGTAGCTGCATCATGGCTGTCACCACGAACGACCTGCGAAACGGCATGACGCTCGACCTTCCCGAAGGGCTGTTCTCGGTGGTCGAGTTCCAGCACGTGAAGCCGGGGAAAGGCGGCGCGTTCGTGCGGACCAAGCTGAAGAACGTCCGCACGGGAGCGGTCGTCGAGCGGACCTTCCGGGCCGACGAGCGGGTGGAGCAGGCCATCGTCGACAAGCGAGAGATGCAGTACCTCTACCGTGACGGCGCCGACTTCGTGTTCATGGACTCGAGCTCCTACGACCAGATGCAGGTGTCGCCCGCGTCGCTGGGCAGCGCCGCCAACTACTTGAAGGAAGGCGACAGCGCCGTGCTGCAGGTGTACGGCGCGGAGATCGTCGGCGTGGACCTGCCCGCCGCAGTCGAGCTGGCCGTCGCCGAGACCGAGCCCGGGGTGCAGGGAGACCGGGTATCAGGTGCCCGCAAGCCGGCGACGCTGCAGACAGGGCTGGTGGTGCAGGTGCCGCTGTTCGTCAACCCTGGCGATCGGATCAAGGTCGACACTCGCAGCGGCGACTACATCACCCGGGCATAGACGGCCGGTGTCGGGAGCGGCTCCGGGCCGAGCACCGCGCCCTCGGCGGTCGATGGCCGATATCGGTGGTTCCCGTCGCAACGCCCGCGAGCGAGCGTTGTCGCTGCTCTACGAAGCGGAGATGAAGCACCTGAGCGGGTCGCAGGTGGTGGCGGAGCTGGCGGTGGCTCCCGATCCGTACGTCGTGAGGCTGGTGAGGGGGGTTTCGGAGCACGAGGCTTCCATCGACCAGCTGCTCGCGCGAGCCGCAGTGGGTTGGGAGGTGCAGCGGATGGCC
This sequence comes from Actinomycetes bacterium, assembly GCA_021819525.1. Classification (GTDB taxonomy): domain Bacteria; phylum Actinomycetota; class Acidimicrobiia; order Acidimicrobiales; family UBA8190; genus JAKAQW01. Next base: position 6,503 of record JAKAQW010000154.1, read on the forward strand.
ATGGTCGATCGCAGCGTCATGCGGATCGCCGTCTACGAGCTGCTCGAGCAGCCCGAGGTGCCCACCGCGGTCGTGCTCGACGAGGCCGTGGAGCTGGCGAAGCGGTTCTCGACCGACCAGTCCGGAGGGTTCGTGAACGGCGTGCTGGCAACCATCGCCCGCGAGGTCCGACCCGGGCCCTGAGGCCCTGTGCGACCTTTCGAGCAGCCACCGAGGGTGGTCGCTACAGTGAGGTCCATGGAGCAGCGATGCCCTCGGTGATCGACGCGCCAGCAGTCCGCAACGCCGTGCGGCGCCACGGCAACGGCACGGTCGACATCGACCTCGACCGGATCCTGATAGCCCGGGCTCAAGCCGGCGACAGCGCCGCTTTTGCCGAGCTCTACGAGCACTATCACCGCCGGCTGTTCGTCGTGTGCCTGCGGCGGCTGGCCGACTCCCACGAGGCAGAGGACGTCGTCCAGGAGTCGTTTGCGCGGGCTTGGCGGTCACTGCCGGGCTTCGCGGGAGAGCGGCGCTTCTACCCCTGGTTGTCGGTCATCGCGTCGCACCTGTGCACCGACATCTTGCGGCGCCGAGGGCGAGCGGTCCCGGTGGCGGACCTGCAGGCGGGGGAGGTGGCGAGCGCCGAGGAGAGCGGCGAGGAGCGGGTGCTGGCTCAGTGCGAGCGCGCCGAGGTGGCTTCTGCCCTGCGCCGGCTGAACGAGCGCCACCGCCGGGTGCTGGCACTGCGCGAGCAGCACCAGTGGTCGTACCAGGAGATCGCCGACGCCGAGGGGATCGCGGTGAGCGCGGTGGAGACCCTGCTGTGGCGGGCACGGCGTGCCTTGGAGCGCTCCATGGCCGACGCGGCGAAGATCGGGCAGCTTGCGCTGGTGGTGGGGCTGGGGGGCGTGGCGACACTCGCGCGGCGGTGCCGGCGGACGATCTGCCGGCAAGAAGGTGGCTGGTCCGCTCGGAGCGTGCGTTCGGCGTCGTCGTTCGGCGACCGGAGCCGTGAGCGCCTCGGTTGGTACCGGGTGATCTTCGCCTCGTGGACCCGGCGGGCCGCGGTCGCCGGCGCTCAGTGGACAGGTTGTCCGGGTCCACGAGGTGGCCAGTTGACCACCCTCGGCGCCGTCGCTGTGTCGGTGGCGGTCTCGGTGGCCCTGGTCGGCAGCGCTGCGCCTCGCAGCGGTGCGTCTTCCGCCTCGGTGAGCCGAACGCCGATCGTCGCCGGTGGCGATGGGCTACCGGCAGCCGGCTGGTCGTCGAGCACGTCGCGCGGCGCAGTCGGCTCGATGTTGCGGGGGGTGGCGGGCCGTGGGGTCTTGGTGGCACTGACGGGCGGCTTGGGCTCCTCGGCAGGGCACGATGCCAGCGGTGGCACCAGCGCGGCGGGTGGTGCCGCGCGCGGTGTCGTCGGGGGCGTCGGGAGCACCACCGAGGCGTTGCTGCATGGGCTCTTGGTGCTCCCAGCGTCCTGGTCGGTGCCGAGCGCGACGCTGGAGCCAGGTGTGGCGCCGCCAGGGGCGGTGCCGGCGACATCTGTGCCCGCTGGTTCGGTGCCCGGAGCGAACCAGGAGACCTCGTCGGGCGTGCCGGCGACATCGACCGACGGGGCTGAGGCCAGCCCCTGGGCACCGGCGGCTGGCTCGGCACCGGCGCCGGGTTCTCCACTTGCCTCGAGCTCCACGAAGCGCGCATCGAGCAGTTCCACCGAGAGCGCCTCGAGCGCCTCGACGGCGGTGGTGGCGGGCTCGTGACGCCTTAG
>JAKAQW010000155.1 GCA_021819525.1 Actinomycetes bacterium
TCCCGTCGCCGCCCGTGCTCGAACATGAGATCGGTCTGCTGCAACGTGACGCTCAGAATACGGCTCTCTACTTCTTACGTCAACGTGAACGTGAACGTGGCTTAGGTGTGTCACGGTCCGTACCGGAGCGCGGAGGTGGACCGGGGACCGGGCCGGTCGTCCTATCGGTAGTGGCGGTGGGCACGGGGCGGCAACGGGACCGGGAGCGGCTCGGCTGTGAGGTGGGCCGCGACGCTGCTGCTTGGTGCACAGACCGGTGCTCGCGAACGCGGCGCCGCCGGCGGGCGTCGCGTAGGGGGAGGTGTGGGGGAGGTGTGGGGGAGGTGTGGGGGAGGTGTGGGGGCATCGGCGGGCACCTCACCCACTGGTAGCTCTACCAAGCTACGATCGGCTGGCCTGTCGCAAGGTGCGCGAAGACGCCCCGAGGATCGCCCGAGCGCGAGACACCGGCATGAAGTCTGCGGGGCGCTGCACGGTCATCCCTTCACGGTATCGAACATGTGTTCGTATGTCAGGCAGTGGCCGACAGCATACGTGGCTGCAAGATGCCCCGCACCGCGCCGGTCACCGCAGCGGCTCACCCCACACGGTCTTCTCTCGCAGCACTGGCTTCAGCACCTTGCCGCCGGGGTTGCGCGGCAGCGGCTCGGAGCGCACCGCCACGTACTGGGGCACCTTGAACTCGGCGAGGTGCTCAGCGGTGTAGGAGACGACAGCGTCGACGTCGATCTGGCGGCCGGGGACGGGAACCAGCACCGCCCCCACCTTCTCCCCCATCATGGGGTCGGGCACGGCCACCACCGCCGCCTCGAACACGCCGGGGGCGCCGGCCAGCACGTTCTCCACCTCCACGCAGTAGACGTTCTCCCCGCCGCGGTTGATCATGTCCTTGGCCCGGTCGACGATCCGGACCAGCCCCTCGTCGTCCATGAGGGCCAGGTCGCCGGTGTGCAGCCAGCCGTCGACGAAGGTCTCCGCCGTCGCCTGGGCCTTGTTCCAGTAGCCCTTCACCACGTTGGGGCCGCGTACCAGCAGCTCGCCGACGCCGCTGCGGCTGTCGGGATCCCGCAGGCGCAGATCGTCGACCGGCACCGCGAACCCGACGCTGTCGGCGTTCTCCGCGGCCCAGGCGTGCGGCAGGTAGGTGGCCAGCGAGGAGGTCTCGGTGAGCCCGAACCCGTTTCCGACCCTGGCGGCGGGGAACGCCGCCATGATGGAGCGGACGAGCTCAGGGGCGATGGGGGCGCCGCCGTAGGAGAGGAACCGGACGACCGAGACGTCGTGCTCGGCGAAGTTGGGCTGGTTGATGGCCAGCCAGAAGATCGCAGGCACGCTGACCAGGTTGTCGATGCGCTCGGCAGCGATGGCCTGGAGGAAGGCCTGCACCTCGAATTGGGGCATGACGACGGTGGTGCCGCCGAGGTGGGTGAGCGCGAGGAGCTGGCTGTTGCAGCCGGTCACGTGGAACAGCGGCACCGACACCAGCGTACGGGTCGGCTCGCCCTGGGTCATGCCGATGACCCGCCGGGCCGACTCGGCGTTGGACAGGAAGTTGTGGTGGGTGGTCATGGCGCCCTTGGGGAACCCGGTGGTGCCGCTGGTGTAGAAGATGGCGGCCACGTCGTCGGGTCCGGCACTGTCGTCGACGACAGGATCGCCGTCGGGCAGCGAGGCGCCGGGCTCGAAGGTGAAGCCGGCCCCGGAGTCCTCCACCACGTAGCGGACCTCGTCGTCGGTGAGACGGGTGTTGACCGGGACGGCGACGACGCCGGCCAGCTGGCAGCCGAAGAAGGCCAGCACCCAGTCGGCGCCGTTGGACAGGCGGATGGCGGCCCGGCTGCCGGGGGCGGAGCCGGCGGCCCGCAACCCGCCCGCCACCCGGGCGGAGGCGTCGAGCAGCTGTCGGTAGCTGAGGCGGGCCCCGCCCAGCTCCACCACCGCCTCGCGGGTAGGGACCAGCTCGGTGCTGCGTCTGAGCATCTGCACCAGGTTGCGGGGCAGGCCGTCGTAGCGGCGGATGCCGTCGGAGCCGGTGGTGATGCCGCTGGTGTCGAAAGGGGAGGCCATCAGTAGGGCTCGACGTGCTCGAAGTAGCGACGGGGGTTGTCGACCAGCATGGTGGTGATCTGCTCGTCGGTGACGCCACGTTCTCGCAGCGCCGGCAGGACGTCGCGTGAGATGTGCTCGTAGTGCCAGTTCGGCGCCGCCTGCGCCATCAGGCCGGGCGGGAACCAGTCGATGTAGCAGGAGGCGTCTTGGGCGAGGACCATCTTCTCCGCGTACCCCTCGGCGCACAGCCGGGCCACCGTGTCTACCCGCTGGTCGAAGGGGAGCAGCACGTCGATGCCGAAGCGGTCCATGCCCAGGTACGACCCGGCGTCGGCGATGGCCCGCAGGTAGTCGAGGTCGGTGGAGTCGCCGCTGTGGCCGATGACGACGCGGGCGAGGTCGACGCCTTCTTCTCGAAGCACCCGCTGGGCCTGCAGGCCCCCCTGGTTGTGGACGTCGGTGTGGACGGTGACGGGCACCCCGGTGCGCAGGTGCGCTTTGGCCACTGCCCGCATGACCCGCTCCACGCCCGGGGTCAGGCCCGGCGCGTCGATGGCGCACTTGAGGAAGGCCGCTTTGACCGAGGTGCCGGCGATCCCCTCGGTGATGTCGGAGACGAAGAGATCCACCATCGGCTCCTCGCCGTCGAGGAGGGTGCCGGGGCCGACGAAGTGGAACGGGAACGGAACGTCGTTGTAGGTGTAGATGCCGGTGGCAGCCACGATGTTGATGTCGACCTGCTCGTTGACCCGCTGGATGCGGGGGATGTAGCGGCCGAGCCCGACGACGGTGGGGTCGACGATGGTGTCGACGCCGAGGTCCTCGAGGCGCCGGAGCTTGTCGACGGCGTCGGTGACGCGCTCCTCCTCGTCCCAGCCCGCCGGGTAGTTGGCGAGCATGTCGGGGGTGAGCACGAAGACGTGCTCGTGCATGAGCGTCGTGCCGAGCGCGGCGCTGTCCACCGGGCCGCGCACCGTTGCCACCTCTGCCACGTGAGCCTCCTCGTGCCGGGCGCCCGGGGCTGTCCGCCGGGCCATCCCAGCATTGCACGTCGGCTCCCGCAGCGGGCGATCGGACGGGGGAGACCGCCGGCAGCGTCCATCGGTCGGCGGGCGCACCGACGGCGGGCGGCACCCACACCTACCGCTTCCGGAACGACGTCGCCCCGGGTCAGCTGGCCAGCGATGAGGATTGCCGGCTCGCCCGGCCGTAGGCAACTATGCTATCATTGATGGCAGCGTCAGATGCTAGCTTGATCGTATGGCCTCCTCGAGAACGACCTTCACATTGGACGAGGAGTTGGCCGAGCGAGCTCGCGAGCTCGGCGTCAACATCTCGGCCGCGGCTCGTCAGGGAGTTGCCGATGCCGTACGTGCCGCGCTGGCGCGGGCGGACCGGGAGGCGTACCTGAGACGACCGGAACGTGCCGAGACTTTCTGGACGGAGGTCGAGGCATGGGGCGAGCCGTGAGACGAGGCGAACTGTGGCTGGCCCAGGTTGGCCACGAGAAGCGACCCGTCCTGCTGCTGACCCGAACCGAGGTGCTCGACGCGCGCAGCCTCATCACGGTGGCCGAGATCACTACCTCGGTCCGGGGTCTCGCTGTCGAGGTCGAGATCGACCATCTCGAGATCGGGCTCGACCGACCGTCGGTCATCAACTGTGACGGTCTTCACACCGTCCCCCAGGCGTCGCTCAGCGGTCCGCTCGGACGGGTCGACGACGGCATCATGCGAAGGGTCTGCTCGGCCGTCAGCTACGCGCTCGGCTGCTGACAGGTGGCGCTTCGAGCACGGAGATCTGCTCTCCGTCGGCCGCGTGGTCGTTGCCACTACCAGGCCGAGGGATCACAGTGACCGAGGCGCCGTCGGAACCGAGCCCGTCGGGTTCATCTGCTGGAGCAGAGGGGGACCCGCCGGAGAACCGCTACACGCCGCTTCGCTTCATCCTCGCCTTTGGCGTGGTGAGCATGTTGGCCGACTTCGTCTACGAGGGCGGTCGGTCGATCGTGGGCCCATACCTCGCGACCCTCGGGGCCTCCGCCACCGTCGTCGGCGCGGTGACCGGCCTGGGCGAGGCGGTTGCCTCGGTGCTGCGCCTTGCGAGCGGGCCCTTCGCCGATCGCACGCGCCGCTACTGGCCCATCTCCATCGCCGGATACGCGATCACCGCTGTCTCGGTACCGGTGCTCGCCGCCACAGGGACGTTGTGGCAGGCCTCCTTCGCAGTGATCGGCGAGCGCTTCGGAAAGGCCGTCCGCACCCCGGCGAGGGACACGATGCTCTCGCACGCGAGCGCCGACCTCGGCCGGGGGCGTGCCTTCGCCTACCACGAGGCGCTGGACCAGTCGGGTGCCCTCCTCGGTCCGCTGCTCGTCGCGGGCATGGTCGCGGTCTCCGGGTACCGCCTCGGCTTCGCGGTGCTCGCCGTTCCGGCCGCGCTGGCACTCGTGGCCCTCGGCGTGGTGCGCCGGGCGGTGCCGAACCCCGCCGCGTACGAGCCCTCGCCCTCGGGAGAGGCCGCCGCTACCGAGGGCTCGGCGGAGGGCATCTGCACGCCACGGGCGCGAACGAGCCGGCTCCAGAGGTTCCGCGGGTTCCCCCGGCGCTTCTGGCTGTACAGCGCCTTTACCGCAGCATCGGTGACGGGTTTCGCCACCTTTGGCGTGCTCTCCTATCACCTCGAAGTGCGCCACGTCGTCGCGCCGGCGCTCATCCCTGTCCTTTACGCCGTGGCGATGGGTGTCGATGCCCTCGCGGCGCTCGGGTCGGGACTCCTCTACGACAGGGTCGGCTTCAAGGGTCTCCTCTTGCTGCCAGTGCTCACCGCCGGCGTGCCGTTCCTCTCCTTCTCGACGAGTGCAGTGCTCGTGTGGGTGGGTGCCGTCATCTGGGGGGCGGCCCTCGGGATCCACGAGTCGACGATGCGCGCGGCTGTGGCCGACCTCGTGCCCGGAGAGAGGCGAGGCACCGGCTACGGTCTCTTCACCGCCGTCTACGGGATCACCTGGCTCGGCGGATCGACGGTCATCGGCGCGCTCTCCTCGCGCTCGACGACCTCCATCGAGCTGTTCGTGGGCGTCCTGCAGGCTCTGGCAGTCGTGCTCTTGGTTCCGCTGCTGTCACTGCGGGCGCGAGACCCTCGGTCGTGAGACCGTCGCCCGGTCGCCTCATGGCGCGGCCCGGAGCGAGCACTGCACGGCGCCCATGTGGCACCGCTCCTCGTACGACATCGCCAACCTGCATCCCCAGGGTCTCACCTCCGGCAGTCGTCACGTCTGCAGCGCCGTGCCTTCGACCTCGATGAGCAGCGTGCGGGCGATCCGACGACCCCGGCTGTGCGCGTGCTCGGCGCTGGGCACGCCTTCGGCACCAGCGCCTGCGACAGTGAGGACGTCGGGGTCGGCGTCTGCAACTCCCTCGTGCACCCGTGGTCATTGTGCCGGGTAGCGATACGCCGGTCGTCCTTGTTCATCGCCAGTTCACACAAACCTCTCGACGGAGATGCAAGCGCGCCGTACGATCCCGCCATGATATCTCGCCCGCTCCGTCGTACACCTTGCCCCAGGGACCGCCGCGGCAGCTTGGCGGCTCTGGCCGGCCTCGCTCTCGCTGGTGTGCTTGCTGCGTGTGGCGCCCCCAGCGCCACCGCCACGCGACCGGGCTCCAGACCAGCCCACGTCCTCAGCTCCAACGGTGCCCGTGTCGGAATCGTCAACGCGATGGGCATGGAGCAGGCACCGATCCTCGCGGCCATGAGGGTGACGGGGGTGCGGGTCATCGACGGCTATCGCTTCTACCTCGGCACCATCGCCGGCCGGCCGGTGGTCGACGTGCGGTCGGGGGAGAAGGAGTACGCCGCAGAGCTGGCGACCGCGGTGATGGACGCGACGTTCCACCCGGTGGCGAGCGTGCTGACCGGCACCGCCGGCGCCCGCAACCCGGCGGTCAATGTCGGAGACGTCGTGGTGAGCGGGTTCGTCGTCGACAAGTCGTCGATCCACTTCCACGACCGGGGGTTCATCTCCCCCTACACCGGTGTCGAGATGGTGGTAACCCACCGTTCCGACGTCGCAGGCGGGTTGGTCGGCGGCTTCGGTGCGCCGGGGCCGACGCCTGCAGACGCCTCTCGCTACGGCTCGGGGCCGGCGGCGACCACCAATCGCTACGAGTACTTCGAGGCGCTCGCGTCTCCCCGGAGCCTCGTGCGGCTTGCAGAGCGCTACCGGCTGGGGACCACCCCGCGTAGCGTAGCGACCGGGAGCTCCACGGCCACAGGGACGATCCCCGCAGTGGTAGACGCAGGGGTGATCGGGAGCGCCAATCAGTGGACCGAGCCGCTGGCTGACCAGGAGCTCCAGAACTCGCTGTACCAGAGCGACGCCGGAGAGAACGAGGGGATGGGCTTCGCCTACACCAATGCGCAGCTCGGGGTCCCGTGGCTGGTGGTGCGCGGCATCTCCGACAGCCCCTGGTACCCGTCAGCGTACTCGGGGGTCCTCGCTGCGAACCGGGCGGCGGCAGTCGGCATCTACGTGGTCCAGCACATGCCCCCCCATGTAGTGAGGACGCCTTCGACCCTTGCTACGCTGAGCCCTTCCAGCAACGCGGCTCGCGCCGGCTACGTAGTGGCGAACCGGGTCGACGTCACCGCGGCCGGCGCTGTCACCGAAGTGACCTACACAGCCGGCACCGGGGGCTCCGTCACAGAGAAATGGCCGTTCGCATCGGAGTACACCTTTGCCGCCGGCACCGCCGGCGCGTCCGCGCGAACAGCCACATCCGCCTTGGTCAAGCCAAGTTCTTGACGTCTCGCGTCGGCAGCGACTCCGAGGACCGCCTCGACCGGCTGGCCACGCACCCTGCCCTCGGAGGTGCGGACCTGATCTACCATCAGGCGCAGCTCGACCGGCTATGTTGGCCCGGGCCACTGACCAAATGGAGTCGATCTGCGTCTACTGCGCGTCGAGCCCCGGGGTGGACTCAGCGTATGCCGCTGCAGCTGTCTCGGCGGGGTCGTTGCTCGCGAAGCAGGGTGTCGGAGTCGTCTACGGAGGCGGACGCGTCGGCTTGATGGGCGTGCTGGCCGGGGCCGCACAGAACCCGGTTCGAATGGGGTCACATCAGGTGGTGCTGCGTTGTCGCTATTCGAACCCCGTGCTGGGCTACCTCAACCAGCTGAAGCTGATCCTCCAAGAAGTGAGCGACTGATTCCAGGGGCGAGGTTGATGATCGCGTCGTCGTCGGTAACGAGCGCCAGTTCCCGCCTCTCGGCCAACGCCACGTAGGCCGCGTCGTACGCTGTGAGCCCGCGCGAGACCCAGAGGGCTACCGATGGTAACTCAGGCTCACTCACCTCGAAGGAGAGGTCGCCGAGGGCTTCGGCGAGCTCCGCCACGGCTTCTGCCTCCCACCGCCAGCGTCTTCCGGCGACATTCAGGAGCTCTAGGAACAGTAGCGATGGAACAACGACCGAAAGTCGACCGGCCTGGTAGTCGTCGCGCAGCTGGCGAGCTTCGAAGGATCCGCGCTGTTCTGCAGCGAACCACTTGAGCACGACTGACGCATCGAGGACGACTTCCCTCAACGTGCGTCCCGGTCGCCTCGGATCGCCGCCGTCGCGTCCTCTTCACCAGGGTGAGCGTCGAACAAACCTTGGAGCCGACAGACGGCGCGCCGAGCCTGCCGGCTGGCGCCGGGACCACGGCTCTCACCCAAGTCGCGCTCGGCCAAGCGAGCCAGGTAGGCGCTCCGGCTCAGGCCAGCTGATCGTGCAGCGCGGTCGATCCTAGCGAGCAGCTTGTCGTCGACGGACACGAGGATCTTGCTCATCACGACAAGTATATCCGGATATCCAGCGGGCTGCGGTGCGAATCTCCTCAGCTACGACCAGCAACGCTGCTGGTCGCAGCGCATGAGCTTTCGGGTGGAGGTGGCGGGAATCGAACCCGCGTCCTTCAGCTTCTCAACAGGCCTTCTCCGAGCGCAGCCGGCTGCTTGGTCTCGGGACCGTCGCCGCTGCCGGCACCTGCGTCGGTCCCCAGCCGACCTTCGATGTCCCCGCGGGCCGGTCGGCAGTGCCCTTCGGGTAAGTCCTACTTCATGACGTTCGCTACCGACCCGTAGGACCGGGGCCGGACGAACGAGCTACCTGACTCAGGCAGCCATTGCCAGCTGAGGCTTGGCGTT
>JAKAQW010000156.1 GCA_021819525.1 Actinomycetes bacterium
CGCCGGGCCCTCGTGCCCGAGACGGCGCTCGAGGCGGTGGTGGAGGCGGTGGCCGACCGGCTGGCCAAGGTCGTGGTCGGTCACCCCGCCGATCCGACAGTGACGATGGGGCCCTTGGTGAGCAAGGCACAGCGCGCCGAGGTCCTCGAGCGTCTCGCCCAGCTGGCGTCGGCGGCCCGGATCGCGGTCGGCGACCCCGAGCAGGTGACAGTCGTGGGCGCAGATCCCGACCGGGGGGCGTTCGTGGCGCCGGTCCTGCTCGTGGCCGACGATCCCGAGCGCGCCGAGCTCCACGATGTCGAGGTGTTCGGTCCGGTGAGCACCGTGATCGGCTACCGCGACGCCGAGCACGCCGCCACCCTGGCCGCCCGCGGCCGGGGCAGCCTGGCCGGCTCGGTGGTGAGTGCCGACCCGAGGTTCGTGACCGACCTGCTCGGCGCCCTCGCCCCCTGGCACGGACGGCTCTTGGTGCTCGACCGCCACGACGGCGCCGAGTCCACCGGGCACGGCTCGCCCCTGCCGAGCATGGTCCACGGCGGGCCGGGCCGGGCCGGCGGTGGCGAAGAGCTCGGCGGGCTGCGGGCGGTGGTGCACCACCTCCAGCGCACCGCGGTGCAGGGCAGCCCAGCGGTGGTGTCCGCCCTGACCCACCGATGGCTTCCCGGTGCCCCGCAGCGCACCGACGGGCCTCACCCCTTTGCCAAGTCGCTGAGCGAGCTGCGCCTGGGCGACGCGGTGGTGGCGGGGCCGAAGGTGGTGACGGCGCAGGACATCGAACGCTTCGCCGAGCTCACCGGCGATACCTTCTACGCGCACACCGACCCGGTGGCGGCGGCCGCCAATCCCCTGTTCGGCGGCATCGTGGCTCACGGCTACCTCGTGGTGGCCCTGGCAGCCGGGCTGTTCGTGCGCCCGGACCCCGGTCCGGTGCTCGCCAACTACGGCGTCGACGACCTGCGGTTCGTGTCGCCGGTCCGGGTGGGCGACGAGCTCAGCGTCACCTTGACCTGCAAGCAGATCACGGCGCGTCCCGACGCCGACTACGGCGAGGTCCGCTGGGACGCGCACGTCACCAAGCACGACGGCTCGACGGCGGCTCGCTACGACGTGCTCACCATGGTGGCCAAGACATGGCCGGCGTCGTGAGGTCCCGGTGCGAGGGCACCCCCGCCACCGTCGGCTGACCCACCGGTCCTGCCTCTCGGCTCCATGGCACAGTGCCCAAATGTGCCGGTTTCGCCGGCCCGAGCCTCCTAGCTGAGCTTGCGGTGGTCATCGATCCTGCTCAGCTTGCCTCCGTCGGAGCGTGGGCCTTCGCCAGGCGCCAGCAGCGTGACCTTTGCATTGACACCCAGGCTGTCTTTGAGAAGGGCCTTCGTCCTCTCCCTGCAGGAACGAAGCACATGATCTGCTTCCACGACCTCGTCGGAGAGCAGGTCGACAGAGACGGCTCGGAAGAGCTCCTCTGTCACCTCCGCTCTCACCTCCACCTCGTCCAGGGTGCCCTGGCGGCTCACCACCAGCTTGAAGTGGGGGCTCAGCTCCTTCACCCGCCCGAGCACGTCACCCACCTGGGTCGGGTAGAGGTTCACACCTCGAATGATGATCATGTCGTCGGTGCGACCTTTGATCAGCGACATGCGAGCGAAGCTCCGCCCACACGAGCACCGCTCGTGCGAGAGGCTCGTGATGTCGCCAGTCCAGTACCTGAGCAGTGGAAGGGCTTGCTTGGTGAGCGTGGTCAGGACGAGCACGCCTTCCTTCCCGTCCTCGAGGGGATCCCCGCTCTCCGGGTCGACGACCTCTGGGAGGAAGAAGTCCTCCTGGATGTGGGATCCGTGGCGCTCCTCGATGCACTCGTTCGCCACGCCGGGCCCTATGATCTCCGACAATCCGTAGATGTTCGTGCAGCGCACACCGAGCGTCGCGTCGATCTCGGCTCGCATGGGCTCTGTCCATGGCTCGGCTCCGACCACCGCATAGCGCAAGCTGTTCTCTTCGGGGGAGACGCCGCGCGATCGGAGCTCCTGGGCGAGCGTGAGCGCGTAGCTCGGCGTGGCAGAGAACATCTCGGGTCGCAAGTCCGAGATCAAGGTGACCTGGCGCTGGGTCATCCCACCTGAGGCCGGCACCACGGCCATTCCAAGGCGCATCCCTCCTGCGTCGAGCCCGAGCCCGCCCGTGAACAGCCCGTATCCATACGCGTTGTGCAAGGTGAACCCCGGCTGTCCACCACCTAGAGCAAGGCAGCGGGCTACGACCCGGGCGAACAGGTCCATGTCACCTGCGGTGTAGGGGACCACAGTGGGCTTGCCTGTCGTGCCAGAGGAGGCATGCACCCTGACGAGCTCCTCTTTCGGCACAGCGAGCAACCCGTATGGATAGTGCTCGACGAGGTCCTTCTTGCGGGTGAAGGGGATCGTGGGCAGTTCCCCGAGAGGCACCTTGTCAGTAGATTTGACCCCAGCAGTATGCAGCGTCTCCTTGTAGAACGCGACGCGCTCGCTCACGTAGCGAACCGTTGCCGTGAGCCTTTCTTCTTGCAACTCCCGAAGCCGGTCATGTGATAGCGTCTCGAACTCTGGCTCAAAAATCATCCCACCGGCCTCCCCGCCGGTCTCCCGGCGCTGCTCAAAAAACTGGGATTATGTCCTCGTAGTCTACGTTAGTCACTTCTTCGCCTGTTATACCAACCTCGGGTATTGCAGGGAAGGCAATGCCGTGGCGCTCGACCACGCCCTTCACGTCCAACATGGCCTTTCGCCAGTTCTCCTTTTTCTCGTCGAAGGTGGCGACACCGAAACCTGCAGAGCGCGCCACCTCTTCACAGGCACGCTGGGTGGCAATGAAGTCGACCGGGAGATCCCAGAACTCTTCGGGCGGCTCGAACAGCACCCCGGAGAGGAACACGTAACCGGCTCTGATCTGCTTGGTGACGATCTTGCGCTCGTCCTCGCTCAAATTCGGGTAGTCCCGCTCCATGAGCGTGAGGCAGATCGCCATGTGCCTTCCTTCGTCACGTCCTATCTTGGTAAAGGCGTCGCCGAAGAGGGGCTCACTCGAGTGCGTCGCCATGTGGTGGAACAGAGTGGCTGCAGCTGTCTCACCCATGAGGAACGAGCTGAAGAGGACCGGCAGGCTGTAGCGGCCAACAGCCTTCTTGTACCCGTCCCAGTACCTTGCACCGTTGTGGTAGAGCCATTTGACGTTCCGCTGTGCCTGCCTGCCGAGCTCGGTCTTCGGCTCATACCCCAAAGGTCCCCCAGGCGTCAGGTGGCTTATGGCCATGCCACACATCTGCTCGTGGTTCTGCTCGTCGCGCTCTATCGAGAAAAAACATCGCCGCACGGCGTCTTCTTCGTGCACCTCGTATGTTCTTATCAGGGCCTCGGCGAACACAGGCGGAGCCGATGCATCGAAGACCGAGAGCAGCGCCCACCAGTAGGCAATGGCCTCGCGCTGCTCGGCAGTGTAGGAGCCGGCATCGAAGCTGCTCCACGCCAGCGCCTGCGGGTCCCAGTACTCCCGCCGGGAAGCGGCCCAGATCTGCTCCAGCTTGGCCGCCTGAGCCGATCCGGCCGACCACGACAGCGGGAATATGTTCGGCTGTGGGATCTGAGGGGGCAGCGAACCCTGCTCGCCTTCGGCGGCTTGGACCATCGGAGCACCTCTTCCTTTCGACACGAGACGGCACGCACGGCCTCTTGACCGAGCAACCGACCGAACGGTCAGTTCGCTCAATTCGGATCGAGGCTACCCCTCTCATGTGCTTTGGTCAAGAGCAGCGTTGGTACCATGTCGGCCAACAGCAGGTTCTGGAGGTGGACCCGATGTCTGTCATACGTCTGAGCCCTTCGGGCCGAGAGGTTCCTTGCCGTAGGGATCAGACCGTGCTCGACGCACTCGAGGAGGCGGGCTACGCGCTGCCCAACAACTGCCGGGCTGGAGCTTGCGGGGAGTGCAAGACCAAGGTGATCTCCGGCGAGCTCGATCAGGGCTTCGTCTTGGACATGGCGTTGTCCCAGGAGGATCGCCATGCTGGCTTCGGGCTCATGTGCATGGCCAAGCCGACGAGCGAGGTTCTCGAGATCGAGCACGGCACCGCGGACGCCCAGCCCAAGCTCTTTCCCCCGCGCCGTGACGTCAGCTTTGTCGTGATCGACAAGGTACGGCGCACTCCTGGCATCGTCGAGCTCCGCTTGCGCCCGCTCGGAGAACGGTTGCGCTACTGGCCTGGACAGTTCGTGACAGTAGGGAACCTGGAGGGATCCGTGCCTGAGAGGCCCTATTCCATCGCCAATGCGCCGCGCCCCGATGGGGAGATCACCCTCATCGTCTCTGCGGACCACAAGGGCCTTACGAGCACCTGGATCGCAAGCAGGCTCGAGCCGGGTGAGCTCGTGAAGGTGTCAGGGCCTTACGGCACGTTCATCGGCGACCCTTCGGTGGACGAGCCGGTGCTGTGCCTGGCAGGCGGCTCGGGCATAGCGCCGATCCTGGCGCTCGCGGACGCAGCGCTGCGCAGGGGATTTACCAGCCCCGTCACCATCCTCTTCTCGGCACGCACCGAACAGGACGTCTTCGACAAGGGGCTTGTGGCTTACTGGGAGCGCCAGTACCCTAACTTCAGGTTCCTGAGGACACTCACGCGCCAGCGCGGCGATCCGCCGGTGGGCCGTATCCCCGAGCTGCTGCCCCAGCTCTTCGAGAACCTCTTGCACTACAGTGTCTTCATCGCGGGAAGCCCCGAGCTCGTGGCCGCTTGCACCGACGCAGCGGTACGCCTGGGCGCTGCAGAGGGCCACCTCCACACGGAGAAGTACTTCAGCCAGTTCACCCCGTCAGCTCCCCCACCGGATCGCCTGGTGGCAGTCTTACCCGAGCCCACGGGTCGTGCAGTGACCTTCCTCGACAGGTCATTGCATCAAGGGAGCGCCGCCGAACAACTCGGTCATAACTACAGATAAGCAGGTGTAGTATGGCGCAGCTAGGCTTCTCGATCCGAAATGACCAAGTTATTGTACGGAGAACCCTAAGGATCTCGGGGGTCTCCATGCAACCGGAGCACACGCAAGATGTTGAGGTCGGGTACCTGGCCTGACCCCGACATGGTGGGGCTTTCGATGGCTACTCCGCTTACGTGGAGACCCCCGAAGGACCTGCACGACGACCGCTCGCGCGCTCGAGCCCGAGTGCTCCTATGTCCTGGCGACATTCTCTGCTTCCTGCATGCTGTCGCGAAATGGCTCGGAACGGCCCATTTTGTGACCAAGAGACCTGGTCGCCGTCCGCTCGGGACGCATTGCGCGACGGCCTGCATGCGTCCAAGTAGTTGCTGTTCAGGCGATTGGCGGCGATGGACCGGTACATACTCTGTAGTCTTGCTGGGCTGTACTCTTGCTGGGCTCTTCTCGGAATTACCGGGTTCTTGTCGGGAGAGACCCACCGATACGGTGAACAGGAGTGCGCTGCTCGTGGACTCGGGTCAGATCCGCGCCGTGTCCTTCCGGAACCGCCAGGTCGCCCCGGCGGTGAAGATGACGAGCCAGGCCACGAGGTTCGCTGTCCAGGTCCAGTCGAAGGCCCCTTGGACGAGAGGGTAGTGGACGAGCTCGTTGAGGCCGTACAGCGGGGTGTAGGTGGCGAGGACGCGCAGTGGGTGAGAGAACTGGCTGAGCGGGATGAACAAGCCGCCGCCGAAGGAGAACAGCATGAGGGCGAAGCCGATCACCTGCATGACGTTCTCCGAGGGAAGCAGGTAGCCGACGAAGAGCCCGAAGGCGGCGAAGAGCAACGACCCGATCCACAGTGCCGCGCCGGTCGCGACCCACAGCTCGGCGGGCATGGAGGGCTTGTGGGTGAGGATCCCCGCTGTGTAGACGGCGAGGACGGCAGCGAGACCAAGCACGAGCGAGGTCGCCATCTTGATGGCGATGTAGGCCGCGGGTTGCAGCGGGGTAATTCGCAGCTGGCGGCTCCAACCCGCCAGGCGCTCGACCGAGACCATGGCGCCGCCACTCGAAGTGGCGAGCACTGCTCCGTAGAGGGCCATGGAGATCATGATGAAGGCGGAGACGTTGCCCCGCCCGACCGCTCTGGAGGCGTAAGCGCTGTTGAGACCGAAGAGAAGGAAGAACAGCACTGGGACGACGATGGTGAACACGATGGTGCGCCGGTTGCGCAGCAGGCGGCGGACTTCCAGGCGCACGAGGGCCACCTTGAAGCCGCCAAGCGGTGGGGACGCTCGTCTGGCCGGATCGTGCACGGCCGGTGGAGTGCTCATCGACGGAGGTCCCGACGACCGGCGCGACTGCCGTCACCGCTGCGGGGCTCGATGTCGCTGCGGGCCTGGTGGTCGCTGCGGGGCTCGATGTGGCTGCGGGCCTGGTGGTCGCTGCGGGCCTGGTGGTCGCTGCGGGGCTCGATGTCGCTGCGGGCCTGGTGGTCGCTGTAGGGCTCGATGTCGCTGCGGGGCTCGGTGCGGCTGCGGCTGCGGGTCTGGTGGTCGGTGGCGCGTCCCGTGCCGGCGCCGGCAAGTGGCTGTCCTGGTTCTGCGCTGGTGAGGGCCAAGAAGGCCTCTTCCAAGCCCAGCGCGGTGATCTCGAGATCTCGGGCGCGGGTCTGGGTCAAGAGGTAGCGCGCCACGGCATCGCTGTCCGTGCAGTGCACCAGGATGCTCTCGCCTCGGATCTCCACCCTGTCGACTCCCGAAATGGCCCGTAACGCCTCTTCGCAGGCGTCGGGGAGCGAGGCTCGAACGGTGCGGCCCGATGCCAGTGCCTTGACTTCGGAGGCGGTGCCGTCGGCCACGATCTCGCCTTTTCGCATGAGCACGACGCGATCGGCGTAGGCGTCGGCCTCCTCCAAGTAGTGGGTGGCGAAGACGATGGTCCGTCCCGCTTGCGCGTCGCGCCGGATGGCTGCCCAGAAGCTACGCCGACCTTCGACGTCCATGCCCTGGGTCGGCTCGTCGAGCAGCAGCAGGTCGGGGTCGGGCAAGAGCGCCATGGCGAAGCGCAGACGCTGCTGCTCGCCTCCTGAGCACTTCCCGACCAGGCGCCCGGCGATCGAGGTGATCCCGGCACGCTCCAACACCTCGGCAGGTGGCCGGGTGTCGGTGAAGAGATGGGCCGTGTAGGCCACGGTCTCGGCGACGGTGAGGTCTTTGAGCAGCCCACCGCTTTGCATGACCGCCGACACGAGGCCCTTTCGGACAGCGTCGCGGGGCTCCGAACCGTAGACCTCCACGTCGCCGGCGCTCGGCTCGGTGAGCCCGAGGACCATGTCGATCGTCGTGGTCTTGCCTGCGCCGTTCGGGCCGAGAAACGCGACCACCTCGCCGGGCTCGATACGGAGGTTGACCCCTCGAACAGCTTCGACCGCACCGAAGTGCTTGGTCACGTCCATCAGGTCGACCGCCGGCGGCGACGCGGCACCACGGCCGGCGCCACCTCGTCGATCCGCCACGCCCGTCATCGTGCCTCGTCGACCAGGTGGTCGAACCTGCCGATCGTCACGATGGTGGTGCTGTCGCTGCGTCGGCGTCGTGGTGCGCCAGGTGGTCGAACCTGCCGATCGTCACGATGGTGGTGCTGTCGCTGGGTCGGCGTCGTGCTGCGCGAGAAGTGCCTCCACACGGGCCACCTTGGCCTGCAGCGCTCCGACGTGCCCTTCGCGAACGTCGAGCTTCACGACCACGCTCACCCGTGGAGCCGAGGCCGCCACGTGCGCGGTACAACGCTCGACGAGAGCCATGACCTCGTGCAGCTCGCCCTCCACGTTGGTGAACATGGCGTTGGTCTCGTTCGCGAGCCCCGACCCACGGACGAGGGCTACCACCTCGGCGACCGCTCGGCTCACCGAGCCGTCGTCACCGGCACCGGGGCCTCCCGAGGGGGCGATCGAGAACGCGGCGACCACAGCCATGGCGAGACTTTAGGTGATCTCGGTGGCTGGTGTCTTGTGGGGCGTTCGGGCGGCTGACGCTCCGCTGGGGGCGGCGGCCGAGCCTGAGCTCGCAGCCCGAGGTGCTCGACCACGGCCTCCAGGCGACGCTTCGGGGCGTGCCCGGCTGCTTCGCAAGGCGATGTCGCGCTCGATCTCCTCCGGGTCGCGCCCCCAGTGCCAGTCTCGGCTGGTCGGCGGGTCCATGGGGGCGCCGGGTCCGAGCAGGCGGCGAGTGGCCAACTCCAGCTGG
>JAKAQW010000157.1 GCA_021819525.1 Actinomycetes bacterium
CCAGAGGCAAGCCCGCCCGCCGGGGGTCGACGTTCACGGTCCTCGAAGGCCCGATCGGTAGTCTCGTTCCATGGCCAGACCACGCGGTGCTCGTCGACGGGCCGACGCGGTTCGCCGACGTTTGGCCGCGGCCTACCCCGGTGACGCCGCCGAGCTGTGCGCTTTGGACCACGATGGACCGTTCCAGTTGCTTGTGGCCACGATCCTCTCCGCCCAGTGCACTGACGTCCGCGTGAACGAGGTGACCCCTACGCTGTTCGATCGCTATCCGACGGCGTTGGCGCTGGCCGAGGCCGACCCCGAGGTGGTCGAGGAGATCGTGCGGCCCACGGGGTTCTACCGGGCCAAGACCCGCAGCTTGGTGGGGATGGCTCGGGCTGTGGAGGAGCGGTTCCACGGCACGGTGCCCGGTGACATGGACGCGCTCACATCGCTGCCGGGCGTCGGCCGCAAGACCGCCAACGTCGTGCGGTCGGTTGCGCTCGGGCTTCCTGGGCTGCCCGTGGACACCCATGTCGGTCGGCTGGCCCGGCGCCTGCGCCTGACGACGGAGGCCGACCCGGTGAAGGTCGAGGCTGACCTGGGCTACCTGGTGCCTGCCGGCGAACGCGGTGCCTTCAGTCTCCGCCTGATCCTCCACGGCCGGGCTGTGTGCCGGGCGCGCCGAGCGATGTGCGAGGCGTGCGTTCTGGCTGATGTGTGTCCCTCGGCTCCGGCTGGCGTGGTGCTGGGGGACCATCGTGAGCCATCTGAGCAGGTACGACAGAAGACCTAGCCGAGATGGTGCTTGGGATTGTTGGTGTGTTGTTCTTTCTGATTGGAACCAAGGGGGAGATTCGTGGTGATCTATCTGGTACCGGAACCGGTTCCCGCCACCTGGTTCCGTGAGAGCGGGGTCCCGGGATCCGCCGCCCGGCCCGCTCGCGTCGATGGCGCCCTTAGGGGCGCCATCGACGCGTCGATCGAACCGTCGGAAGTCGGCCCGGGCCGGGACCGCCCTGAAAGAACGTCCAGCCCACCGCCGTTCTCGAAGGATTCGGCTCTCCGTGTCCGAGGAGCAGCCCCTATCTCCTCGGCTTGACCTCGCCAAGGCAGGTAGCCGCTGCCAAAGCCCTGGTCGCTCGCCTCCTGGACGCGGACGTTCGAGCGACTTCCCGTCCGGCAGTGCGCTCTGTGTGTGTGCGGCGCCCGGGCTCCGCAGTGCGCAGTGGTGGCGCGGGTCCCAGGGCACCGTCACGGCGGCCGAACTGGCTCACGGGCGCCGGTCGTCTCCCGGTTGGTTCAGCGTCGTGGGCGACTGCCGGCCGTCAGGCGGTCCAGGCGCCGGCCAGCTGCAGTCAAGGAGCGTTCGATGGCGAACAGCTCGCTTGCCACGTCGTCGTCGTGCGTCGCAGCAGCCCCTTCGGCGATGACAGCGATCCGGCGTGTGAGCTCGCTCAGGGCGGTGGACAGCGAGGAGAGCTCAGGGTGGGAGGAAGGCACCCCCCGATCATGGCCGACTGGCCCGGGTCGTGGCTCGACAGCCGACGATGCGCGACCGCCGCAGGACCGGAACGATCGGGGCGGAGATGACGAGGCTCCTGGAGCCCGACGGGGCCGACCCCGACGGTGCCGAGCCGGCGACGACGCTGACCGTCCAGGCAGCCAGGTACCATCGAGGTTCCATGCTGCTCGACCTGCTGGACCTACGTGAGATCGACGAGGCCCATCTGCCCGAGGCCCTCCCTCGCCCGGTATGGGACGAAGAGGTGCCCACCGAGGCGGTGGCGGCCATCGTCGCCGAGGTGCGCCGGGGGGGTGACGAGGCGGTTCGGGCTTTGACCGCCCGGTTCGACGGTGTGCAGATAGGCGCCCTGCGAGTGCCGCCCGAGATCGTGGCCAATGCCCGTTCGGCGGTCCCCGCCGAGCTGCGCGCCGCCTTGGAGCTGGCCTACCGGCGCATCAGCGCCTATCACCGGCACCAAAAGACGTCGGACGGCGTGGTGGACGTGGACGGCGTGCGGGTCCACCACCTCGTGCGCGCGGTGCAGCGAGCTGGCGTGTACGCGCCGGGGGGGCGAGCCCGCTATCCGTCGAGCGTGATCATGGGAGCGGTACCGGCCCAGGTGGCTGGCGTGGACCAGGTGGTGCTGTGCGTGCCGCCGGGGCTCGACGGGTCGATAGCGGTGGAGACCTTGGCTGCCGCGGCGGTGTGCGGGATCGACGAGGTGTACCGGATCGGTGGGGCCCAAGCTGTCGCGGCGATGGCGTTCGGGACGGAGTCCGTCCCGGCGGTCGACGTGATCGTCGGCCCGGGGAACCGCTACGTCGCAGAGGCCAAACGCCAGGTGTCCGGGCAAGTCGGGATACCCTCGGGTTTTGCCGGGCCATCCGAGGTCGTGGTGGTCGCCGATGCGAGCGTGCCCGCCCAGTGGGCGGCAGTAGACGTCATGGTGCAGGCCGAGCACGGGCCCGACGGACTGGCATGGCTGGTGACGTGGGACGAGCAGGTGGCCCGAGAGGTGTCGGAAGCGGTCGACCGGCTGGTGGAGCGGTCGCCTCGACGCCGGGATCTCCAGGCCACGTTGGGTCGCAGCGGGTACTGCGTGCTGGTGGCCGATGCCCATGCGGCGATGGCGGTGGCCAACGCGGTGGCGCCGGAGCACCTGGAGCTGCAGGTGGCCGACCCGCAATCGCTGCTGCCCCTCGTGCGTCGTGCCGGGGCAGTGTTCCTGGGCCGCCTGGCGCCAGCGAGCGTGGGGGACTACCTGGCGGGTCCCAACCACGTCCTGCCCACGGCGCGCACTGCCCGGTTCGCCTCGGCGTTGCGGGTCGACGACTTCTGCACCCACATCCACGCCGTCGAGATCGATCACCAGGCCCTGACGGACCTGGGCCCGTCCGTGGTGACCCTGGCAGCGGCGGAGGGACTGAGCGCCCATGCCGACTCGGTGTCCATGCGCCTGGGCGATGTCGGTCTGCCTGCCGGGCCGCCAGCACTGGCTGTAGAGCCCGAGGTGCAGCCTCTGACCCGACTGTCACCTGGTGCCCAGAGTGAGCCAACGTGACGATGTCTGGCCCAGTGCCGCTCCGAGCGGATCTCCGAACCCTGTCGGGCTATCACTCGGCGCAGGTCGACGTGGCGGTCCGGTTGAACACGAACGAGTCGCCGTTCGCCCCACCGGAGGCGTGGCTGGACGAGCTTCGCGAAGCGATGGGCCAGATCCCCTTCAACCGGTACCCGGATCGCACGGCCCTTGGGCTGCGCAGCGCCCTGGCTACCCACCACGGGGTCCTGGCTGGGCAGGTGTTCTGTGGCACCGGATCGAACGAAGTGCTGCAGTGCCTGCTGCTGGCTTACGGCGGCGCCGGACGGGCGGTCGCCACCTTCGAACCGTCCTACACCCTGCATCGCCACATCGCCGAGGTCACTGCCACATCGGTGGTCTCGGTGCCGCGCACCGCGGACTTCGTGCTCGACCTCGACGAGGTCGACGAGCTGATGGAGCGGGCGCGGCCGACCATCACGTTCGTGTGCTCTCCGAACAACCCTACGGGTCGGGCCGAAGACCTCACCACCATCAGCCACCTGCTCGAGGTGGCTCCTGGTCTCGTGGTCGTGGACGAAGCCTACGGCCAGTTCGCCAGGACGTCGGCGCTCGACCTGGTCCGTGAAGGCGCATCGGGCACCGAGCGGCTGGTGGTGGTGCGGACCTTCTCGAAGACGTTCTCGATGGCCGGGCTTCGGCTGGGCTACATGGTGGCCGATCCCGCAGTGGTGGCCGGGTGCGAGGTGGTCGTCCTGCCCTACAACGTGGGCTCGGTGAGCCAGGTGGCCGGTCGCCTGGCGTTGCGCCACAGCGAAGTCGTCGAGCAGCGGGTGCAGCAGCTGGTTGCCGAACGCTCGAGAGTCGAGGCGGCGCTGGCGGCGCTGGCGGTGACCTCGTGGCCGTCGGACGCCAATTTCGTGCTGTTCCGCCCCGATCACAAACCGGCCACCAAGGTGTGGCAGGGGCTTCTCGAGCACTCGGTGCTCATCCGCGACTGCTCGGGGTGGCCGGGTCTGCACGAGTGCTTGCGGGTCACGATCGGCACCCCCTACGAGAACGACCGGTTCCTCGAAGCGCTGACCGCTGTGCTGGGAAAGGACATGGCACCGTGACCCCTGCACCGACGTCCGACCCCGAGCCCGTGCGCGCTCCGCCGCAGGCTCAGCCGACCGCGTCCCGGCGGAAAGGCTCGGTCCGCCGGGAGACGAAAGAGACCACCGTCGAGGTCACGGTGGATGTCGACGGCAGCGGCACGACCTCCATCGACACCGGCCTGCCGTTCTTCGACCACATGCTGGCCCAATTGGGACGCCACGGCGGCTTCGACCTAGGCGTCCGGGCGCGAGGTGACCTGGCGGTAGACGCCCACCACACCGTCGAGGACGTCGGTATCGTCCTCGGTCAAGCGCTCGCTGGTGCCATCGGGGACAAGGCTGGCATCCGGCGTTTTGCGTCCATCTCCCTGCCGCTGGACGAAGCTCTGGTCGAGGTGGCGCTGGACGTGTCGGGACGGCCCTTCTTGGCCTATGGATCCGGCCTTTCTCCCACGGCCGCGGCCCTCGGCGAGCCTCCGTTCGACCCGCAGCTGGCCGAGGAGTTCTGGCGAGCCATGGTGGGCGCAGCGGGCTTGACGCTCCACGTCCGGGTGGTCGCCGGCGTGAACACCCACCACGTGCTGGAGGCCTCGTTCAAGGCAGTCGCGCGCTGCTTGCGCGACGCGCTGCGGCGCGAGAGCAACGCGGTCCCGTCTACGAAGGGGGTGCTGTAGGGCCGTGCTGGCTGTCCTCGACTACGGGATCGGCAACCTGCGATCGGCGCAGAAGGCGCTGCAGCACGTGGGGGCTGACGCCCGCTTGGTCTCCGACCCCGACGCGGCGATCGACGCGCAGGGCATCGTGCTGCCCGGAGTGGGGTCCTTCGGTCCGTGTGCCGGTGCCCTGCGACGAAGTGGCCTGCACCACGTGGTCGAGCAAGCGCTCGCCGACCGGCGCCCGTTCCTCGGCATCTGTGTCGGGTTCCAGCTGCTCTACGAGGGCTCCGAGGAGGCGCCCGGCGAGACCGGCCTCGGCGTCCTTCCAGGAGTGGTCCGGATGTTGTCGCCCTCGGTGAAACGACCGCAGATGCAGTGGAACCAGCTTCATCGACGGGCCGGTTCGGTCGGCATGCTCGCCGGCCTCGGTGCATCGCCGTGGGTGTACTTCGTCCACTCCTATGCCCCCGAAGACGGGCCTGACACGATCGCCACCTGTGACTACGGTGGGCCGGTCGTAGCCGCAGCAGCCCGAGGCGCAGTGTGGGGAACGCAGTTCCACCCTGAGAAGTCCGGGCGCACGGGTCTCAGGGTGCTGGAGAACTTCGTCGCAGCGTGCGATGGAGAGCGAAGGTGACACCGTGCAGTTGATACCGGCGGTCGATCTGCTCGACGGCAGCGCCGTGCGCCTGGTCCAGGGTGACTTCGACCGTCGCACCGGGTACGGCGATCCCGTCGCCCTGGCTCGCCGCTGGGTGGACGCCGGCGCTCGGTGGGTGCACGTGGTCGATCTCGATGCGGCGCGCAGCGGGCTGCCGGTCAACCGGTGGATCGTCCGCCAGGTGGTGGAGGCGGTGGCGCCGGTGCCGGTGCAGGCCGGCGGTGGTGTGAGAGGTGTCGAAGACGTCGAGGACCTCCTGGCGAGCGGTGTGACCCGGGTGGTGATGGGAACCGTCGCAGCACGCCGGCCGTCGCTGGCTCTGTCCATGGCCGAAAAGTTTCCCCGCCAGGTGGCGGTCGGCATCGACCACCGTCACGGCCAGGTGGCGGTGGAAGGCTGGGCGCACGGAGCGTCGATGTCCGTGGCCGACCTCCTCGATCGGTTCGCGGACGCGCCCTTCGGCGCCGTGGTGGTCACGGCTATCGAACGCGACGGCATGCTCAGCGGTCCCGACCTCGACGGCCTGCGGGCTGTGCTGCGAACCACGGCGCTGCCGGTGGTGGCGTCGGGAGGCGTCGGATCGGCCGAGCATCTGCGGGCGCTTGCCGACCTGGAGGTGGCGGGGCGCCGGTTGGCAGGAGCCATCGTGGGCAAAGCCCTCGTCGAGGGCGTGCTCGAAGTGAGAGAGGCGATGGCGGCATGCGAACCGTCCGAGTGATCCCCTGCCTCGACGTCGACGGCGGAAGGGTGGTGAAAGGCGTGCAGTTCGTCGACGTGGTCGACGCCGGCGACCCGGTAGAGCTGGCCGCTCGTTACGATGCCGAAGGAGCAGACGAGCTCGTCTTCCTCGACATCACGGCGTCGTCGGCCGGACGCCGCACCATGCTCGACGTGGTGGCCCGCACGGCCGAGGAGGTCTTCATCCCCTTCGCTGTCGGCGGGGGTGTCCGCTCGCTCGGTGACGCTCGCCAGCTGCTTCGAGCGGGAGCGGACAAGGTCTCGGTGAACAGTGCGGCGGTGGCGGCACCCACGTTGATCAGTGAGCTCTCGGGAGAGCTCGGTGCCCAATGCGTGGTGCTCGCGGTGGACGCACGTCGCCGCGGGTCAGGTGGTTGGGAGGTCTACACCCACGGCGGCCGGCGTCCTACGGGCATCGACGTGGTGTCCTGGGTGGAGCGCTGCACCGAGCTGGGGGCAGGCGAGATCCTGCTCACCTCGATGGACCGCGACGGCACCTACGACGGTTTCGACATCGAGTTGCTGCGGACGGTCAGCGACAGCGTCGCTGTGCCGGTGATCGCCTCTGGTGGGGTGGGCAGCCTCGAGCATCTGGTGCTCGGAGCCCGAGACGGTGGTGCCGACGCGGTGCTGGCCGCTTCGATCTTCCATCGTCGCCAGTACACGGTAGCCGAGGCGAAGGCCTACATGGCAGCCGCCGGGGTGGTGGTCCGACCGCCCGAGACGGCACGATGACGGCGTCCACGACGGCGATCGTCCCAGAGGCAGATGGCAGGGACAGCATGGCCGGTGGCGTCCCTGGCTCACGTGGCGGTGTGCGGAGCCGTGCCCGGGCCGCTGGTGGCGCCGGCACCACCGCCGGTTGGGGCTCCTGGCGGTGCACCACCCGACGAGCTCGGCGGGGTGGCGCCCAACGTCGAATAGGGGATGGGGGACGCCGGTGCCACGACGCGCTGGGTCGAGCCCCAGTGGTCGAAGGTCCAGGTGTAGCTGGTGATGCCACCGTCGACCGTGCCGTGCGCGTCGATACGCGCCGGAAGCCCGGTGGACGCGATCGTAAAGGATGCCGTACCCGTCGGGGCCTGCCCGGCACCGACCACCAGCTTGCCGTGCACCACCGTGGTGCCGTGGGGGCCGCTGCTGACAGACGTCGCAGTGATCAGGCTCCGGATCTCGGAGAGGTTCGAAGCCGTCGTGATGCCGTCGGCCAAAGAGGTGTACACCCCGGCAGACGCCGGAACCGACACCCACTTCCCGGCATCTCGGATGGCGACAGCGCTCGGGGCGCCGAGGGCGCTGACCATGGCGCTCTTGTTCCCCTTGAAGTACACGACACCGTG
Source organism: Actinomycetes bacterium (assembly GCA_021819525.1). Classification (GTDB taxonomy): domain Bacteria; phylum Actinomycetota; class Acidimicrobiia; order Acidimicrobiales; family UBA8190; genus JAKAQW01. Next base: position 7,519 of record JAKAQW010000157.1, read on the forward strand.
GACGAGGAGGAGGGTGGACACAGCGGAGCCTTGGGTGATCTGCTGACGGCCTCCGGCGCGATCGGCGTACCCGACGATGTTGTCTGGCACCCCGTCGACGGTCGAGAGCTGTGCGTAACGGTACGAACCGGCACGTTGCCCGGCGGCGAGTGCCTTGCTGACGGCAGCTTTGGCCGAGGCCAGCGGATTTCCAGGTGCAATGGCCGCGCCGATCCCTACCCCGGCGCCGGCAGCGAGCAGCACGCTCGCGGCGGCGAGCACCCAGAAGCGTCGAGTGACGGCCGGGACGTCGCGCGCCTTCGCCGGTTGGGGTCGTGGGGCAGATGCCACGGTCCCGGTCCACTCCCAGGCCGGGACGGTCTGGCCGACGTGCCCGGGCCCGCCTGCGCCGCCTTCGCCGTCTCCGGGACGGGGCGGCGTGGGGGCGCCAGCGTCTTGTGGACCGGCTGCCTGGCGCCCAGTGCTCGTCGATGTCGATGGCGATGCGCTGTCGTGCCCCCCAGGGGGCTGGGGGGCACCAGGCCCGTAGCCAGGCGGTGGCCCGTAGCCAGGCGGTGGCCCGTAGCCCTGCGGTGGCCCGTAGCCA
>JAKAQW010000023.1 GCA_021819525.1 Actinomycetes bacterium
CTGCCCCGCTCATCGGGCCGGGCACGGGCTCGGGAGATCGACGGGGTGCCCAGTGCCGGTGTGGTTCTGGGTGTGGGTCTGGCTCTGGGTGTGGGTGTGGGTGTGGGTGTGGGTGTGGGTGTGGGTGTGGGTGTGGGTGTGGGTGTGGGTGTGGGTGTGGGTGTGGGTGTGGGTGATCGCAGCCAGGAGACGCAGCGCCAGACCGGGGTCGCCGACCATGCGGCCGGCTTGGCGGGCGAGCTGCTCGCCGATCAGCACGGGCCAAGCCGGCGGCGACGATCCTGCGAGCGCTCGGGCCACCGCTACCCGGCGCCGGAGGGATCCGCTCGCCTCCATGGCGATGTGTGCCTCGTGGAACGACCGGCACGAGGGCGACATGGCGTGCGAATAGCTCTCGTAGAAACGTTCGAGCCCGCTTCTCTTGACGAGCGGGTCGCTCAGTCGAGGCCCGGTATGTGCCACGTAGTGGACCAGTGGGCGGCTCACTGTGGCGACTGGCGCCAGCTGGGCGCAGCGGAGCCACAGATCCCAGTCCTCTACGCTGCGGTACCCCTCGTCGATCGAGATGTCGCCACCGAGACGAGACCGGCGAAGCATCACCTGGGAAAAGCCGCCGACGAAGTTGGCCCATAGCAGCTGTGCAGCGGTGAAGTTGGCCGGCGTGCGCACCACCCTCGGCGGCCGAGCGCTCGTCTCCTCCACTGCGAGGCAGTAGCAGGAGACCAGCCCGTGCTCCGGATGGCGCTCGAAGAACGCCACCTGCTGTGCCACCTTGGTTCGCTCCCAGCGGTCGTCGTCGTCGAGGAAAGCCACGAGGTCACCTCGGGCACGCGCCAGCCCGGCATTGCGCGCCCCGGCGGCGCCCACCGGGAGCGGGAGACGGACCAGCTCGACGAGGCGCCGGGCTTCGGATGGCGCGGCCTGGCGTCCGATCCGACGCGCAGCGTGGAGCCAGGGGGCCACGAGGTCGGCGACGGGTTCGGCGGATCCGTCATCGACGACGATCACCTGGAGGTTCTCGTAGCTCTGGGCCAGGATCGAGTCGAGCGCCCCGACCACTCGCTCGGGACGGTCTCGGGTCGGGAGGACCACTGACACGAGCGGTGCCGGCGCCCCGGTCGGCCGGCGGTGTCGATGGGCGGTCGGTTCGATGGTCTCCACGAAGCAGAGGAACGGCGCAACAGCCGCTCCATGGCGGATCGGGCGGGCGTCTGGTCGTCGAGACCGACCTCGACCGCCAGATCGTGCGTCGGTCGGCGTTGTCAGCGCGAAGCGTCGTCGCCGCGTGCGCCTGGTACGGCACTGCGCGGCGCTCGGCTGTCATATCGGGGGGCCGGTGCGTGCCGGTCCGTGTCCGCTGGGATACCACCATGAACGAAGCGAACAACGCTACGGTGATCGTCGGCCCGGTCTCGCCACCCTCGGCGCCGGTGACGAAGTCGACGGTGACGGTTCGAGCGGCGAACCACCCCCGATCAGGGGGCCTGGAAGGGCCGCCGGCGCCACGCTGGCAGCTCAGGCTGTGGCGCATCGTGGCCACCCAGGCCCGCTTCGCGCTCGTGGTCGGTGCGGTGGTCGCAGTGGTGGCCGGCGTGCTCGGCGGGCTGGCCGCGGCGAGCGGGGCGACGCGTTACTCGAGCACCACGCTCATGATGATCGACGACCCCTACCAGCTGGCCACGGCGGGCGACGCCGGCCAGCTGCTCAAGCTGGAGTCGCTGCGCGTGAAGTACGCCGGGTTGATCGGCACCGACGTCATCGCCGGTCCGGTCGCCGCCGAGCTGGGCCTGACTCCCCAGCAGGTCATCGGCGCGGTCACCCCCGAGGTCAGCGGCGTGACGTTGCTCATGGGGGTACAGGCGACGTGGAGGTCGCCCCAGATGGCCCAGCGCCTGTCGAGCGCGGTGGCTGACGAGGTGACCAGCTATGTGAGAGCACAGGACGTGGCATTCCGGATCCCGGCCGCCGATCGCTTCACGTTCGACACTGTCGACCCGGCCACGCCGGCTGTCGCCGAGCAGCCATCTCGGTACAAAGCCGCGACTGTGGGCGTGGGGGCGGCCGTCATCGGCTTCGTGCTGGGCTTCGGGGTCGTCCAGGCGGTACGCAACCGTCGTCTGTCGGCGGCCTGACCGGCGGTGGGCTCGGTCGGCGACATCCTGGTCGCGCTGGCCGGGGTGCTGGTCGCGCTGCTGGGCCCGCTGGAGGTAGGGTTCGCCGCGGTCGTCGTCTTCTGGCTGCTGGTCCCGGGCACCTTGGTCGTGCCGCACCTCCCGCACATCGTGCTGGCCGACCGGGCGGTGCTGTACTGCTTCGCCGGCCGCCTGCTGCTGCGCTCTGGCACGCCCGGTGAGCCGCGGGGTCGGGCCTACGCGCTGACCCCGCTGCACGCCACGTTGGCGCTCTTGCTGGTGGTGGGGTTCGTGGTAGGGGTCGTGGTGGCACCGGCCGACGCCTCGCTGGCCGGCGATCTCCACGTCTGGCTCTCCCTGCTCGATCTGGCCGTCTTGCTGGTGGTGGTGCTCGCCGTGGCCCGCACCGCCGGCGCTACCACCGTGGCCAGGACGGTGGTGGCCGTCGCCGTGGTAGCTGCCGGCATCGGCGTGATCGAGCGCCTGACCGGATGGAGCTGGTCGCACTTCTTCTTCGAAGGGCTGCCGATCAAGTACCTGGCGGCCGGCGACGGGCTGCTCAGCACCCGAGGCGGTGCCGTCCGCGCCCAAGGTGCGGCCCAGTTCGCCCTGGAGTACGGGTGGGTGATGGCCGTGCTGTTCCCCGTGGCGGTGGTCACCTGCGTGCAGTGGGCCAGGGGGCGGCGACCGGTGCTCCAGGCGGTCGCGGTCGCGGCGCCGCTGCTCATCGCGCTGGCCTCCGTGATGTCGGGGTCCCGGAGCGCCGACATCGTGCTGCCGGTCAGCGCGGTGGCGCTCTTGGTGCTCTCCAGGGACCGGCGGCTGCTCGGCTGGGTGGTGGGGGCCGCGCTGGTCAGCGTGGTGGCAGTCGCGCTCCATCCGTCGCTTGTGACCAAGGTCTTCGACATCGGCGCGCTCACCGATCCGGCCTCGGTGCGCCTCGACCGCCTGCCCCCGCTGTTCTCGCTGGTCACCGGTAGGGCGTACCTGGGGACCGGTTTCGTGAGCGCGGCCACCTCCGCGTTCGGCGGTCTCGACGACGCCTTCGCGGTGCTCTACGCCACCGTCGGCGTCGTAGGGCTCGTGGCGTGGTGCGCCGTGCTCGCCAGCGCGGTGAGCGGCCCGGCCAGGGCCCTACGGGCGCCCGCTGGCAGCGAGGAGCGCTTGCTCGGCGCGGCGTGCGCGGTTGGGACGCTGGCTCTGGTGGTCGCTTGCGCCGCCTACGACGTCACCCAAGTGGTGGAGACGCCGTGGCTGCTGGTGGTGCTGGGGGCGCTGGGGACAGCCGCGGCTGATGTCGTGCCTCGTCAGCTGCCGAGCTGGCGCCAGGTGGTCGTTCGAGCCGCCTTGCCGTTGGCCGGCGTGATCGTCGGCCTCGCTGTGCTCGCGGCGGCGCCGGTGTCCTACGGCGAAGGCCTGTCGATCTTCCCGGTGGCTCCGTTCGTGGCTGCCGAGAGCAGCAGTCCGGTCGACCAGTTCACCGGGCTCACGCTCGCGTCGACGGTGTGCGCCGTGGTGACCGATGCGGCGGTGGTGGCGCCGAGCACCCAGGTCCAGTGCTCGGAGGCCACGAACTTGTTCTCCTACTCGGTCTACCCCAGCCTGGTGGTCACCACCGTGCGCGGGCCGAGCCCCGCTGCGGTGCGCGCCGAGGTGAAGCGGGCGTTCACCCCGATCTTCGACCGCATGTACCTGTCGGGGGGGGTGTCGAGCGCCATGCAGCACGGAAAGCCGGCGTGGGCGACGACGGCGCCGCTATGGGTAGGAGCCGTCGGTCTGGGCCTGGCGCTGGTCGGCCCGGTGGGGATCAGGCGCCGGCGTCGGTCGGTCGAAGCGGAGCGCTGACCACATGGCCGTCGACCACCACGTCGTGGCGGGCACCCCACACGCCGCGCACGGCGCCGGCCAGCTTCACCGCCTCGGCCAGCGCGCCCATCTGGTAGCCGTCTGCCGCGTTCCGGAGGACTTGGCGCAATCCCTGCTCCCACAGCAGAGCCCGAGCAGCGTCCGACAAGCGCTGGCCGTCTCGGGCGGGTCCGGCGCTGCGCCACTGCTTCACGGCAAGGGTGCCGCTGCCCACGCCGTAGCCGAAGTACGTCTCGAGCTGGCGCCTGCGGCTCCGCCACTGTTCGTGGACCACGACCGCTGCCGGCTCGTAGCGCCCCTTCGCACCGGCGCGCAGTGCCCGCCACAGCAGGTCGTGGTCCTCTGCGCCGCGTCCGGGCGCCCCGGGCCCGAACCGCTCGTCGAAGCCGCCGAGCTCCTCGAGCACTGTTCGCCGCCAGGCCATGTTGGCGCCGTGGCCGGCACGGGAAGCGTCTGCTGGGCTCCGGAGCACTCGGGGCTGGTCGTCGACGAGCAGCGACAAGCCGATCCGGGCCCTACCGGTAGCGCCGTCGTCGGCGAGCACCTTGCCGGTGACGAAGACGGCATCAGGGTGGTCGGTCATGGCGAGGGCCATGGCGCTCACCCAGCTCGCGGCTGGCCGGCAATCGTCGTCGGTGAACAGCACGAGCTCGCTCGTAGCTGCGCGCCAGCCGATGTTGCGGGCCAGGCACACGCCTGGTCGAGGGCTGCGCAGGAGGAGAGCCTCGAAGGCCCGAGCTACCACGGCCACCTCGGTGCTCGTCGATGCCGAGTCGACGACGATCACGCTGTCGCCGGGGGCGACGGAGGCGGACACGGCGTCCAGGCACCGGGTCAGCAGCACCGGGCGGTCACGGGTGGCCACCACCACCGTCACCGGCGGTCGCCTGGCACTGCGCAGGTCAGCAGCGATGGTCCTCGTGCTCGGCTCGAGGTTGGTCGCAGATCCCGGGTCGGTCTCGGCGTGGCTGATCGATGGCTTCGAGGTGCCGGCATCGCCGGAACCCTCGGCGCAGAACGCGGCGTCGGTGGCTGCAGCCAGGCGATGGGTGCTGATGGTGACCGACCTCCTGCGGCGGTGGTGGTGGACGGGGGAACCAGGTGAAGATCGCTGTGGTGGCCGGTGAGCTGCCTCACCCCGAGGGTACAGCGGCAGGGCGGGACCTGTGGGCTTGGTGCGAGGGCGCGCGCCACCTGGGTCACGAGGTGCGAGCGTGGCTGTGGATGCGTTCACCGTCGTCACCTTCGGGACCGCCGCCGCCGTGGTGCGACGAGGAGCCCTTCACGGCACCGAACCGGTGGCGAGCCCACGTGCGAGCGGTGCTCCGACCACGCCAGGAGCTCGAGCTGGCGGGCTGGTGCGCTCCCGACGACGCCGTGGCGGTGGCCGATCACCTGTGGTCGTTCGCCGCGGTGCGCCACGCGCAGCGATCGGTGGCCACGATGCACTTCCGGTCGCTGCTCGACGCCAGGGCTGTGGGCTCGCTCACGGTGCAAGACGTGCAGATGGCCCGGGCGGAACGGCTCGCCGGTCGCCACGCCGGTCTGGTCGTGGCCTACTCGGCGCGGGTGGGTGCTGGGCTGCGCCGGCCGGTCGCGGTGGTGCCGATCGCCTTTCCGGTGCCGACGAGCACGCCGGCGCAGGTGGACGAGCCGGTGGCCGCGCTGCTGGCCGACTGGTCGTGGCCGCCGAACAGGCGGGCGTTGGCGGTGCTGCTGCGCTGTTGGCCCGAGGTGCGCGACGCGGTGCCCGGCGCCCGTCTGGTGCTGGGGGGGCGGAACCTCGAGCGAGCCGGGGTCGGTGCCATGGCCGGCGTGGAGCAGGTCGGCCCGGTGGCTTCGAGCGTCGAGGTGCTCGCACGGGCCGCGGTGGTGGCCTTTCCGTGCCCGGCGTCGAGCGGGCCGAAAGTGAAGGTCCTCGAAGCCTGCGCGTACGGACGGGCGGTGGTCACCACAGCGAGCGGGGTGGAAGGGCTGGCGCTCGGCGCCGGCGCCGGCGCAGTGGTGAGCGACGACGCCGGGTTCTGCGGCGCGCTGGTCGCGACGCTTCGGGATCCGGCTGGCCGCTCCGCCATGGCCGCTTTGGGGCGACAGCAAGTCGAGTCCCACCACGCGCCGGTCCCCGCCGCGGCGTCACGGGTGGCAGCCATGGCGAAGGCGTTCGGCTTGGAAGCGGCACCGAGCACGCTGGCCTAGGCTCGCCGCCGTGCGGGCCAAGGATCTGCGGTCTCGGCTACGGGACGTGATGGACGAGCCGTTGCTCGTCACCAGCCTGGTCGGGCGGGCAGTCGAACCGTACCGGCGGATGCGTTTCGGGCAGTTCGGCCGGCGATCGATCGTCTACCGACCGACCTGGCTGTACGGGACCCGGTGGATGGCGGTGGGTGAGGGCGTGCTCGTCATGCCCGGTGCCTGGCTGGCCGTAGAACGCGTCGCCTGGGGCGCCAGCGCTCCGGTGCTGCGCATCGGCGACCGGGTCGGCATCCGGGCCAACTGCACGCTCAGCGCGGCAGCCTCGATCGTCATCGAGGACGACGTGGTCCTCGGCGGATCGGTGACGGTGGTGGACTCGGACCACACCTGGCGTGACGGCCACCCGAACGTGCTGTACAACCCGGTGGACGCCGAGCCGGTCCGCATCGGCCGGGGCACGTGGGTGGGAGACCATGCCACCATCCTGCGCGGCTCCCAGATCGGCGAGCTCTGCGTCATCGGTGCGAACAGCGTGGTGCGCGGGACCGTCCCCGACCGCTCGGTCGCTGTCGGGATCCCGGCCAAGGTGGTCGGCACCAACGACGTCCCGCTCTGAGCGTCGGTCGGCCGGCGCCGGAGCGACCGGCGTCGAGACGATGCCGGCGTCGACGGCTCGCCGCTACGCACGGCCAGAGGTGTGGGCACCGGTGTGCGGACGTGGCGGGCCTATCGCCGCGCGCGTGCCGTTCCTCCCCGGTGCCGGGGTCGTGCCGGCCCCGGCGAACGTGCCTCGGCCCAGATGTCGGCCACGCCGAAGGTGGCGGTGAGGGGCCGTCGGGCGAGGTGGCTGTAGAGACGCCGGGCACGGCGGTCGGGGACGAAGTCGTCGTACACGCTGGTGCCGAGGTCGACTCGGATGTCGCTGAAGCCGGCGAGGCACAGTGCCCGCCTGAGTGATCGACGGGACTGCTCGTTCACGTGCATCAGCCGCTCCAGCTCACCTCGGGGGTCGGCCGGCCACTGCCGCCAACGCGAGGGGCGCGCACGACGCTGCCAGCGGTAGGTGACGTCGTAGATGCGACGGTTCGGGAGGGTGTGGGCGAACAGCCTTCCCGAGGGTCGCAGCACCCGGCGCGCTTCGAGCAGCGTCGCGTGGAGCTCCTCGGGCGACAGGTGCTCCACGATGTCGAGCATGGTGACCAGGTCGGCGAAGTGCTCGGGCAGCGGGAGGCAGCGAGCGTCCGCGGCCACGACGGCGCCGCGACCACCGAGATCGTGCCGGTCCAGGGTGCGTCTGGCCAGTGCCAGTGCGTCGGGCGAGTACTCCACCCCGACGGCCAGGGCGGCTCCGCGCGCGATCGCCACGGCTATCAGCTCTGCACGCCCGGTTCCGAGGTCGACCAGCACATCGCCGGGTCGGAGCTGCGCGAGCTCGAGAGAGCCCTGGTAGAGCGGGTCGAACTGCGTTCCGTCGGACGAGGCCCACTGGGCAGCGCCTGCGCATCGGTGTAGGTAGTAGTCGGCGTCGTAGACCTTGGGGGGGACCGCCGGACGGGCAGGGGCACGAAGCGGCTGCTCGGTCGTCCGCCCTGGTGGTCGCACGGCGAGATGCTACTGGGTGCCCGGTGCCCGGTGCCCGGTGCCCGGTGCCCGGTGCCCGGTGCCCGGTGCCCGGTGCTCCACCTCCGAGGTGCTCGGTGCTCGGTGCTGCACCTACGAGGTGGCCGGCCTCTCGCCACAGCCGAGATCAGCCGAGATCAGCCGCAGCAGGAACTGGTAGCTCGAGCCGCTGCTCGCAAGGCCACGCGCTCCTGTCTCGGGCGCCGGCGTCGGCCGCTTCGAGCGCGGCGCGGTTCCAGGCGCGCAGCAAGCGGGCCAGGCGCTCCACGTCGAGTTGGGCTGCGGTGGCCCGTCCACCGTCGACGAGGTGCTGGCGGAGCGACGCGGCACCGGCCAGGCGGCGCAGCGCTGCGGCGATCGCAGCGGGATCGTCAGGGGGGACTTCGAGGCAGTTGCCCTCGTGCACCAAGAATTCGGCGGCACCGCCGACCCTGCAGGCGACCACCGGCAGGCCGCAGGCCATGGCTTCGACCGGGACCAGCCCGAACGGCTCTTCCCAGGTCGAGGGGAAGATCAGGGCGTCGGCCTGGCGGTAGACGTCGGCCAGCTGCTGGCGGGGAGTGGAGGTGAACGTCACCCGCTGCGCGATGCCGAGCTCGCCGGCCAGCTGGCGCAGCTCGTGGAGGTGGACCTCGTCGCCGGTGCCGTGGACGGCCAGCGTCGCCGAGGTCGGGCAAGCCGCCAGGGCGCGTAGGGCACTGGCGATGCCCTTGCGGGGATCGATCCGCCCCACGTAGAGCAGCCGCCACCGCCACGGGGAGGCCAGGGGCGCGGCGGACCCCGCACATACCTGGAGGGGGGTCGCGACGACGGAAGATCCGCCGCTCGGGCCAGCAGGAGGACCAGATGGCGCGTCGCCACTGTGAGCCTCGCGAGCCGGAGTGCGCTCGGCTCGGAACTGCTGGGCACAGACGCCGCCGGGCACCCCTCCGACCAGGGGGAAGTCGCTGGTGTCGATGCCCGAGTGGACCACGGCGGAGACGGGGAACGTCCAGGACGTGGCGTGGCGAGCTCGCTCGCGCAGGAAGTCGCTCACGAAGCAGGCAGGGCCGAGGGTGTCCAACGGCGGGAGCGTGGCGTGCCAGCGGACACGCCCGTGGCGGCGGCTCACCTGCTCCACGAGGTGTCCCAGACGAGGCCGGTGGACGAACAGGCGTAGCCAGGCGTCGAGCTCGGGCCCGTAGACGGGCCACTCGTCGCAGATGACCAAGACAGTCGGTCGAGCTTGCTCGGCGAGCTCCGACAAGACGCCCAACGACAGCGCGCCCATCGCCCACACCGACACCACGTCGGGATCGACGTCTCGCAGCGCCTCACGCACGCTGCGAACGTTGGAGCAGTCGACGGCCAATCGCCGCGCGACCGGCGGGTGGAGAACCCGGTGGTCGCGCCAGTACAGGCGGAGCTGGCGCCGCACGGGGACCGGCCCCTCGGTCTCGGTGCGGCCGGGAAGGTGCAAGTCGCTGGTGAGCACCGTGACCTCGTCGCCGTCGCGCTGCCACCGCTCGGCCACGTCGCGGCACGAGTACTCGTACCCGCCGTAGGCATGCGGCGGGTACATGGTGGTGACGACCAGCACCCGCATGCGCGCAGCACGATAGCGGTTCTCCGAGGGGGGAGCTGGACCGCCTCGGGCGAAGCCGCCACCTGGGAGCTTTTCCGGTGGGAGCTGGTGCCAGGCGGTTCTGCAGCAAGATCGGCCCGCTGCGACCGTTACCTGGCCACGGGGCTGTCGCGTCCGGCTGGGACCAGCCGGGGCCAGCTCGCAGGAGCGTGATCGATGGGAGGTCGACCGTGTCCGGTGCTCGGGGGCAGCCGGGGGACGCTGCGCAACAGAAGCTGGCGAGGATGGCGGTGACCCAGCGCGTCGAGCGGGGGTCGCGCGTGGCGCTCGAGGCGCGCGATGAACCGTCGGCACCTCGACCGGTACTGGCGCTGCACGGCGAGTCGACGTCGCCGGCTGCGCTGTGGCGATCACTGTGGCGCTCCCGGGAGCTGCTCGCCATCTTGGCCCGCAAGGAGTTCCAAGTCCGCTACCGGCGGGCCTCGCTCGGTCTGATGTGGGCGGTAGGGCTCCCGCTGCTGCAGTCGCTGGTGATGGCCGTCATCTTCTCCAAGGTGGCTCACATCCGAGCCGCGCCGCACTACGTCGTGTTCGTGCTCGCGGGCATGACGGCGTTCATCACGTTCTCCGCCGCCCTCGGGCCGGGGTCGACCGCCATCGTCGACGGATCGGATCTCTCCAGCCGGGTCTACTTCCCCCGCTTGCTGCTGCCGATGATGCAGGTGGCTACCAACCTCTACGGGTACGTGATCACGCTGGCCATCCTGCTGGCTCTGTGCCCCGTGCTCCACGTGGGCCTCGGTCTTCGGACACTGCTGCTCATCCCGGCCACGGTGCTGCTGGTGGCCGTGACGGCCGGGTTCTGCCTGCTGAGCTCGGCGCTGCACGTCTATTTCCGTGACATCCGGTACATGGTGGCCGCCGCGCTCATGTTGTGGATGTACGTCACTCCTATCGTCTACCCCCCTGGGGACGTGCCGGGGCTGCTGCGCGGGGTGCTCGACGCGAACCCCATGACCGCGGTGGTCGACCTGTTCCACATGGCCACCGTCGGCTACGGCGGCCCTTCTGAGCTGACGGTGGTCGTGGGCGTGCTCTGGGCGGTAGGCCTGCTGGTGGTGGCGACGGCAGTGCACTGCCGGTTCGATCGAGTGTTCGCGGACCTCTTGTGAGCGCGGCCATCGAGCTGCAAGGGGTCGGCAAGCGGTTCGCCAAGTACGTCGACACCCCCATGCTCGTCTCCTCGGCGCTGCGGTGGCGCCCGAAGACCCGCCGGGACCGGCTCTGGGCGGTGCGCGGTGTCGACTTCACGGTGGAAGCCGGGGAGTGCGTGGGGGTCATCGGTCGCAACGGGTCGGGCAAGTCGACGCTCATGACCATGATCGCCGGCATCACCGGCCCGACCGAGGGGTCAGTGACCGTCCGCGGGCGCGTGGCGCCGCTCATCGCGGTCGGGGTGGGGTTCCACCGTGAGCTCACCGGGCGGGAGAACATCTACGTGAACGGCGCGATCCTCGGTCTCGGTCGCCGGCAGATCCGCCGACGTCTCGACGCGATCGTGGCTTTCTCGGGCGTCGAGGACTTCATCGACACGCCGGTCAAGTTCTACTCGTCGGGGATGTTCGTGCGACTGGGTTTCGCGGTGGCCGTGCACGCCGAGCCCGATGTCCTCATCGTCGACGAGGTGCTGGCGGTGGGGGACCTCGCGTTCCAGGTGAAGTGCTTCGAGAAGATGAACGAGATCCGGGCCAGTGGCACCACGGTGGTCATGGTCAGCCACCACCTGGGGGTCGTGCGCCGGATGTGCGAACGGGTGATGCTCATGGAAAGGGGCCGTCCCCGCGTGGTCGCGCCCCCGGAGCAAGCCATCGCGGCGTTCCACGAGGTGCTGACCGAGGTCACCGACACAGTCGTCGACGAGGTGTCGGGACTGCGCTACGAGCCGAACGTGGCACGCATCGAGACAGTGGAGATCCTCGGGCCCGACGGCCAGAGGAACAGCCACGTCGAGTCAGGGCTCCCGATGGCCGTCCGCGTCCGTGCCACTGTCGTGCAGGACGTGGAGGATCTCGTCGTCGGGTTGACGCTGCTGGCCGGTGACGGCACCACCCTCTACAGCGATTCGACGGCCGGGTTCCGCTTCGGGGCAGCTTCCGCGGGTGAGACCGTGAGCTGGGACATGCAATTCCGGGCTCAGCTGCCCACCGGTAGCTACAGCGCGGTGGCCCGGGTGGACCGTCCCGACCTGCGCACGACGCTGGCCTACCATCCACCGGTCTCCTTCTTCGTCACCGGACGCCACACCGTCACCGGCGTGGCTGACTTGGAGGCCGTGGTGGTCCGTCACGACGGCGACGTCGACGGGTCGGTGTCCACCGTGGTCGATCCCTCGCCCGGGGCCTTGCTGGCACCCGATCCCCGATGAGCGCCCCCGTGGCGAAACGCTCGGGTGCCGTCGCCGGCTCCCGCTGTCGGCGCGGGGTGAAGCCCGGTGGGCGAGGTGGGCGGTGACGCCGGCGACGCGGTCGGTCCAGCGCCTGCCGTGGCGATTGCGCTACGAGGCCGCGGCATCGTTGGCGTCGCGCTGGCGGCGGTTGGCAGTGACCGTGACCCACCGCCACTGCCGGGTGGTCTTCGCCGGCCCGGTGCGTCTCGGGCCGGGCTTCGAGCTGTACATCCCCGACCGCGGCAGCCTGGTGGTCGGAAGCGGCGTGGAGCTCCGGCGGGGGTTCGTGTGCGAGATATCGGGGGAGGGGGAGGTGCGCATCGGGGACGGTTCGGTGTTCACTGCCGGGGCGCTCCTCCAGTGCTCGACGTCGATCCAGATCGGCAGGCGCTGCGTCTTCGGCCAGGACACCATGTTGGTCGACGGCAGCCACCGCTTCGGAGATCCCGATCGCCACCTCCTCGACCAGGGGTACGACTACCGCCCGCTGCGGATCGACGACGGCGCGGTCGTCATGTCCAAGTGCACCGTGTTCGCCGATATCGGCGCAGGCACGGTGGTCGGTGCCCACTCGGTGGTGAGCCGACCGCTCCCCGGGCGCTGCCTGGCGATCGGTGCGCCGGCTCGCCCGGTGCGGTTCTTCGAGCCGGCGCTGGAGCCCAGGTGATCACTGCATCGGATCTGAGCGTGGTGATCCCCACGGCCACAGCCGGCTCGGCGCTGAGCGAGACGCTGGCCGGGCTGTCGCTCCAGGACGTGACCGGGTTCGAGACGGTGGTGGTGGTCGACGGCCTCGACGTCCCGGCCCCGGCTGCCGGCGACGGCGTGGACGGTCCCGTGGTGCTGGTGCAGCCCCATCGCGGTCCGGGCGCTGCGCGGAACCGGGGCGTGGCGCGCGGAGAGCGGCCGTTGGTGCTCTTCCTCGGCGACGACATGGTGCCCGCACCGGATCTGGTGCGCCGGCACCTCGAAGCCCAGGAGCGCCACGTGGCACGGCACGGCGATCGTCGCACGGTCGTGCTCGGTCGGGCCCGCTGGCATCGTGCGGTGGCCGGCGGAAGGTGCGAACGGTGGCTGGAGCGAAGTGGCGCCCAGTTCGACTACGGAGCGGCCTCTGGATCCCAGGCCCACTTCGCCCAGTTCTACTCGTGCAACGTGTCGATGTGGCGGGAGCTGTTCGTGTCGGCAGGGGGGTTCGACGAGCGCTTCGCGTTCGCGTACGAGGATCTCGACGCCGGGTACCGCTTGGAGCGAGCCGGCATGCGCCTGGTGCACGATCCGCAGGCGGTGACCTGGCATCGCCACGCCTACGACCTGGCCGCGCTGCATCGTCGGTTCCGGCTCGTCGGCGAAGGCGAGCATCTCATGGCGACCTTGCACCCGTGGTTCGAGCCGTACTTCTTGTCTCGCTGGGTGCCGGCGCTCGACGAGCCCGAGCCGTCGCCGCTGTGGCCGCGGCTCGAGAGGTGGATCCCGCGTCAGGCCGGTCGGCTGGCCGAGATGGCCTGGTACCGAAGCGACCTTTGGTACCGCCGCACGCTCGTTCCGAGCCTCCTCGCGGGGTGGTGGGCCGCTGACGACCTTGCCGAGCTGCGGGACTACCTCGGTGAGCGGTTCGACGAGACGATGCTCGAGGCACACGTAGCGGCCGTCGACCAGGAACGGGACCGAGCCGCCGACGAGGCGTCGTTCTACCGCACCAGCGACGCCTACCTCTACGACCTGACGGTGTTCTCCATGTCGGCCACGAAGGCGCCCTACCTGGCCGAGCTGCGACGCCTGCTCGCTCCCGACGCCCGGGTCCTCGACTACGGCTGCGGCATCGGCGCGGACGGGTTGCGCCTGGCGGCGGCTGGCATGACCGTCTCCTTCGCCGACTTCGCCAACCCGAGCACGCAGTACCTGCGGTGGCGTCTCGCCCGACGGAACTGGGACTGCCCGGTCCACGATCTCGACGCGGGCCCCGTGCCCGGGAGCTTCGACGCAGCGTTCTCCTTCGACGTGATCGAGCACGTCGACGACCCGTTCGCCTTCTTGGAGCAGTTGGAGCAGCGAGCCGGCCTGGTGGCGGTCAACCTGCTCGAAGCGGAGCCCGGCGACACCGACTTGCACCGGCCGCTGCCGATCGCGGCGCTCTTGGACCACGGGGCACGCCGGGGCCTCGTGCGCTACCGGCGCTACCACGGGCGGTCGCACCTGATGATCTACCGGGGATCGGGCCCCGGCGTGTCGCGCTGGCGGAGCCGGGCACAGCGGCAGGTGGGGCGATGGCTCGCTCGCGCGACGCCGTGGTTCCCTCGGCCGCTCCCGGCGGGCGCGCCCCGAGCGTCGTCGTCATCATCGTCATCATCGTCATCGTCGTCGTCATCGTCGTCGTCATCGTCATCGCCGCCGCCGCACACCCCGCCGCACACCCCGGTGCCCGAGCCGGTGCCGGCAGCGACGCCGGTGGTCAGGCCTCCCACGCCGAGTGCCCCCGCCCGGGCAGCGGTGCCCGCGTACCGGGGGTGCCTCAGGGCGCTTCTCGACACGCGTGGCGCCGATGCAGACGGTGGCGAGGTCCTCCCGTGAGCGCTGGCACGGGGCAGGGGATCGCCGCGCCCGCCGAGGGCCTGGTCGACGCCCCGGATGCAGCCGCGCGAACGGCGCCTGTCGAGCAGGTCACCCCGATCCGACGACCTCAGGTGGACGTGGGGGTGGTCACCTTCAACACGGCCGCGCTGTCGACGCACGCGCTCCGTCACCTGCTCGACAGCGACCAGGGGTGCGACCTGCGGGTCCTTGTCCACGACAACGCGTCGGCCGACGGCACGGTCGGGCAGCTGGCGCGGGAGGTGCCCGAAGCCGAGGTGGAGGCCGGGAGCGAGAACGTCGGGTTCGCCCGCGCCGTGAACCGCCTGCTGGCACGGTGCGACGCGCCGTGGTTCTTGGCACTGAACTCCGACGCCTGGCCGGAGCCCGGTGCCGTCGGCCGCCTGCTGGCAGCCGGCGAGCGACACGCCGATGCCGCGGCGGTGGCACCGCGGCTGCTGCGTCCCGACGGATCGGTCGAGCACTCGACCCACGGGTTCCCGTCGCTGGGAGTGGCGGCTGCCGACGCCCTCGGACTGCGTGGTCACCTCCCGGTGCGCTGGGCCCAGCAGCGATGCCTGGCGGGCTACTGGAGCCACGATCGCGCCCGGCAAGTGGACTGGGCGGTGGGCGCCGCGCTCCTGGTGCGGCGCAGTGCCGTCGAGGAGGCAGGTGGGTTCGACGAGCGCTTCTTCATGTACGTCGAGGATCTGGCTTGGTGCTGGTCGGTCCGCCAGGCGGGATGGACGGTGTGGTTCGAGCCGGCCGCAACGGTGCGCCATGTCGGGAACGCTTCGGGGGCGGCGCACTTCGGTGGTCGTCGGGCGGCCTTGGAGGTCGCCAACCGGCAGCTGTTCTTGGTGGGCACCCGAGGCAGGGCCTGGGCAGAAGCGTTTCGAGCGCTCGAGGTCGCCGCGAGCCTGAGAGCCTCGGCGTCGGCAAGGCGAGGTGGCGACTGTGAGACCGCTGCCCACTGGCGTCACCAGGCGAAATGCCTGCTCGGGGTGGTGCCGGTCCCGGTCCCCGGCGTCCACCTGGCACCTGGAGGCACGACGGGGGCGCACGCGGCGCCCGGACATAGCGCAGCCGAGCCGGAGGCCTCTTCGGAGCGCTCCGAAGTGCGAGATGCCTCGGGAGAGAGCGCCGTGGACGAGGCTGGGCTGTGGACCTCCCCTGCCGCTCGCGAGGACGCGCGGCGCTCGCCACAGGACCCACCCCTGGTGTCGGTGGTGGTACCGACCTGCGATCGAGCCGATCACCTCGGCCGCCTGCTTCGGGCGTTGGCAGCGCAGACCTTGTGGCAGCACGACGCGTGTGGTGCGCAGGGCCCCGAGCCTGGAGGCGGAGATCCCGGGCCTGAAGGCGCAGTGGCTGACCGCGGGGCCGAGAAGGCGTGCGGGGGCGGGAGGGCCCCCCGATGCGGCGGTGGGGTGCTCGCCCTCCACGGCAGTACGAGGTCGCGGCGATGGAGCCCGGGCGAGATCGTGGTGGTCGACGATGCGTCCGCCGACGACACCCAGGCGGTGGCGGCCGAGGCGGCTCGCTGGTGTCCGGTGCCGGTGACCGTGCTGCGCCAACCCGTCCGCCTCGGGCCCGCCGCTGCTCGCAATCGGGGGTGGCGCCGTGCACGAGGGTCGGTGGTGGCCTTCACCGACGACGACTGCATGCCGAGCCCCAGGTGGCTGGCTGCGGGTTTGGCGGCTATGGACGGCACCCCGATGGCGGTGGTCGGCCGGACCGAGCCACCACGGGAGCAGCTCGCGCTCGGCGGGCTGCCCTTCGCCCGGGTGCTCCGGGTACGAGACGCCCGTTTCGCCGAGACCTGCAACGTCTTCTACCGTCGCAGCGACCTTGCCAGCGTCGGCGGGTTCGACGAGCGTTTCCGCCGCCCGAGCGGCGAGGACACCCGATTGGCGCTGGACCTGCGTGCAGCGGGGCTCGTGCACCACTACCACCCTGACGCCCTCGTGCACCACGACGTGCGCACCGGTGGATGGCGGGCCGCGTGGAGCGAGACGTCGCGGTGGGCGGATCTTCCTCTCGTCGTGGCCGGCCGGCCGTGGGCACGCCGGGAGCTGGCGCATCGCATGGTGTTCTGGAAGCCGACCCATCCTCCGGCGCTGGGGTTGGTGGTGGGGCTGGCAGCGGCGCGGCGCCGGAGGACGGCTTTGGTCCTCTGCGGGCCGTGGCTGTGGCGACGCCTGGTGAGCGACCCGGTATGTGGCTCACCTGCCGGTCGCGTCTGGTACCTCCCGGCTGCCGCGGCGCTGGATCTGTTAGAGGTGGCGGTCATGGTGCGCGGTTCGTGGCGGCACCGGACTGTGTTGCTGTGAGCGACCGATCACCTGGCGCGCTGGCGGTGGCGCTGGCCCACCCCTTCCTCTGGCCCGAAGTCCGTCGCGGCGCCGAGCGCTACCTGGAGGATCTGGCGCGGTTCCTCGCCGGACGGGGGCACCAGGTGACGGTGGTGACCGGCACGTGGGACGCACCGTCCACCGTGCGCCGCTCCGATGGCGTGGTCGTGCGCCGCTTCCGCCACCGACGTGCCGGGCCGATCGCCCGCTTCGGGATCGGTGAGGTGGAGACCTTCGGACAAGCGGCGTTCTCGGCGCTGTGGCGCCAGCGGTTCGACCTGGTGCATGCCTTTACGCCGACAGCGGCCCTCGCGGCTCGCGCCGCTGGTTTGCGGACGATCTACTCGGTGCTGGGGCATCCGGTTCGTGCCCAGCTCCCTGCCGACCGGCTGCCGCGCTGGCTGTTCGCGGCAGCTGCCCGCCATGCCACGGTGACTGCGGCGCTCAGCGAGGCCTCGGCCGACGCGCTGCGGTCTTGGTCGGGCTTGTCGGCCCGTGTGCTGGCGCCCGGGGTCCACATGTCAGGGTTCGAGCCGGCGCTGGGCGCACGGGCCGGACCGCCGCGGCTGCTGTTCTCTGCGTCGCTGGCCGATCCCCGCAAACGAGCAGACCTGGCCATCGCCGCGTTGGCAGGCGTCCTTCCCCGGCACCCTCATGCCCGACTGCGCCTCTCGGGGGCGGGCGATGCGAAGCCGATCCTGGCGGCGGCGGCGGTGTTCGGAGACAAGGTGGCCCAGGCCGTAGACGTGCTCGGCCCCGGCGAGCCCGACGAGGTTCCCGAGCGCTATCGTCAGGCGACAGTCACGGTGCTTCCCGCCGATCACGAAGCCTTCGGGCTGGCTCTGGTGGAGTCGCTGGCCTGCGGGACGCCGGTGGTGTGCAGCCCCTCGGGAGGCATGCCCGAGATCGTCGTCCCCGAGGTGGGCCGGGTCGCTGCCTCGGCCTCGGCGGCGGATCTGAGCGTTGCCGTGCTCGAGGCCGTCGACCTCGCCGCCGAGCCCGGCACCGCGGCACGCTGTGTGGCCCGGGCGCGCCACTGGGACTGGGATACCTCGGTGGGACCTGCTCACGAAGCGCTCTACCGGGAGGTGGCCGCGTCTCGGGGCGCCTGGAGGCGCCGCCTGCCAGCGTCGGCTTGGCTGAGCGCGCCTGTGGCTTCGGAGAAGGGGTCGGTGCCCGAGGGCCAGCGCGCGGAGCCGTCCAGGCCCGACCGTGGATCTGAGCCGGGTGGCGCACGTCTGTCTGCGGTCCCGAGGTCCGCTCGCCGCGAGGCGGTACTGCACTTCGCGGCGGACTGGCTGCCCCCCTCCGAGGTCTTCGTCCACGACCTGGTGCGCAGCCTCCGGCGACCAGGTGTGGTCGTGGCCGCTGATCCCGTGCACGACACGGAGCGGTTCCCCGTCCCCGAGCTGCACAGCCTGGCCCGGTACCAGCGCTACGTGCGGCCCCTGGCGTTACGCCCACCGCTCGAAGCGGTGTACCTCGAGATCTTGGCCCGTCGCCGCCAGGTGTCCGTGGTCCACGCCCACCACGGCTATCGAAGCGACCAGGCAGCCCGCCTGGCCCGTCGCCTGGGGATCGCCATGGTGCTGTCCCTGCACGGCCACGACGTGACCGGCTACTTGGAAGAGCGGCCCGACGCCTACCGGCTCGTGGTGCCGGCGGCCGACGCCGTGGTGGTGCCGAGCCGCTTCCTGGCCGCTTTGGCCGTCGAGGCGGGTTTCCGTGCCGAGCAGGTGCGAGTCATCCCGTCGGGAGTCGACACCACGGTGTTCCGACCGACCCCGCTGCCCGCAGGTGACCCGGTCGTCTTGTTCGTCGGGCGGTTCGTGGCGAAGAAAGGCATCGACGTGCTTGCTCGGGCCTGGCCGCTCGTGCAGCGGGCTGTGCCCGCAGCTCGCCTGCGCCTGCTCGGCTTCGGCCCCCTCGAAGCGCAGGCCCGGGCCATCGCCGGGCGGGTGAGCGTGGAGCGTGCCCCGGACCGCCGGCAGGTGGCGGCGGCCATGCGCGAGGCCCGGGTGGTGGTGAGCCCGAGCCATCGCGCCGCTGACGACTCTGTGGAGAGCCTCCTCATGGTGAACCTCGAAGCCCAGGCGTCAGCGCGGCCGGTCGTCACCACCGCGCACGGGGGCATCTGCGAGTACGTCCGGCACATGGAGACCGCGGTGGTGGTCCGGGAGTCCGACGCCACGTCGCTGGCCGAGGCCCTCGTGCGCCTTTGCCTGGACGACGACCTCGCGCGGCGCCTTGGCCACCTGGGGCCGAGGTGGGCTGCACAGTTCGACCTGCGGGCCACCGCCGCTCGGATCGACGCGCTCTACGACGAGCTGGTCGACGCCCGCCGCAGCACCTGAGCGGGCACCCCCGAGGCGAAGTGCTCGGAGGGAACGTCTTTCACCACGACGGAATTGGCGGCGATCACTGCCCGATCGCCGATGGTCACGCCCCGGGCCACCGTGACCTTGGCGCCCAGCCAGGTGTTCTCGCCGATGGTGACCGGTGCCGTGCGGACGTTCGCGATCACCCACTCGCCGGTCCCGTCGTAGGTGTGGCTGGAGTCGACCACCGAGGCGTACTCGCCCATCGATGTCCATCGTCCCAGGACCACCGCTTCGTCGCAGTGGATGGTGACCCCGTGCTGGAGGACGTTGTGGCCCACGAGGTCGACGGCGCCGCTCGCGCCGATGGTGCAGCGGGCCCTGATGTCGACCCCTTCACCGAGCGACAGTGCCCCGCCGCGCAGCTCGATGCGGACGTCGTCGCCGATCTTGCAGTCCGCGGCGATGGCGAGCGTGCTCGCAGAGCGTGGTTCGACGACAACGTGAAGGCGGCGTCCGAGGCGGACGTCGGGGGAGATCTGGCAAGCGACCCTCGCCCGATGCCACCAAGCCCGCACCGCGATGCCGGTGAGCAGCTGCCGGCGGCGCCAGCGGCCCGTGGCGGCGCTGCTTGCCGCGTAGCCCACGTGGGCCAGGTGGAACGCGGCGCGCAGCGGGTGGGCCAGCGCCTCGCTCGCGGACCGGCTCACGGGACGGCGAACGGTGACGCCGGATCCGCGAGCTCGCGGCGGTACCAGGCGATGGTCTTGGCGAGCCCGTCGCTCAGTGAGTGCTGCGGCTTCCACCCGAGGCGGTCCACCGCCCGCCGGCTGTCCGAGCGCATGGTCCAGATCTCGGTGGGACGTTCGGGAAGGGCTCCGAAGTGGGCTTCGACTGGGTTCCCGAGCATGGCCAGGACGGTGCTGGCGACGTCGCGGACAGCGACGTCCTCGCCGCAGCCGAGGTTGAACAGCTCGCCTTCCACGCCGTCGGTGGCAGCAGCGCGCACCATGGCGTCGACGAGATCGGCGACGTAGTTGAACTCCCGGGTCTGGCGACCCTGGGTCATCCGCACCGGTTCACCGCGCAACGCCCGGACGATGATCTCGGGGATGACCCGGTCGGTGCTCTGGGCCGGCCCGTAGGCGTTGAACGGCCGGAGGAAGACGATGGGGGCACCTCGGCCCTGGTGCAGGACCCGGGCGAAGCACTCCGCGCCGTACTTGGAGGCGGCGTACGGCGAGATGGGTCGCACCGGCTGGTCTTCGCGAAACGGCGCGGGGACGTCGCCGTAGATCTCGCTGGTGCCGACGTTGACGAAGCGCCGGTAGCCGACCCGCTCGAGGGCCTGGAGCAGGTTGACGGTGCCCTGCACGTTCACCTGGATGCACTCGTCGACGCGCTGCCAGGACTTGCCCACGTGGGTATAGGCGCCGAGATGGAAGACGTGGGTGGGGCGCACCGCGCCAGCGAGGGCGTCCATCGCGCTGCGGTCGGCCAGGCTGCCTTCGTGCACGGTGATCTGCTCGCGCACGGGGACCAACCGGACGCCGTACACGCTCGAGGTGGCACTGGTCAGCGCATGGACCTCGACCCCGTCTGCCACCAGGCGCCGCACCAAGTGCGATCCGATGAACCCGCTGGCCCCGGTGACCAGCGCTCGGCTGCCGGCGGGAAGGGCGGCCGCCGGTCTTGCGACGCCACGCTGCGCGTTCACGATCGAGCACCTGAGATGGCCCCGATGCCGTCGGGGTCGGGCTGCTGGCCACCGCCACGCCCGCCGCCTTCTGCACCGCCGCCACGCCCGCCGCCTTCTGCACCGCCGCCCGCGCCCGCCTCGGCGTGAACCGACCACGGTGGGCGCGGGCCGCTACCGGCCAGGGCCGAAAGCTCCATGGCGTCTTTGTAGGTGTCCATGGACTGCCAGAAGCCGTGGTGACGGTACGCGAAGAGCTCCCCGGCCCTGCCAAGAGCCGGGAGGACCTGGCGCTCGAAGTCCTCAGCGCCGAACCAGGTGCTCGCCCGCTGGTCGACGACGAAGAACCCAGCGTTCACCCAGTGGTCAGGTAGCCGGGGCTTCTCCCGGAAGTGCACGACTCGGCCGTCGGGGCCGATGTCGATGGTCCCGTACGGCGACGGCAACGGGACGGTGGTGACTGTGACCGCCCCCCCATGGCGGGCGTGGAAGGCCGCCAACGCGTGGAGGTCCACCGCGCCGAGCCCGTCGGCGTAGGTGAGGAACCAGCGTGCTCCCATCTCGGGCGCGCACCGGGCCACCCGCGTGCCGGTATCGGCGTCGACGCCGGTGTCGCGCACCTCCACCGTCCAGTGCGCCGGCAGCCGAGCGGCGAGCTCGGCCACCATGTCGGCTTTGTAGCCCGCGGCGAGCACGAAGTCTGTGAACCCTTGGCTGGCGTAGATCCCCATGACGTGCAGGAGGATCGGCTGCCCGGCCACGTCCATGAGCGGCTTGGGGACCTCCACGGTGTGGGGACGGGCCCGGGTGCCCTTGCCGCCGCAGAGGATGAGGGTTCGCATGCAGTCTCCCGTGTCAGTCGCCGAGATCGATCCGCGTCACCGGCGGCGCCCGGTACGTGGACAACGGATCGCAGGCGTCTATCTTTCGATCCGGATCCCGGTGGGTGCTACCGTGCGCGGGTGTCCGGCACGAGGACCGTTGGCGGAGGAGATGTCGCAGACATCTGCACCAGCGCCAGTTGGGAAGGGCCTCGGCCGGCGGTGTCGGTCGTGGTGGCGACCTACCGACGACCATCGTGGCTTGCGGACCTGCACCAGGCGCTGAGCGAGATGCAGCGACCTCCCGGGGGCTTCGAGGTGGTGCTGGTCGACGACGCGTCAGGCGACGGCACCTGGGACGTGATCCGCCGGCTGGCAGAGGGCTCCGCTCTGCGGCTCCGAGGCGTGCGGCTCGTCGCCAACGCCGGCCAGGGGACCGCGCGCACCATAGGCGTCGGACAGGCTCGGGGAGCAGTCGTCGCGTTCACCGACGACGACTGCCTGCCGAGCGAGGTGTGGCTGGTGGCGTTGGCTGCACCGCTGCTGCGCGCGTTGGCGTCGGGAGACGATGGCGCAGAGGGCGCGGCCACCTCCTTGGTGGTGCAGGGACGGACCGTAGCGTGGCCGGGTGACGCGGGGGGAGCGGGCGCGTGGGCGCGCACCATCTGGGTGCTGCGCCCGAGCTGGCTCTTCGAGACCTGCAACATCGCCTACCGCCGAGACGACATCCTCGCGGTCGGGGGGTTCGCCGGACGCGGCGACGCGCCGCAGGGCGCGCACGGTCGGCTGGTGGGGGAGGACGCGCTCGTGGGGTGGGCGGTGATGGCCCGGGGCGCCACCCTCGTCTTCGTGCCCGCTGCGCTGGTCTACCACCGCCATCATCGGGCCAGCTACTGGCAGTTCGTGGCTGACCAGCGCGGGCGCGCCGTGTTCCCGGCGCTGGTCGGCTGTAGCCCGCAGGCCCGATCCGCGATGTGGCACCGATGGTTCCTGGCACGGCGCACCGCTCTGTTCGACCTGGCTGTGCTGACCGCGGCGATTGGATCGATCGGCCGCTCGCGTGCTTGGCGGTGGTGGTGGCTGGGAACCGTACCGTGGCTATGGTCTGCCGCCGGCGAAGCACGCCACCGTCCGGGCAGACCGCTGGCGGTCCGCCTGGTACAGCTGGCGCTGGCAGACGCGGTGGGTGGTGCGTCGTTGGTGGGTGGGAGCATCCGCCGGCGGCACTTGGTGATCTGAGCCACGGTCGGTTCGGGCTGTGGCGGCGCTCGACGCGGTGATCGCGCGGCTCGCAGTGCCTTGGCGGCGCAAGGATCGCCGATCGCAGCCGTTCCCAGGACGACAGGGATGGGCGCGCCGTGCCCGGGAGCGCTGGCGAAGATGGCAGCGGGGAGTGGTCCATCGGCGCTGGCTCACGGATCGGGTCGGATCCGAGACGCCTTCGGTCGCCTCGGAGCAGTCGGTGGAGGGACAGGGTGCGGCATCGGAGCCGGGCATCGAGACGGGGACCGGGCGAGCGCTCGGCGGTGATGGTGCAGCTTGGCCGGCCAAGGGGGAACCAGTGACGGACGACCTGCTGGGTGTGGGAGAGCTGGACGGTCACTCCGTGGATGTGCGGTTGGGGGATCTTGCCGAGGGAGATCTTGTCGAGGGGTGCCTTGTCGAGGGGGCCACCGCCGTCGCTCCTGGCCTGGGCGCTGGTCCTGGGTGCCAGGAGGCCGGTCCGGCGCTCGACGGTCGGGGAACCAGCGCTCCGGGTGCAGATCTGTCGATGGGGACAGTGAGCGATGGTGAATTGTGGGCGGAGCTGGCTGGCGACGCGATGTCGCTCACGGCGCCGGAGGTGTCGCTGGGAGGGATGCGCCTGCGGGGGCAGGCCGGAGCCGAGGCGCTCGCCATGGACGTCTTCGGAGTGCTCGTGGCCATGGTGGTCGCCGCCTTCACCGTGGGCGCCATCGAGGTCCAGCGCCACGGCCCGGGTGGGGGTGCGGTGTTCGGAGGGACGCTGCTGCGCCTGGTTGTCTGCCTACCGGTGTTCGTGACGGTGCTGGCGTCGACGCGTCGCCCCGTGCGCGCACAGCTGCGAAGCACGGTGGGTTCGCACATGGGGCAGGTGGCCGGTCCGCTCGCGGCGGGGGGCCTGGCTGCGTTGGTGCTCTTGCGGGTGCTCCATCTCTTCGGCGTGTCGGAGCCCGGGCTCGACAGCGTCCTTCTCACCTGCGCCGCCGGTGTGGCGAGCGTCGGGATCTGCCGCAGCATCGTGCACGGTGTGCCTCGCCGCCAGGGCAGACGGGCTCGCCGTGTCGTCGTCGTCGGCACTGGGATGGTGGCCGGCCGTGTGGCAGATTGCCTGCGTGCGGCAGGCGACACCGAGATGCTCGGGTTCGTCGACGACGACCCGATCGATCGCAGGCAGTGGCTGGGGCGGCTCGATCGCCTGACGGAGATCTGCGATCGCTCTGGCGCCGATCACGTCGTGGTGGCGTTCTCCGCAGCGCCGGCAGAGCGGCTCGTCGACGCGCTGCGCCCGTTGCAAGGGACGCTGCCCATCAGCGTGGTGCCGAGGCTCTTCGACGTCCTGCCGGCGTCTGTGACCATGTCGGAGCTCGGAACGGGGTTGCCGGCGCTCACCATGGCGCCGTCGGCGTTGGGGTGGTGGCCGACGGTGCTCAAGCGGACCATGGACGTGGTGGGGGCGAGCGCCGGCCTGCTCTGCTTGTGGCCGGTCCTGGTGGGCGCAGCAGTAGCGGTTCGCGCGAGCTCCCGAGGCCCCGTGGTGCTGCGCCAGACCCGGATCGGCCGCTACGGCCAGGAGTTCCGCATGTACAAGTTCCGCACCATGGTGGTCGACCGACCCGCGGTCCACCCCGCTGGTGCCACGTTCGACGTCGCAGACGGACCGTTCTTCAAGCTGAAGCGTGACCCGCGGGTGACCGGGGTAGGTCGCTGGCTCCGGCGCACCAGCATCGACGAGCTCCCGCAGCTGGTCAATGTGCTCATGGGCCACATGTCCCTGGTCGGGCCGCGCCCGTTCCTCCCGCAGGACTCGGCCCATATCCGGGGCTGGGCTGCCCGGCGCTACAGCGTCCGCCCGGGGGTGACCGGTCTGTGGCAGGTGTCGGGTCGCAACGACGTCACCTTCGACGACATGTGCCGCCTCGATCACCTCTACGTCGCGTGCTGGTCCGTAGGCCTGGACCTGCGGGTCCTGGTTCGCACGGTGCGCGCCGTGCTGGCCGGGCGTGGCGCCTACTGAACGCCAGGCGTCGCGTCGGTCGCTCGGGCCGGGGTCGATCTGGCAGCTGCGCGAAGCGGGACGCGGCGGGTCGCGCGTCCGCTTCGCGGCGCTCGGTAGGCGGGCCTGCCCGCCCCACGAGCACCGGCATGGCCGACGGGTGGGGCTCGCCGGTCGATCGTCTCGCGTACGCGAAGATCGTCTGCTGGCGGTTCGGTCGGCCGACGACACGGTCGATCGTCTCGCGTACGCGAAGATCGTCTGCTGGCGGTGACCTGGTTGTGGCAGAACAAGCTCCCGATGTGTCACGACACCCTGCGGCTCTCGCCGTCGAGCGATCGTGGACCACTCGGGCCCCATTGTCGCCTGCCTACCGCCGGTTCGGCAGGTGTCGACCGTTCCTCTAGGTACCAGGCGCACTGCCCGACGGGCTTGGCTGGCGAGGTGGACTGGCGAGGTGGACGATGACCCCCGGTATCGAGGTCGACGGTGTATCCAAGCGCTTCGGCTCGACGTGGGCGTTGCGCGACGTGTCGTTCACCGTGCCGGCCGGGCGTGTCGTGGCCCT
This sequence comes from Actinomycetes bacterium, assembly GCA_021819525.1. Lineage (GTDB taxonomy): Bacteria > Actinomycetota > Acidimicrobiia > Acidimicrobiales > UBA8190 > JAKAQW01. Next base: position 25,385 of record JAKAQW010000023.1, read on the forward strand.
CATCGGTCACAACGGTGCGGGGAAGAGCACGCTCATGCGTATCGTGGCCACGGCGGTGCTCCCGGACAGTGGGAGCGCCCGGGTGGCAGGGGTCGACGTGGTGGCCGATCCCGCCGCTGCCCGCCGGCGCATCGGGCTGGTGCTCGGCGAGGACCGCTCCTACTTCTGGCGCCTGTCGGGTCGCCAGAACCTGGCCTTCTTCGCCGCGCTGCGAGGGCTGGGCAGAGCCGCCGCCGAGCACGGCATCGACGCCGTGCTCGATGCGGTGGAACTGGACCACGGAGCTGATCGGCGCGTGGACCGCTACTCGACCGGCATGCGCAGCCGGCTCGGGATCGCTCGGGCGCTCCTCGGCGAACCTGGCGCTCTGCTCCTCGACGAGCCGACCCGGAGCCTCGACCCGACATCGTCAGCCGAGGTCCGGAAAGTGTTGGGGCAATTGGCGCACCGCCGTCAGGTGGCGGTGCTCGTCGCGACCCATGACCTCTCCGAGGCATCGAAATTGGCAGACGAAGTGGTAGTCCTGGCCGGCGGAAAAGTAGTGGCGACCCTGGGATCCGGCGAGGCGCCCTCCGCGCTCCAACTGGCCATGGACGCCGGTTCTCCCAGGGCCGGCGACCCTGGGCGGCCGACCGGCGAGCCGGTGGGGGCGCAGCGGTGAGCAATGCGATGTTGACGAGCACGGTCGTCGTGCACTACCGATTGGAGGATGGACATGAACCGAAGCGAGCAGCCGGGGGGCGTGGCCGAAGTGTACGAACCGCCGAGCTTGACGGTCCACGGGTCGATCGTCGACCTCACCCGGGCGACCGCCGCCGGCAGCATGACCGACCGGGCGTTCCCTGCCGGAACGCCGCTGACGGGGCTGACCTTCTCCGGCTGAGCACTCCTGCTTGCCACATGGCCGGCGGTGAGGCGCCCGGCACCGCTCGTCGTCGCTCCGGGTGCCCGAGGGGCGGCCGGCAGCGTGAGCGATGTCGGCTGCGCCAGCCGCGTGCCGAGAGCCGGGCGTCCAGCCAGAAGGTCGTGCGCGCGCTCAGGCGGCCGTGGTGAAGCGGCGGGGGGATCTCGCCTGGCGCTCCGTCGATGGCCAGGTGGTCGGCCTCGACCTGGAGGCATCGTGCTACTTCTCGGTCAACGCCACCGGTGCGCTGCTGTGGGAGCGCCTGGGCGAGGAGGCCGACCTGGAAGAATTGGTCCAGCTGGTGGTCGACACCTACGCGCTCGACGCAGACCAGGCTCGACATGACGTGACCGCCTTCCTCGCAGCGCTGTCGGACCAGGGCCTGCTGGCGACGTGATCGGTGGGATGCAGGCGGCGGGGTGAGCCGAGCTGGCCTCGCCGTGGCAGCCTCGAGCACCTCGGAGTGCCCAGCGGAGGCCCGCGATCCACATCTCGGTGCGTTGGCGGTGCTGTGGGCTGCCTGCGCGGTCGGGGTCGATCCGGCTCAGCTTCGGAGCCTGGCCGAGTCGCTCGATCCGGCGACGGATGGCCCTTGGCTGACTTCGGTGGCCGCGATCAACCGGGTCGGGCCGCTGCTGTGGCACGTCTTGTCTGATGCAGGCTGCCCGCAGGTCCTCGGGTCGGGGGCCGAGCCGTTGCGCCGCCTGGCTGTGGCACAGGACCTCGAGGCGACTGCAGTGGTGCCTTTGACGCTGAAGCGTGCCGTGGAGCCGTTGACCGGCGCCGGGCTGGAGCCGCTCGTGTTGAAGGGGCCGCTCTTGGCCCGGCGGTACCCCGCCGCCGGTCTTCGCCCCATGGACGACCTCGATCTGCTGCTCCCACGGCGACAGCACGACCAGGCCGTAGCGGTGCTGACCAGCTCTGGATGGGTGGTCCGTCGTCGACGGCATGTCGACAGGTACGACACGGTGCTGGTGCACGAGCAGACGCCGTCGTTGCCGCTCGAGCTGCACGCCGGTCTGCAGACGTTCTACGAGTGGGCCACCAGCCTGCGAGCGCCTGTCATCTGGGGTCACCGCCAGCCAGTCGAGGTGGACGGCACGGCGGCCTTCGGCCTCGACCCCGAGATCGAGCTGGTGACGATCGCTGCCCATGCTGCCAAACCGTTCCACGGCTTCAGCCGGATGATCTGGGCAGTGGATCTCGCCGTCGTGGTGGAGCACGCGGCGGCCAGCCGAGGTGTCGACTGGGACCGCTTGTGCCAGCTGGCCAGACGCTGGCGATGTGCGAGCGCGGTAGGGGTCGGACTGACCTTGGCGCGGCGCTTGGGCGCTCGAGTGCCCGAAGAGGTGCTCCGAACGCTTTGCGGCGAATGGGCTGTCTGGCAGCGCCGGGCGCTCGCCCCGGTGCTGGCACCTACGTGGCCGGCCGTCGGCACCTTCTCCGTGGCGTTCCACGTGCGGTTCGCGCTTGCCGACACGGCCGTGCACCGGCTGGCGCTCGCCGCCGGGGCCGCCTACCAGATGCCGTGGGCCGAGCGCCTGGCGTGGCCGGCGGTGGGGCTCGGAAGGGCGGCGAGGCGCTGGCAGCAGCTTCACGGCGGGCTGCAGGTCCGGTGACACGCTCATGACGCGCTGCCGACGGACTCGGCGCCAGCGCCCTCGGCCAGGTCGCGGAGGTACGCTGGCGGTGGCCGAGGAAGCGGGGAGCGGTGATCGAGCGAACAGATGCTGTGGAGGGGGACGGCTGGGTCGGCGACCCGCCGTTCGACGGGCCAGGCGACGGAGCGGGTTGGACGCCCGAGGAGCTGGCAGCGTGGTGCTGCCCCGAGGAGATCGAGCTGGCCGAAGCCGAAGCCGGGCGGCGCCGAGGGCGTCAGCGGCGCATGGCGGTGGTCGGCGTCGGACTGCTCCTGGTGGCTGCGGCATCGACGGTGAGCGCCGCTGTGGTGGGAAGCGGTGCTCACCTCCCCCGCTCCAGGGCCACGATCGCCGTGCTCAACCAGGAGGCGTGCAGGCTTTCGCCGAGCACGGGTCCTGCGCCCCGGCACCTGGCACCGAGGGCCGTGCAGCATCGCCGGTGTGGGGTGCCACTGGTGCACGTGGTGCCGTAGGTGCCGTAGGTGCCGTAGGTGCCGTAGGTGCCGTAGGTGCCGTAGGTGCCGTAGGTGCACGTGGTGCCGTAGGTGCCGTAGCTGCCGTAGCTGCCGTAGTCGGTTCCCGCCACGGCGGACCCGGAGGAGCCACGTCGATCATCTCGGCAGCACCGCCAGGCGTCCGCTGTAGTCGATGCGGTGGAGGTAGAGATGCGTACCTCGTGCGGCCATGGCCTCGAGATACTCGTCGGTGGCTTTGCGGCTACCGCGCCAGTGGCCGTAGTCGTCGATGAGCAGGACACCTCCGGGCGCCAGGCGCGGCGCCAGGTGTTCGAGCTCGTGGCGAGTCGAGGTGTAGTAGTCGGTGTCGAGGCGCAGCAGCGCGATCTCCTGTGGCGCGTGTGCCGGCACGGTCTGCTCGATCAGCCCGGCGACGAAGTGCAGCTTGGAGTCGGGGTAGCCGGTGGTGACCAGCAGGGCGTGGACATCGTCAACCGGCAGGTAGTCGTAGGCGTGGTCGTACGTACCGTGTGCGAATTGCTCGTGGTAGGTGGCCGCGGCGGTCCCCGTCAGGTCGACGTCGTCGTCACCGGGAGGGGGCATTCGGTCGAAGGTGTCGAAGAGGTAGACGTCCCTGTCGGTGACGCCGAGCTCGAGCAACGTACGCAGCATGGCCAGCACGCTGCCGCCGCGCCACACTCCGCATTCCACGAGCGGGCCAGGAACACCGGCTGCCACCAGGTATCGCACCGCATCGCACAACGCGACCACGCGCTGCGCCGAGGTGAGGGTGAGCCCACGAGTGGCCTCGACGGTCGCACGCGTCGCCTCGTCGACATCGGCGAGGTCTCCGCCGCCTGGCACCGTGGCTGAGCTCCGCGCGGGGCAGCGCACGATGTCGTAGCCCAGACGCCGAACGCCTCGGCGTACGAGTGGGCCGAAGCTCGCTCGCAGGGCGCTAGCCACCTCTCGCGCTCGATCTTCGGTGGACTTGGTCGCCATGACGCTCTCCGTAGGTGCTGGTCGTCGGGCAGACGGCTGGGACGGAGGAAGAACGGCGACCGACGACAAACCTGGCGCACGCAGAACCGCTCTTCGGAGCACGACGACGCAGAGGCCGTAGCGCTCTGTCGCAGGGGGCTGCCTAGCTGTTCCCCGGCCAGTGTCCACCGCAAGGGCCAGTGTCCACCGCAAGGGCCAGTGTCCACCGCAAGGGCCAGTGTCCACCGCAAGGGCCAGTGTCCACCGCAAGGAAGGGCGTGGGCCGGCGTTCCCGAGCCGACCAGCCGGTGTCGGAGCCGGCTCCAGCCGAAAGGTGTGCATCGTGGAGGTCGAGCGCGACGTGGCTGAGCTGCGAGCGGTGGTCGACCAGTTCACCTGGTACCACAGCATCGACCTCGGCGACGGAGTGGTGACGCCAGGGATGTTCGACCACCGCGCAGCGGTCGATCGCTACCTGGTACCCGAAGACCTGAGCGGCCTGCGCTGTCTCGACGTGGGCACGATGGACGGGTTCTGGGCGTTCACCATGGAGCGGCGTGGCGCAGCCGAGGTGGTCGCGCTGGACGTCGAGGACCCCGAAGCGCTCGACTGGCCGCCGGCGCTGAGGCCGCGGATCGTGAAGACGCTCGACGAGACCAAGGCCGACCGCTTCGAGCTGGTGCGTCGGGCGCTGGGATCGAAGGTCCAGCGCCAGATCTGCTCGGTGTACGACCTCGGGCCCCAGCTCGGGCGGTTCGACGTGGTGTTCTGCGGGGACCTGCTGGTCCATCTGAAGGATCCGGTCACCGCGGTTCAGCGGATCCACGGCGTGACCGGGCACAGTGCCATCGTGGCCAACCCGGTGAAGGAGCACTTCTTGTACCGGCGGCGTCCACTGGCCCAGTTCGACGGTATCGCCGAGTTCGAGTGGTGGCTGCCGAACCAGGCCGCGCTCGAACGGCTGATGGCTTCGGCGGGGTTCGTTCGCCTCGAGGCAGGCCGTCCCTTCGATCTGCCGGCGGTCGGTGGAGGTCCTTGGAAGGGTCGCCGCGGGGTCGTGCGCGGCTTCGTCGACGATTGATCGGTCGGTCCGCGGGCGGTGGCCGCTGCGTCTCCTGCGCCTCGTGAGGCGAACCATCGGGGTGAAGCCTGATCCGACGCCGGGAGATCGGGGGGCTGTCGACCTCGAGGTAAAGGTCGTTCGATCGCCGCGAAGGCGCGGGCGGTCGCGGCGCAGGCAAGGAAGCTCGTGGGTTCACGGCAAACGCGCACGGATCGCGGGAGAGGGATCGCGGGTCGCGGCGAAGGCTCTGGCTGGCGGTGCGAGACTGGCGCCGTGCGTGTGGTCAGTCTGGTGCCTTCTGTCACAGAGACCCTGGTGGCGTGGGGTGTGGTGCCGATCGCCTGCACCCGGTTCTGCGAGCAGCCGGGTATCGCCACTGTGGGGGGCACGAAGAACCCGGATGTGGCCGCAGTGGTGGCCCTGGAGCCGGACCTGGTGGTGATGGACGAGGAGGAGAACCGGCGGCAGGACTACCAGGCCCTGGTGGGTGCGGGGGTGGCGGTGCATGTGTTGGCAGTGCGGAACCTGGCCGACGTCCCCTCGCACCTCTCCGACCTGGCAGAACGCGTAGGGATCGCCGTGGACATCCCCGTTCCGGGCCCGACGCTGCCCCAGCGTGCCCGGGCGCTGGTGCCCATCTGGCGTAGGCCCTGGATGGTCCTCGGGCAACCGACCTACGGCGCCTCGGTGCTCGCGCACCTGGGAGTGCCGGTGGTGTTCCCCGACAGCCGGGGCGCCTATCCGACGGTCAGTGTCGAGGAGATGGCCGCCCAGGTGGCGGACGTGGTCCTGGCCCCGAGCGAGCCGTACCCGTTTCGAGAGCGGCACCGCGCTGAGCTGGCCGAGCTTGGCGGGGGTGCGCCGGTGGTCCTGGTCGACGGCAAGGATCTCTTTTGGTGGGGAGTGCGAACAGCTCCAGCGCTCGCTCGCCTCGCTCAGCAGATCGCCACGGTGAGGACTGACGCGGCCGCGCCAGGCGCCACGCCGATCAGCTGACCGAACCCGAACCCGAGTGACGTGTGGCGAGAGGTCCGTGGGCCGGGTTCACGGCTGTCCTGGTCCGTCGGGGCTGCCCGCGGGCCAGGAGGCGGATGCGTGGCCAGCCCAGCAGCATCAGACCGAAGGCCAGCATCCCGACCAGGTAGGCGTGGTGCCGGCGAAGGTGCTCAGCGGAACCAGAGCCGCTGGTACTGCCGGCTCATGGGGTGTACCAGCAGGGCCACCAGGACGCCGGCGAACAACAACAGCAAGATGGAGGAGATGCCTGGAGCCACGGCGAGCACGTACAGCGCGTCGAGCAGGGTGAGCCCGGCGAGCACCACTGCCGACCAGTAGCCCCAGCGCTTGTCGTTGGCGATCCCGAAGCCGCCTACCCCGAGGAGGATGGGGAGCAGGAGCAGTATCCCAGCTCCGCCGGCCAGCACCCCGCTCAGTAGGGCGAGGCCGGCATCGATGTAACAGAGGATCACCGCGTTCTGCAGCGTCTGAGGTTGCGACCGATCGAGCCACTGATGCTGTGCCATGGCACCAGTTTGTCAGGCGGGCGCACTCGGGGGTGGGCGCCTGGCCCGGTTCGTTGGAACCGGGGGGCCGGTGACGGTCCCGGGCGGGGTTCGGGAGGGCGAACGATACAGGTGCGGCCGGCCGTCGGAGAGTGTTATGGCTGGCCAGCTGGGGTCTTTTCGTACTGGCCGGCCGACGCGTTCGGTAGGGTGGCGCGGTGGGCCGAGCAACGGGTGAGAGTCGAGCAGCCGGGGCGGACGAGGGAGCGGCGCTGTCTGGTGCCGGCTCCGGGCAGGAGGTCGATGGCTCGCGAGCCGGTGGCGGTAGCGGGGAAGGGGCTGGCACCGCTCGGCGGGGTGGGGGTGAGGAACCCGGCTCTCGGGACGTGCGCCGCAGCGACCGCGATGGCCGACGCGCGCGCGGCTGGCGAGACGTCGACGCGATCCGCCGGGTTCGCCGGTCGACGCGGTCGCCGGCACGTCGGCGAGGTGCGCCTTCGGTGGCCGGTCCTGATCACCCCGTTCACCATCGCGACCTGAGCGGGGGATGGGCCCGAGCTGCCGTGTTCGGGATCAGCGACGGGTTGGTCACCAACGTCTCGCTGGTGCTCGGCATGGCCGGCGCGCACGCCACCTCAGGCGTGGTCCGCCTGGCCGGGCTGGCTGGGCTCATCGGTGGGGCGTGCTCCATGGCGGCCGGCGAGTACGTCTCGATGCGAGCCCAGACCGAGCTGCTCGAACGCGAGCTTGCCCTCGAGCGTGACGAGATCCGCCGACGTCCCGAGGGTGAGCGGCGTGAGCTGATCCACATCTACGAGAGCCGCGGCGTGGATCCAGACGCAGCCCGTCGTCTCGCCGACGAGATGATGCGCACGCCCGAGCTGGCGCTCGATACCCATGCCCGCGAGGAGCTGGGAGTCGATCCGGATGCCTTGGGCTCACCGGCGAAGGCAGCCTTCTCCTCGTTCGTCACCTTCGCGCTGGGAGCGGTGTTGCCGCTGATGCCATGGTGGGTGGTTGGTGGTGGAGGAGCGACGGTGGCCTCGGTGGCGGTGGGCGGGACCGCGGCGGTGGGAGTCGGGATCGCCTTGTCGTACTTCACGGGGCGGCGATGGTGGTGGTCGGCTATCCGGCAGCTGCTCATCGCGGCAGTCGCCGCAGCCATCACCTACGGCATCGGTGCGGTCGTAGGGGTGTCGGGCGGCTGAAGCCTCGTCGTGAGGCTCGCCACCCACGGGGCGTCGACCTGCGGCGGAGCTTCGCCTGCCCCCGGGCATCCGGCGAGATGGCACCTTCCGACGATCCGGCGGAGAGATCACGGGTAGCGGAGCCGGTGGGGGGCTCACGGGTAGCGGAGCCGGTGGGGGGCTCACGGGTAGCGGAGCCGGTGGGGGGCTCAGGCGGCGGGTACGTCACCGGTGTAGGCCCGGTCCACGTGGTCGACGTGGAAGCCGAGCGATCGGTAGAGGCTGACAGCCGGCGTGTTGGTCGCGTCCACGTACAGCATGCCGGTGCCCGTCCCCTTGGCGGCCAGGTGCTCGAGGCCGGCAACGGCGAGCGCCCGACCGAGGCCGATGCCGCGGAAGGCGGGGTCCACCGAGATGACGTAGATCTCCCCGAGCGGTGGTGAGGTGTCGGGGTGCACCTTGGTCCAGCAGGACCCGGCGAGGACGCCGTCACGTTCGTGGAGGAGGAAGCCGTCTGGGTCGAACCACGGCTCGTTCTCGCGTTCGCGTAAGGTCTCGAGCGTCCAGCCACCCTGTTCGGGATGGTTGGCGAACGCGCGGTTGTTCACTGCTAACCAGGCGGCCTCGTCGTGCGCGGGGTTGAACGGTCGTACGGGCAGGGTGCTGTGGCTATCTTCCAGGGGAAGTGACACCCGCATCTGGAGCAGATCCCGTCCCTGGCGCAGACCGGCGGCGGTGGCAATGGTGTCGGAGAGCGGGGTCGGCTTGGGTACCCAGAGATGGACATGACCCCCTCCTTGGTCAGCCACCTCGCGCAGTGCGGCGCGTAGCAAGTCGATCCCGACCCCGTCTTCTGCCCCGCGCCGGTCCGGAGCGACGACGACCTCGATGCCCCAGGTGTGGTGCCCCTGGCTGAGCTGGGCGTACCCCACGAGCCGGCCATCGGGCCGACGCCTCGCCACGAAACCGGCGAAGCCCGTGCGTCCGCCGTGGACCAGGTCGAGCCACTTGTGCTCGCCCAAGGGACGGTGGCCGTCAGCTGTCTGTGCCTCGGCCAGCAGGGCCGATACTTCGGCGATGTCGGCCTCGCCCATCCGCCGCTTCACTTCCACATGGTGCATCGCCGGCAGGCTACTGCCGCCGCGGCGAGCCGACGCGCTACGTGCCAGAGGCACGCCCGCCAGGGAGAGGGCAGCCCGCCAGAGGCACGCCCGCCCAGAGGCA